>DATIEI010000309.1:0-9850 GCA_035455845.1 Solirubrobacteraceae bacterium
CCCAGGCACACCAGCGCGGCCGGCTTGACCACCGCCAGCTCGGCCTGCAGCCACGGGAAGCACGCCGCGACCTGCCAGCGGTCGGGTTTCTGGTGGATCCGCCGCTTGCCGCGGAGCTTGTAGCGGAAATGCTTGACCGCATTGGTGATGTAGACGTCGTCGCGCGCGATCCCGGCCCCCTCGAGTCCCTGGTCGAGGATCCTGCCGGCCGGGCCGACGAACGGGTGACCTTCGATGTCCTCGCGGTCGCCGGGCTGCTCACCGACCAGCATCAGGTGGGCGTGCCGGGCGCCCTCGCCCATCACCGCCTGGGTGGCACCCTCCCACAGGTCGCAGGCGCGGCAGGCGTGCACCGCCTCGTGCAGGTTCTTGTAGCTCGGCCGGGTCGGGACCGGGGCCGGTGGAAGGTTGGTCGTCGACATCCATCTCGGCCCCTACCCCGGTGATGACGCCAGTACGCATTGGCTGCTCGGGATGGATGTACGACTCGTGGCGTGGCCGTCTGTACCCGGACAAGCTGGCCAAGCGGCGCTGGCTCGAGCGCTACGCGGAGGTGTTCGACACAGTTGAGGTGAACTCCACCTTCTACCGGCTGGCCCGGCGCGAGGCGGTGGCCGGCTGGGTGTCGCAGACCTCTCCCGAGTTCCTGTTCGCGGTCAAGGCCAGCCGCTACCTGACCCACATCAAGCGCCTGGCCGACATCGCCGACGGGATCGAGCGGTTCTACGAGCCGCTCGAGCCGATGATCGAGGCGGGCCGGCTCGGGCCGGTGCTGTGGCAGCTGCCCGAGAACTTCCACCGAGACGACGCGCGCCTGGACGGATGGCTCGAGTTGCTGCCGCACGGCCGCCACACGATCGAGTTCCGCCACGACAGCTGGTTCGTGCCATCGGTGATGGAAGCGCTACGCGCGCGCGGTGTGGCGCTCACGATCGGGGACCATCCCACACGGCCGTTTCAGTCGTACGAGGCCACCGCCGACTGGCGCTTCATCCGCTTCCACTACGGGGCGCGTGGGCGCCACGGGAACTACTCAGCCACGGAGATCGCCGAGTGGGCTGAGCGGATCGCCGGGTGGGTGCGCAGCAAGGACGCCTACGTCTACTACAACAACGACTGGAACAGCTACGCGCCGTCCAACGCCAAGCTGCTGATGCGCCGCCTGGGCGTTCGGGCCTACACCGACGTGTGATTGACCGGGAGGCCGAAGCGCTCGCCGATCTCGCGCTCGTCGAGATCCTCGCGGTAGCGCTGAGCGTCGCCGCCGTGAGTGAACAGCACGATCCGGTCGGCGCCGAAGGTCTTCAGCGCATCCTCGATCGCCACGTACGGATCGGCCTCGCCGGTGTCGCCGGTGGCGGACACGCCCTCCTGTCCGAGCCGCTCGACGCTCTGGACGCGTACCTCTTCGGCGCGGGCGATCGCCTCGTCAGCGTCGGACATCCAGAACTTGAATCCACTGTCGGCGAACGCCGGCGCCACCACCATGACCTCGGTGTCGGAAAGGTCCTTGTCCGTACCCAGGGCATCCCTGAGCTGCCCCGCGGTGATCGGTTCGCTGGTGACGGCGAGCACCTTCATCGTGACCGCTATACCCACGCCGGGCGCGGTTCACTCGGTGGCGCCGATGACCCGCACACGCGCGCGGGCCTCGCCGGCACCGGCCTCGCGCGCGGGCTCGGCCCCCGGCGCGATGTCGAGCTCCTCGACCAGGGTCATGAACGCCTTGGCAAAGGGCGATCCGTTCGCCCGCCGGCGCAGCGCCGGCCAGTTGATCTGCTCGCGCAGGGCCCGCGTGATGGCCAGCAGGCGCGAATAGTCCAGGGCGTGCTCGTCGAGCGCGTAGAGCATCGTGACGAGTACGTCCTCGAGCGCCATCACCGGCATCCCCACGGCCATCACCGGGATCGTCTCGGCCCGGGCGAACGCCTCGTCGGTCAGCTCCAGGCCGGACGGGCAGAAGATCAGATCGATCAATACCTCGCCATGCCAGGCCTTGTAGAGCCATTCCTCGGGAGGTCGCTCGACCTCCATGCCGGCGCTCGCCAGCGCCTCGAGCGCCGCCTCCGCGTGGTCGGGTGAGACCATCAGGTCGAGGTCGCTGTCGGGCTCCGGGCCGCCGCGCGCCCACGCCGCCATGCTCCCTCCGAGCATGAATTGGACATCGGCGTCGCGCAGCGTGGCAACCGTGACCTTCATGGTGTCGATCAGCGCGTTGAAGGCGTCTCGGTGGCGCACGGTCCTATGGAAATACCCACAGCTGGGTAGTTGGACGCTCATATGCAAGAGGGTCCCGGCACGCATTGCCTGCGGATCGCCGCCGCCGGCGACATCCACTGCTCCGAGGCGCACCGCGATGAGGTCCGCCGTTCGATCGCGGCCCTCAACGGCGTCGCCGATCTCGTCCTGCTGGCCGGCGACCTGACCACTCACGGCGAGCCCGAGCAGGGCGCCGTGCTGGCCGATGCCTGCGCCGGGCTCGACGTCCCGGTGTTCGCCGTGCTCGGCAACCACGACTGGCACGTCAACCGCGCCGAGGAACTCGTGGCCGTGCTCGAGGGCGGCGGCATCCACGTGCTGGACCGCACCTGGCATGTGTGCGAGGCGGGCGGTCTCGACGTCGGGATCGTCGGCCTCAAGGGCTTCGTGGGCGGGTTCCCCGGCTCGCACCTGCCCGATTTCGGCGAGCCGCTGTTGCGCGCGGTGTACCACGAGACGACGCTTGACGTCCAGGCCCTGGACCAGGGCCTGCGCGACATCGCGCTGTGCCCGGCTCGCATCGTGCTGCTGCACTACGCCCCCACCGAGCAGACGATCGAGGGAGAGCCCCCGGGGATCTGGGGCTACCTGGGTACCGACCGGCTGGCCCCCCCGATCGCCGAGCACGAGCCCGACCTCGTCCTGCACGGCCACGCCCACGCGGGTACGTTCGAGGGAGCGATCGGCAAGACGCCGGTCTACAACGTCTCGGTGCCGGTGATCGCCCGGGACTTCTGGCTGTTCGAGCTCGACATCCCCATGCCGGCGCACGCCCCGATCCACTGAACAGGAGCCTTATGGAACCCGACGAACGCAACGCCCCACCGCCGTCTGAGGACCGCGACCCCCACCACGAGTTGAACAACCCGGCGAGCGATCCCGATCCGACCGAGTGGCCGGACCCGTACGACAAGCGGCCAGATCCCCGGGATCCTCCCGACCCCGACGGTCAGCCCTTCGGCGATGAGGCGCACGCTCCGACCGGGGCGACCAGCACCAGCGAGCCGCACCCGGATCAGGACATCGAGGCCGGCGAGACCAACCCGCCTCATCGCGACAAAATCGATCAGTGACGCCGGCCGCGCTCGGTGATCAGCGATCACTATCAGCCCGCCATCACCACGTGGGCCGAGAAGGACCTCCTGCCGACGCTCCGCGCGCTATAGGTCCTCGACGAATCGAGTGATCCCGTCGACCAGGCGGGCGAGCGCGTCAACCGACGCACGCACGTCGCCCGGCACCTGCACGGCATGATCGACGGCGGGAAGCTCGAGCACCTCGATCGCGGGGTTGTCGGGCACGCGGTCGACCAGCCAGGTGGGATCGGCATCGCCGCCCGCCAGCAGGGTCGGGTGCCGCGTCTTGCTCAGACCGTCGATCACGTCGGTTTCGTTCAGCAGCGGAGTCAGCCAAACGGCGGGGAGGCCGCGCTCGGCTATCTCACCGGCCAGCAGAGTGGCCAGCGACTTGCCGATGATGAGTTGGCGCGCGCCTCGGTTCGCTTCGAGCGCCCGGTCCGTACATTCGCGCTCCCAGCCCAGCGGGTCATCGTGTTCGCCGGGCTCGCCCAGCACCTCGAGCGCACCCCAGCCTCGGCTCATCGCTGCCTCCCGCGCGAACCACAGCGCCGGTGCCCGCGTCGGGTAGAACTGACCCGGCAGCAGCACCGCACAGCGTCCGGGATCGCCGTCGTGGCGGATCGCCCTGCCCGGTCCAAGGTCGATCCGTTCCTGCACGACTGCGAAGGCTACGGCTTGAACTGCGGCGCTGCTAGGTGCCGGCGAGCAGCATCGTGCGCGGGCCGAACTCCGCCCACGGGGCGGTGAGCGCCCGCATCTGATCCCACGGGCCGGCGTTGACCGCCGGCGCGATCAGCGGGCTGTCGTCGGCGCAGCTCACGCCCTGGCAGAGCACGTCGGCGCCCGTGCTCGCCCCGGCGTACCACTGCGGCGTCACGAAGTCGGCCACGTACACGCCGTTCAGCCGGTAGCCGAGGCCCTCGACCGGATCGGCGATCTCCCGCTGCCAGGTCGAGCCCTCGTGCGAGTAGCGGACGTTCAGCGAGGGGTCCTCGAGCATCTCGATCACCTCGTGCGAGAAGTCGCGCGACCACCCCTCGACGCCTGCGCCCGACGTCCACACCAGGGCGTACGGCTGACCGTAGAAGTCGTGCTCGCCGTGGGGCTCGGCGACACCGATCTTCACGTACACCTTCCATCCGCCGGGAGCGAACCGGGCGCACGGCGTGCCCCAGGCGGCGCGCACCTGCACGGACTGCGCGGCCACCGCGCGCTCGACCCTGGTCAGCGCCCGTGGCCGGATCTTGGCCTGGTTCACGACCGTGATCGTCTGGGTGGCGGCACCGGTCGGGCAGGTCACGTCGGCGCTCGCCGGCCCAGCGCCGACGAGGGCGACCAGCACGGTCCCGAGCACGATGAGCCTGCCCACCATGCCCTCGCAATCGGCCGGCCGCTCCGAATCTGGACCTCCGAGGCGACGCGGTCAACGGATGGACGAGGCCGATCGCGGCTGGTCTTCCTCACCAAAGCGCGTGGGTGGCCTGGACGGGTCAGGCCGCGCCCTCGGACGTCCATGTCCGAGGTCGCGCGATTCTCGGCGTCTCCCTCGCTCGCGGAAGCTGCAGCGCGTCGCCGTGCAATACGGGCTGGGGGGGCGGCGGTCCTTCTCGCCGACATCCTCGGTTCAGGTCGCGCGCAACTTGAGTCCGATGAGCGAATCGCACAACTTTTGGTCCGCATTCATTCGGTTACCGATCCGCGTGCTCGCGTCGCCAGATCCCGACAGTCATTCGCTCCGCCTTGACGCCGTGCGTTCGCTGGAAGTCGCGAAGGCGCGTCCTCGAGGGCATACATTTGTACGTGATGACGTACACGGCTGTGGGCGACATCTATACCCATGGCCACCACGAGTCAGTGCTCCGCAGCCATCGCTGGCGAACCGCCGAGAACTCGGCGGGCTATCTGCTGCCGTTCCTCGCACCAGGGATGCGGCTCCTCGACGTGGGGTGTGGGCCGGGCACGATCACGCTCGATCTCGCTGCTCGTATCGCTCCCGGTCCGACGGTCGGCGTCGACCGGGACGCCGGCGTGCTGGCCGAGGCCCAACGCGCGCTCGACTCGCGCGAGATCTCCGGTGTCGAGTTCAGGACCGCCGACGCATATGCGCTCGAGTTCGACGACGAGTCCTTCGACGTCGTCCACGCCCACCAGCTACTGCAGCATCTGACCGATCCCGTCGCGGCGGTGGTTGAGATGCGCCGCGTGGTGAGGCCAGGCGGAGTGCTCGCCGTGCGCGATGGCGACTACGGCGGCTTCGTGTGGGCGCCGTCCGAACAGGCCGTGGGGTACGGGCTCAGCAGCCCCGGCGAACTCGAGGCGATCGCAACAGCGTGGCGGCGATGGATCGAGCACGACGACGGCTTCTTCGTCGTCCTACACGGAGAGCTGATCGCGCGGCGGTGAAGCCCGTCACCGCAGTCGTAACGCGCCCGGCAGGATTTGAACCTGCGGCCTCGCGCTCCGGAGGCGCGCGCTCTATCCCCTGAGCTACGGGCGCGGGGAGTCCCTAGAGTCAGGGACTCCCAGGAGCTTACCGTTCAGATCGCGCTCATCTCGGACACGCACCTGCCGCGGGGGAGCCGCCGGTTGCCCGGCGCCTGCGTGGAACGCCTCAAGCGCGCCGATCTGATCGTGCACGCCGGCGACCTGATGACGCTGGCGGTGCTGCACGAGCTCGAGTCCTATGGCGAGGTCGTGGCGGTGCACGGGAACGTCGACGACGCCGAGGTCCGCGCGGCGCTGCCGGCGAGCGCCATGGTCGAGGCCGAAGGCGCCACGATCGCGGTCACCCACGACGCGGGCCCGGCCAAGGGGCGGCTCGCCCGCATGCGCCGGCGCTTTCCTCAGGCCGACGCGGTCGTGTTCGGGCACTCGCACATCCCGCTGCACGAGCGCGCCGAAGACGGCTTTCAGATCTTCAATCCGGGCAGCCCCACCGAGCGCCGACGCTCCCCCGCGCACACCATGGGAATCGCCCGCGCGGATAACGGGCGGGTGAGCTTCGAGCTCATCGTGCTCGGCTGACAGACTCCAAGCGATGGATCTTTCGGTTTTCTTCGCCGGCACCGCCGGCTCGATCCCGACCCCGCGGCGCGGGCTGCCGGCGGTGCTGGTGCGCCGCGGCGGCGACCGCATCCTGTTCGACTGCGGCGAGGGGACCCAGCGTCAGCTCGTGCAGTCCGTCGGACTCACTGAGCTGACCGAGGTGTTCCTGACCCACTTCCACGCCGACCACTGGCTCGGCCTGCCCGGCCTGCTCAAGACGTTCGACCTCCGCGCCCGGGAGCGGCCGCTGACCATCCACGGGCCGCCGGGGCTGCGCGATCTGGTCACCCTGGCCATGCGGGTAGCTGGACGGGTGCGCTTCGATCTCCGACTCGTCGAGCTGGCGCCCGGCGACGTGCTCGAGCGAGACGGATACAAGATCGCGCCGGTGCCGGTGGCCCACCGCGTCTCGAACGCATTCGCCTATGTCGTCTACGAGGACCCCCGGCCGGGCGAGTTCGACCCTCGGACGGCCAGCGCCCTCGGGGTCGTGCCCGGACCGGAGTTCGGCCAGCTGCAGCGCGGCGAGGTCGTGCGCGGGGTCCGTCCCGAGCAGGTGCTGGGTCCGCCGCGCGCGGGCCGCAAGATCGTGATCTCGGGCGACACCTCGCCGTGCGAGACCCTGGCCATCGCCAGCCACGCGGCCGACCTCCTGGTGCACGAGGCCACGTTCGCCGAGGAGGAGCGCGAGCGCGCCGCCGAGACCGGTCACTCGACCGCCGGCCAGGCGGCCACGCTGGCCCGGGACGCCGGCGTGACCATGCTCGCGCTCACTCACTTCTCGACGCGGTACCCGGTCGGGCTGCTGCGCGACGAGGCGCGGGCAATCTTTCCCCGCACCGTGCTCCCGCGCGACTTCGACACGATCGAGATCCCGTTCCCGGAGCGAGGAGAGCCCGAGTTGATCCGATGGGAGGACCGCGAGGCGGCGGAAGCGGAGGAGACCGAGCCGGTCGGCGACACGGCCTGATGCGCATCAGCACGATCGAGCGAGTCGAAACCGAGCGCATGATCCTGGAGCGCCTGAGGCTCGAGCACGCCTCCGAGCAGCTGCGGCTGCTCCGCGACCCGCGGGTGTCCGCCACACTCTGGCCCGGGGGCGGCACCCCGACCGAGACCGACGTGCTCGAGGGGCTCGCCGCCAAGGTCGACCACTGGGACCGCCACGGCTTCGGCATGTGGCGGCTGGTCGACGGCGAGACCGGCGAGATGGTCGGGCGCGGCGGCCTTCAGTACACCTACACCGCCGGGCTGAACGACGTCGAGGCCGGATGGGCCGTGATACCGGAGCGCTGGGGTCAGGGTTTGGCCACCGAGCTGGCGCACGCCTGCGTCGAGGTCGCCTTCGGGCAGCTCGAGCTGCTCGAGCTCGTCGCGTTCACGCTCCCGGACAACCACGCTTCGAGACGGGTCATGGAGAAGGCGGGCTTCACCTACGAGCGCGACATCGTGCACGCCGGCCTGCCGCACGTGCTGTACCGCCGCCGCCCCTGACCCGGGCCTGCTCGAGAAACGGGAAAATACGGCCGGTTTCTCAAGCAGGCTCCTTCCGCCGCACCGATTGTTACCCTGATTCGAGTCGGCCCCTTTAACCCGGTCCCGTGAGGCCAGGAAGGAGCGCGTAAACATGACGGTCGTGCTCGACCGCGATGACATGCGCCGCACGCTGGTGCGGATCGCCCACGAGATAGTCGAGAAGAACCCGGACGGAGCGATCGCCCTTGTCGGCATCCACCGGCGCGGGGCGGTGCTGGCGAGGCGACTGCAGACGCTGACCAGCGAGCTGCTCGAGCCCGCGGTGCCGCTCGGGGACCTCGACATCTCGTTCTACCGCGACGACTACGCGATCCGTCCGAGCGCGCCCGTGGTACATGCGACCCATCTCGAGTTCCCGGTCGACGGCCGGACGATCGTGATCGTCGACGACGTCCTGTACACCGGCCGCACCGTGCGGGCCGCGATCGACGCGACGTTCGACTACGGCCGCCCGGCCCGGGTACAGCTCGCCGTGCTGGTCGACCGTGGCCACCGCGAGCTGCCGATCCGCCCGGACTACGTGGGCAAGAACATCCCAACCTCACAGGAGGAGCGCGTGAACGTTTTCGTCGAGGAGATCGACGGCGTCGACGAGGTCACGATCGGCCCGGCGCCGACTCCGGAGCGGGCGGCGGCATGAGGAAGCTCGGACGTCACCTGCTCTCGATCGACGACCTCGACCGGTCGGCCATCGAGCGGATCCTCGACCGAGCCGAGTCCTTCGACGAGGTCTCGGGCCGGGAGATCAAGAAGGTCCCGGCGCTGCGCGGCCGGACGATCGTCAACTTGTTCTACGAGTCGAGCACCCGGACCAGTTCGAGCTTCGAGCTGGCCGCCAAGCGCCTGAGCGCCGACGTGGTCTCGATCCGCTCCCAGGGCTCAGCCGTCGACAAGGGCGAGTCGCTGAAGGACACCGTGCAGACGCTGTCGGCCTACGACCCGGCGGCGATCGTGATCCGATCGCCCCACGCCGGCGCGGCCGCGCTGGTCGCCGGCTGGACGCCGGCATCGGTGATCAACGCGGGCGATGGCAAGCACGAGCACCCCACCCAGGCGCTGCTCGACGTGTTCACGCTGCGCCGCAGGCTCGGCTCGCTCGACGCAACAAAGATCTGGATCGTCGGCGATGTCCTGCACTCGCGGGTCGCCCGTTCGAACATCCTGGCCTTCACCCGGATGGGCGCCGAGGTCACCGTGTGCGGGCCGCCCACGCTGATCCCCCGCGAGATCGAGGCACTCGGCTGCGATGCCGCGACCACGCTCGACGGCCTCGAAACCGCCGACGTGGTGTACGTCCTGCGCATGCAGCAGGAGCGGATGCGCGACTCGTTCGTGCCCTCTCTGCGCGAGTACGCGAGCCGCTACCAGATCACGCCGGCGCGGCTGCACCCAGGCCAGCTCTTGATGCACCCGGGGCCTGTGAACCGGGGTGTCGAACTGAGCGGCGAGGCGATCGACTCCCCCCAGGCGCTTATCGGCGCGCAGGTCCGGGCTGGGGTGGCGGTGCGGATGGCCGTTCTATACGAGCTGCTCGTGGGCGCTCCCGCGCTGGCGGCGGTGGCGTGATGAGCGTCCAGCGACTGTTTCACCGGGACGCCGCTCCGGCCGAGCTCCTGATCGAGAACGCGCACGTCCTCGACCCCCGCGCCGATCTCGACGAGCCCCACGACGTCCTGATCCGCGACGGTCACATCGCCGAGCTCGGCGCGCCCGGATCGGTCCCGGCCGCCGAGGGCATCGAGACGATCAACGCGGACGGCAGCCACTTGTTCCCCGGCTTCGTCGACCCGCACGTGCACCTGCGGACGCCCGGCCAGGAGTACAAGGAGAACCTCGAGACCGGAACCGCCGCGGCCGCCGCGGGCGGCTTCTGCGCAGTGATCGCGATGCCGAACACCGTACCGGTTGTCGATGAGGCGACGGTCCTCAGC
>DATIEI010000310.1:0-2758 GCA_035455845.1 Solirubrobacteraceae bacterium
TCGAACGACTCGCACACCTCGGCCTCGATCAGGGTCAGTGCGCTTCCGGGCGGTCCCGAGGGGAACGTGCCGCGGCCAGTCACGTGGCGGTCGCCCTCAAGGCCCTTGCCGGGCAGCGCGCGGACCTGCTGGAGCAGCTGGGCCGGCTCACCGGCGGACGGCGCCACCGCGATGGCCTCGACGGTGCCTGCGCCGGACGGTGGGGCGGGACGCGCCGGCATGGCCAGCGCGATGTCCGCGGCCGCGACCAAGAACCCGTCCTCGATCGAGTCTGGCTCGACTTCACCGTCGCCGGCGGGATCCCACACCACGCCGGATGGCACGCCGTACATGACCACGTACCGGTGCGGCGCAGTCACGCGAGCGATCCATGGCCCGGGCCACGAGAATGACGTCGGCTCGGCGACACGGGCCAGCCCGAGACCGAACCTCCCCAGCCATCGGCTCATGCCCCAGCCGGTCGCGTGATCGGCACCCTCGGCCGGGCGCGGAAGGTCTTCGAAGGGCAGCTCGAGGACCGTGGCCAGGCAGGCCAGGAACGACGCCGCCTCGCGTGGCTCCTCAGATTCCGGCAGTCGAACCTCGCGCATCACGCGAGATTCTGGCGCTCCGGCGGCCCGGGCGCAGCCTCGAGATGCGCGATCCACAGGCTACGTGCAGCACGATGAGTGCTCCGATGAAGATGATCAGGTCGCCGACGCTCAGCACGTTGCCGATCGGCCACGGACCCGGCACCGGGATCACGTCGCCCAGGAAGGCAAGATGCGGGTGGGCCAGCACTGCCGAGTTGTCGAATCCGGGGCGGCTGGCGATGCCCGAGATCCGCAGTGCCGCGGCGTTGGCCGGCATCACGCCTCCGTTGGTGACGATCGCCAGCACGTTCAGGGCAGCGCCGACGGCGAGGAGCGGAACGCCGACCAGGCGCCGGTTGGCGAACAGGAAATACGCGTCGAGCGCGTAGGAGAGCACGTGCAGGACCACGTGCAGCTCGTGGCTGCCACCCGCCATCTGGGTGATCGCAATCTGGATGGCGGCTGCGAGCAGAACTGACCAGACCGCGCGCGGGCGGATCTCGCCCAGGGCACCGAGGCGCCCGCCGGCGAGCGGGACGCTGGCGACCAGGACCAGGGCGGTGATCACCAGCAGCATCAGGCGACGCTCAGACGCGGGAGGATGAGCTTGCTGGTCTGCGGCTCGACCGGGGTCGCGTCCGCGCGCTGCCCGGCGTGCACGTCCCACCAGTTCAGCAGGCCGCTGGCCGGCAGCGGCTCGCTCATGTGGAACCCCTGAGCGAGCTCGCAGCCGAGCCCGCGCAGGCGCTCGAACGTGAACGCGTCCTCGATTCCCTCGGCGACCGTGCGCAGGCCCAGGTTGTGCGCCAGCTCGATCGTCGAGCGCACCACGATCGCGTTGCGGCTGTCGGAGCTCATCGCGCGCACGAACGACTTGTCGATCTTCAGCTCCCCGATCGGCAGGTCCGTCAGGTAGGCCAGCGACGAGTAGCCGGTGCCAAAGTCGTCGATCGCCACGGACACGCCGAGCTCGGCAAGATGGCGCATGGTCCGCTTGGCCAGCTCGGGATCGACCATCAGCGAGCTTTCGGTCAGCTCCAGCGTGAGCGCGTGGCCGTCGACGCGATGCTCCTCGAGCAGCCGCTGCACCTCGTCGGGAAAGCGACGGTCGAGCAGGCTGCGTACCGACACGTTGAGCGACAGCGAGAGGTGCCGTCCTTCCTCGGTCCACGTGTGCAGGTCGCGCAGGCCCAGGTCGAGCACCCGGTAGGTGAGGTCCTTGATCACGCCGGTCCGCTCGGCCATCTCGATGAACTCGAGCGGTCCGAGCAGGCCGCGCTGGGGGTGATGCCAGCGCACCAGGCCCTCGGCCGCCACGGGCTGGCCCTGGCCGAGCTCGACCTGCGGCTGATAGTGGAGCACGAGCTGGTCGCCGGCCACCGCCCGGCGCAGGTCGGCGGCCATGCCGAGGCGCTCGAGGCTGTGGTCGTCGTCCTCGGAGCGGTAGACGACCAGCGCGTGGTGGGCCGCCTTGGCGCGATACATGGCCACGTCGGCTCGCTGGAGCAGCGTGTCCACGTCCCCGCCGTGCTCTGGATACCAGGCCAGCCCGATGCTGGCGTCGAGCGCGATGCTGATCCCGTCGACGTCGACCGGCGTGTGCAGCGCGTCCTGGAGGCGCGGCACCGCGGCCGGTGCGGCGGTGATGTCGGCACCGGGCATGAACACCGCGAACTCGTCCCCGCCCAGCCGCGCCACGAGGTCCTCGCCGCGGAACGCGGCGCGCAGGCGGGGGCCCACTTCCTGCAGGACGAGGTCACCGTGGTGGTGGCCGAGCGTGTCGTTGATGTCCTTGAAGCCGTTGAGGTCGACCAGGAGCAGCCCGCCGGTCTGCAGCGCAGCGTTCCCCAGCGCGGCGCCGACCTCCTCCATGAACCAGCGCCGGTTGGGCAACTCGGTCAGATGGTCATGACGAGCGAGGTGCTCGGCGGTCACCGTGCGCACGGTCTGGCGGCCGCTCACGTAAACGCCGACCAGCGGGACCAGGAGCAATGGGAAGAGGATCGGGCTGAACTGGAACACCGTGTCGACGACCGGCGCCAGACACAGCAGCACCGCGCTCACCGACAGGCCGAAGATCAGGTCGCTGCGAAGCGCCTCCGAGAACGGGATCCCCATGTACAGGGTCGTGGCCCGGGTCACGAGCAGCAGGTTCACGACGAAATAGCCGGCGGCGGCGCCCACTA
>DATIEI010000311.1:0-3593 GCA_035455845.1 Solirubrobacteraceae bacterium
GATCCCATCCACCCGATCATCCCGGTCGCGCCGAACATTCCGCCGATCACGCCGGCGCCGTTGATCGGCCGGATTGATCGAGACGGGCGTCGCCGCGGGCCCGACGAGGACCGACGCCGGCGTCAGCCCCGCCCGGACGACGCCACCTCACAGACATCGGGCGAGCGTGACGACGAGGGCGAGATGGGCCTCCACGTCGACGTGACCGCCTGATCGCGCTCGCCTTTTGAGCAGAGCGTCCAGATCGATCTGGACGCCCCTCAAGTGCGGCGCCCAGGGGGCGATAACCGGAGAGACCGGTGGCAAGGAGCCGCCGGGGGACAACTCTAAAACGACCACACCACGGAGGTGTACACCGTGTCCCTTTCGATCCTCACCAACACCACGGCGATGCAGACCCAGATCGGTCTGAGCAAGTCGAGCAACGCCGTGTCGCAGGCGATGCAGCGTCTGTCGTCCGGCCTTCGCATCAACTCGGCCGCCGATGACGCCGCTGGTTACGCGATCAGCCAGGGCCTCACCGCCCAGGTCAACGGCCTGCAGCAGGCTTCCCAGAACGTCAGCGACGCGACCTCGATGGTCCAGACCGCCGATAGCGCGCTGAACAACGTCCAGAGCATGCTGCAGCGCATCAGCGAGCTGGCCGTGCAGTACCAGAACGGCGACCTCTCGTCTTCGGACAAGACGGACATCCAGAGCGAGGTCAACCAGCTCACCAACGAGATCGACCGGCAGAAGGGTTCCGTGCAGTTCAACGGGATCAACCTGCTGGACGGCACCGCCAACACCAACGGCGCGGTGACCTTCCAGGTCGGCCCGGCGGCGAACGACACGCTGTCGGTGTCGTTCCAGAACATCGAGGGCTCCAGCGGCCTGGACAGCAGCGTCGGCTTCACCTGGAGCAACGCTGGCACCAGCACCGCGGTGTTCGATCTCAGCCAGAGCAACGCGGTCAGCCTCATCGGCGCCGCGATCAACAACATCTCGTCCATGGCGGCGACGCTGGGTGCGGTCCAGAACCGTCTCCAGTACACCTCGAATGCCATCTCGGTGACCCAGGAGAACATGTCCTCCTCGCTGAGCAACATTCAGGACGTCAACATGGCGACCGAGATGACCACGATGACCCAGCAGCAGGTGCTGCAGCAGGCTGGCACGGCGATGCTCGCCCAGGCCAACTCGCAGCCGCAGATGGTGCTGAAGCTCATCACGGGCTGATCCATCTTTCGTCAGGCCGGGCGGCGCCTAGCGCGTCGTCCGGTCGGGCGAATCTCCAAGCTTCGCCTCACCAAGCTTCGAACGCGACACATTCGCTGTCGCCGCCGAGGGCACAAACCGCTCCGCGACCGTCCCACCTCACATCGCGCGGAGCCACATATCCACGTCCGATTCATCGAGGGAACCGGAACGGGGGCGGGCCGCCTTGGCGGTCCGCCCCCGGTGGCTTAAGCATCCAGCGAGCCGGCCGATCACCGGGGAGATGGCTCCGGAGCTCTCGATCATCGTGCCTCTGTCGCCCGTATGCGGTCCGGCGCAGGCCCTTCGCTGCCTGGAGGGCATCGCGGGCCAGCCGGAGCGCCCGCTCCACGAGATCATCATCGTCGACGACGCCTCGGCCGACCTCGGCGAGCTGTTGGACCGCCTGTCCGGAGACGTCACGGTGGTTCGCAATGACCGCCGCCTCGGCTTCGCCGGGTCGGCCCGCCGCGGCGCCGAGCTCGCGCGCGGCGAGATCCTCGTCTTCCTGCGCGACGCCGCCGTCCCGGCCGCCGAATGGCTGGCGCCCCTCGCCGCGGCGCTGGCCGATCCCGGCGTCGGATTGGCCGCCAGTGCCACCGAGGGCCTGGCCGGCCAGAGTCCTGTCGCGGCCTGGTCGCTGGCTGTGCGCGCTGCCGATTTCAGGGCCGCCGAGATGCCCGATATCCCCGAGCCGCTCGTAGCCGGCGCCCTCGGCGTAGCCCTGGCCGAGCGCGGGCTGCGCACGCTGAGCGTGCCGGCCAGCCGCGTGGCCGCTCCCGTTGCCCGCACGCGCGGCGCCCGGCGCCCCGCCGGCGAGGCGCCCGAGTTGACCATCGTGATCCCGACACTCGACGCCGGCGCCGAGCGGGTCCGCTCGTGCATCGTCGCGGTCAAGGCGAGCACCGATGTGGCCCATGAGATCGTGATCGTCGACAACGGCGGCGCCCCGCAGGGATTCTCCGCGCCGGTCAACGCCGGCGTGCGCGCGGCTCGGGGCAGGTACGTGGTCGTCATGAACGACGATGTCGAACCGCTGGCCGGCTGGTGGCCGCCCCTTCGCGCTGCGCTCGACGCCGGCGCGGCGGTCACGTTCCCGCTGACTGTCGGTGGACCCATGCGCTTCGACTTCGCCGCCTGGTGCTTCGCGATGGGCCGGGACACGGTCGAGGAGTTCGGGCATGGTCCGGGCGAGTTCTTCGATCCATCGCTGGTCATCTGGTATCAGGACACCGACCTGCTTTATCGCCTGCGTCGGGCCGGACGGCCCCCGGTGCTGACCGAGGGCTCGCAGATCCGCCACGGCCTGTCCCAGACCGTGGCCAGCGAGGATCCCGAGCTGAGCGCGTGGATTCGCACCCAGGTCGCGAACGATCGCGAGGCGTTCGTGCGCAAGCACCCGCACGCGGTCCTGAACGGACACGCGCTCGCGGCATGATCGCGTTCGCCGCCTGCATCGGGACACAGGAGACGTTCGAGCGCTACGCGCGCGAGGGCCTCGCCCGCTGCGCCGAGCCCGACTCGGCGCTGGCCCAGGTCGAAACCGACTCGATCTTCGCCGGCTACAACGAGGCGCTCGACGCGTTCTCCGCCTACCAGGACCTGGAGGCGCTGGTGCTCCTCCATGAGGACGTGGCGATCGAGGACCCCGCGTTCTGCGCCAAGGTGCGAGCCCGGTTGACCGACCCGTCGGTGGCGGTGATCGGCGCGATCGGCGCCACGGGGATCCGGAGCCTGTGCTGGTGGGAGGGCGAGCCCCGAGGGCGCGTGTGGGAGACGCGCGGGCTGATCGATCACGGCGCCGGCTGCCACGAGGTCGAAGCGGTCGACGGCCTGCTGATGGTGCTCTCGCCGTGGGCGGTGCGCAACCTGCGCTTCGACAGCGCCACGTTCCACGGCTTCCACGGCTACGACGTCGACTTCTGCCTGCAGGCCCGCGCGGCCGGCCGTCGCGTGGTGACCGAGGACCTCGTGGTGTTCCACCACACCCGGGGCGGGATCGGAAACGAGGCCGACTTCTGGGAGGCCGACGCCAGCCTGCGCCGGAAGTGGGCCGCGCTCGGCCACGATATGGCGAGCGAGGCGGAAATGGCGCTGCGGACCCGCGGGTTCGTGACGGTCGAGCGCTAGGACGGTCGGGCCGTGTCGACTCCGCTCTACTCGATCGTGATCGTCGCACACGGCCAGCGAGCCGTCACCGAGCGCTGCCTGGACAGCCTCGCCCGCGCACTCGGCCCCGCGCTCGGCGACGAGGCCGAGCTCGTCCTGGTCGACAACGCCTCGCCCGACGACACCGCCGCGCTGTTCAAGACCTGGAACGACCGCGCGACCGTCGTTCTCAACGACTCCAACCGCAA
>DATIEI010000312.1:0-15184 GCA_035455845.1 Solirubrobacteraceae bacterium
TGATCGACCGGCGCCATCCGACCGCGCAGGCGAAGTCCGGGCGGGATCAGGCTGAGCGGCGGCGTGCGGTGCACGGCGCCTTCGTAGTGGAAGCGCACCCCGGTCAGGAGCGGGCGGGCCAGCGGCGGCATCAGGCCGCGCTGCATGAGCCACTTCCACAGGACGCCGCCGGCGTAGATCGCGTGCGGCCCGAGGTTCGCCTTGTAGGACCCGTCGGTGCTGCGGGCCCGTCCGCCCAATTCGTCGTGCGCCTCGAACAGCCGCACCTCGGCGCCGCTCTCGGCGCTCGTGATCGCCGCGGTAAGACCGGCGATCCCGCCTCCGATAACTGTGATCTCGCTCATGGCTGTGGACCGTACGCTCCAGCTGGCCTCGCGTACAGTTCCAGTTCATGGGGCCTCGAACAGGGCCAGTTGACCTGCTCGTGGAGCTCGACCGCCGCGGCGAGCCGCCCATGTACGAGCAGCTCGAGCGGATCCTGCGCGCGGCCATCCGCGACGGGCGCCTCCCGGCGGGGTCGCGGCTGCCGTCCAGCCGCGCCCTGGCCGCCGAACTCGGCATCTCCCGCGGCGTGATCACCGCGGCCTACGAGCAGCTCGCGGCCGAGGGTTACCTCGACAGCCGGCAGGGCGCACCGGTACGGGTGGCCGGCGGGGTCCGCACCCAGGCGCCCCGCGCCCCGGCCCCGCCGCTCGAGCCGGCGCTCGCCTACGACTTCACTCCGGGGCTCCCGGACCTGGCCGGATTCCCGCGGGATCGCTGGCTGCGCTCGGTCCGAGCCGCCTGGCGCGAGACGGCGCTCGACGCGGTCGGCTACGGCGATCCCCGGGGCGTGCCCGCGCTGCGTGAAGCGCTGGCCGCGTACCTCGGCCGGGTGCGCAGGGCCGCCCCCGACCCCGAGCACGTGATTGTCTGCACGGGCTTTCGCCAGGGCTTCTCACTGACCTGCCGGTGGCTGCACGCGAACGGGATCGAGCAGGTCGCGCTAGAGGAGCCGGGCTGGCACGCCCAGCGCCTGATCGTCGAGGAGGCCGGCCTGAGCGTCACACCGATCCCCGTGGATCACGAAGGCATCGACGTCGAGGCGCTTGCGTCCACCGGCGCCGAAGCCGTCGTGGTGACGCCGGCCCACCAGTTCCCGACCGGCGCACGGCTCAGCGCACAGCGGCGCGCGGCGCTGATCGAATGGGCCGACCGCGGCGATCGGCTGATCATCGAGGACGACTACGACACCGAGCTTTGCCCGGAGCGAGTCGGCGCGCTTCAGGGGATCGCGCCCGACCGCGTGCTTTACATCGGCTCGGCCAGCAAGCGTCTCGCCCCCGGGATGCGCCTGGGGTGGATGCTTCCGCCCTCCTGGCTGTCGTGGGCGCTGATCAGCGCCAAGGCGATCGAGGACGCCGGCTCCGAGGTCGCGGGGCAGCTCGCCCTGGCTGACTTCATCGCCCGCGGCGAGCTCGAGCGCCACCTGCGGCGCATGCGCCTGCGCTACCGGCAGCGCCGCGAGCATCTGGTCACAGTCCTCGCCCAGGCGCTCCCGGAGTGGCGGCCCTCGAACGCAGCCGGCGGCCTGCACACCACGGTGTTCGTCCCCGACGACACCGACGAGCCCGCGCTGCTCGCTGCCGCGGCCCGGCGGGGCGTGGGCATCGAGGGGCTCTCGTTGCACAGCTACACCGGCGAGTGCCCACCGGGGCTGGTGCTCGGGCACGCATACATGTCCGAGCCCGCCATCGAGCGCGGCGTGCAGCTGCTGGCAGAAGCCGTCACGGGCTCCTCGACTTCGCTTTCGCCATTCGCGACCGGCGCGCCAGGCGCCGGCACCCCATCCAACAGTCGTCGGAGAGGCTCATCGTAAACACGCTGAGGTGCGAGCCAGTCGCCGAGATCAGGCAGGTTTCTCCACATCTGCGGACCCTCCACGCGAGTGTCTTCTGTCGCTAAATGAGCGGGAGCATCGCTCGCCCCGGCGATGCCCCCGCCCCGTTTCCCCCTTTATTGCGCCCCCACGCGAGCTGACGTTCCCGGTTCGCCCGATTGCCGGGTGTCAGTTGCGTTTGCCTGTTAGAGCCCCCAGGCCCCGGCCTGATACATCGAGTTACGAGGAGCGCTGGCTCGTGGCGGTGAGCGCCTCGTGCCCTGACCGAGCAAAACAGCAGGCGTCAGCCCGTGCCCAGGCAGACGAACACAGGCTGCGCGTGCCCGCGCGCGCTCAGGCTCTGCTGAGCCTTGGCCAGCGCCACCGGCGCCGAGGCGCCGGCGGTCAGATGGTCGTGTAGCGCGAGCATCACCCGCTTTGCCCCCGAGTCGGGCACCGGCGCGACGCTGGCGATGATGGCGCGAGTGCCCATCCCGATCAGTGCGGCAGCGAATCCCAGCAGCTCATCACCGGGACGTGTGTCGGGTGTGCCGAGGTCGCAGGCCGAGAGGATGATCAGCCGTGGGGGGCGTCGAAGCCGCTGTAGCTCGTAAGCGTTCAGCGGACCGTCAGCAAGCTCGAGTGAGGAGAACAGCGGGCTGTCCGCGCGGAAGTGCCCGTGGCAGGCGAGGTGCGCGACGCTCGCGCCCTCGAGCGCATGCATCACCGCGTCGACGGTGGCCGCTCGCCCACCAAGAGTGATCGCTCCGGGGTAGAGCCGCTGGAGCGCGGCGAGCTCGCTCCTCGCGTGCCGCAGGCGCGGGCCCGCCGCCAGCACGACCTTGCCTCGCAGCTCAGTCCGAGACGATTGCAGCGCCAGCCATGTGGCTGCCGATGGCGCGACGACCGCCGGGCGCCCCTGAAGCTGCGGAAGCATCGCCCAGGGCAGGGCATGCAGTGAGCCGGTCGGGACGATCACCACCCCGCGGCCGTCCAGGCGGTCCGTGAGCGGCGCGAGCAACCGCTCACCTAGCCTCTCGGCCGATGCCTTGGCGCCTTGCAGCATCGCGCCCCGCTGAGCCGCGCCATGGCCCCGGCGCGCCAGCCGCACGAGCGCGAAGCGCAACCACTCGAGTTCTTCGTTGACCGGCGCGACGGGGCCGAGCTCATGCCGGGCGAGGCGTCCTGCCACGAGAGCGAGCGCGGTAAGCGAGCCGTCGAGCTCGATCAGTTCGACGAGTGCGGCGCCGCCCAGCGCACCGGTGAGCTCACGGCGGCTGGGTGGTGCGCTCCGGCGGGCCCGGGCACCAGTCGCGTGCCGCGACAGGCGGCGAATCGTCGTCTCGAGCGCAGCTTGGCGCGCGAGCAGCACGCGCGACGCTCGCTGCCCCCGCTCGTCGCGCCAGATCTCCGCGCTCACCTGCCGCAGCTCGGCCGCACGGTCCCGGAGCTCCGGGCTATGCGGAGCCGTCACCCGCGTGGTTCGGAGAGCGTTTGCCCGCAGCCGATCCGCCCAAGCGAGCATCGCGTCCTTGCCGGCACCGCCAAGCGCGACCCGGAGGCCGAGCTGGGCGAGCTCGACGCCGATCTCGGATGCGTTGGCACGCAGATCCGAGGCCCCGAGCGTCTCCCGATAGACCTCGAGTAGCCCCAGACCGGCGCCCAGCGCCCGGAGCGCACCGGCGCGATCGCCGGAGCCCAGCCGCAGAAGCGCCTGCACGTGCCACGCCTCGATGCGGTCGGCCACTGGACCGCGGCGCAAGAGCAGCGAGCAGCCGGCGAACTCCCCCCGGGCCACGGCCGGCGAGCCGAGCTCGATGGCGGCACGAGCGACCATCAGCTGCGCCCGCCGCGCCTCTGTGTGCCAGCCGGCGGCGGCAAGGGTCTTCGCCGCCCGGCGACCCGAGCGCACCTCCGATCGGTGCACGTCACCCGCGGCGACCGACGCTGCAAGCGTCAGGACGGCTGCCCGTGCTCCGAACACGCGTCGCCGCTGGGCGGCAAAGGAGCGCTGGGTCCGGAGCCCAAGGGCCCGGGCGCCGATTGCGTCGCCGGCCAGAAGCGTGAGACGGATGGCTTCCAGGCGGCCCTGATGATCGTCACGTCCCGAGCGCTTCCGAATCGCCTGGGACTCGCGGAGCGCCTGCAGCGCCTCGCCGCGCAGACGTGCTGCCGCGGTGGCCTGCGCTCGCACCAGCAACAGCTCGGCGGCGATCCGCGGCGACACGGCGCTTGCGTCGATGGCGTCGAGGCGCGCCAGACACTCCGGGAGGTCGCCTCGAATGAGCGGGCTTCGAGCCAATTCAAGCTCGATCGCGGACGCTGCGGCCGCCGCGCCCAGATCCGCGAACAGCTCTCGGGCGCGGGTAAGGTCTCTCTCGGCCCGCACGGTTTCGCCACGCTCCAGGAGAAAGCCCCCGCGATTTCGGAGCAACTGCGCTTCCCAGAACGCATCTCCGCGCTGGCGTAGGACAGCCAACGCTCCGTCCGTTCCGTTCAATGGCCCGGTCGTCGTTCCCGCATACCAGAGGACGGCGATCCGGAATACCTCGGAGCGCGCCTGTTCGTGTTCGTCCAACGCTGCATACGCGAGGTCCAGCTCACGTATCGCCGCGGCGATCGCACCGCGGCTGGCCAAGTCAAGCGCGAGACGTCGACGTGCCAGCGCCGTTCGCCGCGTCAAGCCGTGACGCTCGCCGCACCGGACGGCGCGCCGAATCGTACGGATCGCCCGCCCGTCTCCGAGCTCGTGCTGGGCGAAGCTGAGCGCGTGCAGCGCCGCGACCTCGGCCTCAGCGTGTCGCCGCCTCCGGGCAAGGCGCAGAGCTCGTTCGGCAAGCAGCGCAGCGGCGGACGGGTCGGCCTCGACGCGTTCGAAGGCGGCCTGCGCGACGTCGAGCGCATCGCCCCCACCAGGCACGACTGTCATGCCGGTAGATGTATCAGGACGGTCACGACGTGCTCTCAATGTTCATAGGATTGCCCCGTCACACGCCCAGAGGAAAGGATCGGCCGTGAGCCCCAGGATGGTGAACCCGGTGGAGAGCGGTGCACTCAGCCGGATTGCCGAGCGCGTGCTGAATGTCGGAAGTCTCACCCATGAGCACAGCCCCGACGGCATCGTAATCGCGGCCAACTCGGAGCTCATCGTGCGCCCGGGCGCGTTGACTGCCACGGCCCGTAAGGCGCTCGAGCATGTGGCCGAGCCGGTCGGGAACCTCGCGACAATGCTCGCGCCCCGCACACGGTTGGTGCGTTCGTCCCGGCAACCGGGGCGAACGCTCGAGCCGGACCACAAGCCCGACCCGGACGGTCCGCTCAGTCAGGTTGAGATCTGGCGGCTGAAGGAGCCCGAGACTCGAAGCGCGATCGATGAATCACGGCGGTTGCGCGCGCTCACTGAACACGAGCGCGTCCAGACCCGTGGCGGCCATGAACTGATCCTGCCGGCGATCTCACCTCACCATGGGTCGCTGCTGGCCGCTGAGGCCGGTGGCTGCCCGGCGGCGCCACCGAGCCCGGCTGCGAGTCCCGACCAACTGTTCGTCAAGCCTCCCACCGACGAGCCGGCCGCCAAGGTGACCATCCTCGACAGCGGTTACATCTGGCTCGAGCCCGATCAGCTCGACGAGTCTCACCGAAACCTCGACGACCGGGTGACCGTGGTCCACGGTCAGTGGCTGGACACGACAACCGGGAAATGGAAGGCGGACAAGCCCGACGGTCTCTACACCGATCCGGTGGGCCAGCTCGACGGGATCTCCGGGCATGGCACGTTCATCGCCGGCCTGATCTCGAACCTCGCTCCGCACACGCGCCTCGAGGTCGTGGGACTGCGCAACGCGGAGGTCGAGCTCGGCGCACTGACCCGCCGCAAGCAGTTGGGCGTGTTCGAGACCGAGGTCGCGATAGCTCACGCCATGATGCGGCGCTGCCGTACCGACGTGATCCAGTGCGGCTTCGCGTTCCCGACGCTCGACGATTACCCGTCGGTCGTGTTCGCGGCCGTCATGGAGGAGCTTCGCGATGCGAGCGCTCCGCACGGAGGACGGGTGGCCGTGGTCGCGCCGGCCGGCAACGAGCAGTCCACCCGGAGGTATTGGCCCGCGGCGCACCCCGATGTGATCGGCGTCGCCTCGACCAATCGTCGCGGCAACGGCCGCGCATGGTTCTCGAACTGGGGTGACTGGTGTGACTGTTGCGCCCGCGGGGACTACGTCTACTCGACGTTCGTGCACTGGGACGGCCCCGTCGAGGGAGAGTCACCCGGGGAGATAGAGCATTTCCGCGGATGGGCGCGGTGGGACGGGACGTCGTTCGCCGCCCCGAAAGTGTCCGCCGCGATCGCCGCCGAGTTCGTCGCCGCAGGCCGCGCGACCCCACCGGCGGACGTCGCCGAACAGCTGATCGCGGGAAGGAGAGGCTCGACGGTCGCCGACGCGACGCTATCTGGTCTTCCCGGGGTAGCCCTCCCGTACCTGCAGACCGGATAGGAGTCGGAGATAATCGCGACCACGCCAAGCCTGGAAGCCTTGATACGCGCAGCCAATGACGGGGACGAGGTGGCCTGGGAAGCGATCGTCGAGCGCTTCGCAGGGCTCGTTTGGGCGACCGCGCGCGCACATCGGCTCGCGCCGGCTGAAGCCGCCGACGTGGCCCAGACCACGTGGTTGCGGCTGGTCGAGAACCTCGATCGGATCAATGACCCGGAGCGTCTCGGCGCCTGGCTGGCCACGACGGCACGGCGGGAGTGCCTGCGGCACATCCGGCTGCAGACTCGGGAGTTCCCGTCGGGCGAGGACGCCATCTTCGAGCTGCCGTCAGACGATCGCACCGAGCAGCGCCTGATCGCGCGTGAGCGGGACACCGCGGTGCGCCGGGCGTTCACCAGGATCAGTGAGCGATGTCAGGCGTTGCTGCGGCTGCTGGCCGCGCCGGAGGGGCTCAGCTACGAAGAGATTGCCGCGGCGCTCGGCATGCCGATCGGGGCGATCGGTCCGACCCGCGCGCGGTGTCTGGATCAGCTTCGCCGCACGCCGGAGCTCGCCGGCCTGCAGGCCGGGTAGATGCGGCCTATGAGCGATGGCACCGACCCGGACGAGCGACTGATCGGGGAGCTGCGAGCGTTCTTCGCTGACGTCGACCAGGTCCCGCCGCTTGTCAGCGAAACGGCCAAGGCGTCCTTAGGGTGGCGGCGCTTGGACGCCGATCTGGCTGAGCTCCTCAGTGACTCGGCCCTGAAGGAGGAGCCGTTCGCGCTCGCCCGGGGCAGCGAGGCACCGGCGAGGGCGGTGACGTTCAGCTCGAGCGCGCTCACGATCGACATCGAGGTCCACGTGGCCGACGAGGCCCGGACGCTCCTGGGACAGCTCTCGCCCCCGGCTGCCGCCAGCATCGAGGTCCAAACCACGACGGAGGAAATCGTCTCAAGCGAGGCCGATCAGCTCGGTCGCTTCCGGGTACGGCTGCCGGCCGGTGGAGCCATCCGCCTCCGCATCCTGGGCGCTGACGGGAACCCACCCGTCGAGACCAGCTGGATCACCGTCTAGCCGCGCGCATATGCCGGGCCGACCCGCGGCTGGGTTACTCCAGCAGCGCCCGGATCGATGCGCCGAGCTGGCGGCAGCCCAGCTCGAGCGGCTCGAGCTCGATCCGCTCGCCCGGCGTGTGCATCCCCGACCCTCGCGTGCACCCGATCGACACCGCGGGGATGTCGAACGCGGCCGCGGCGTTCGCGTCCGTCGAACCGGAGCCGAACCCGTCGGCCAGGCCGAGCGACCGGCGGACGCCCACGACGGTCCGCACAAGCTCGTGGTCTCGCGCGATGCGGCCGGCCGGCCGCTTGCCGACGATCTCGTGCTCCAGTCGCAGCGGCGGGTCGACGATGAACTCGGCCACCTCCGCCTCGAACTCGTCGAGCTCGGCCTGCTCGATCGACCGGCGCTCGACGAGCATCTCGGCCTCGGCGGCGATCGCGTTGACCGCGCCGCCGCCCGAGACGCGACCGACGTTCGCCCCGGCCATGGCCAACCCCGTGCCGATCGGCAGCAGCGCGTGGATCGCGCTGGGCGTGCCGCGATCGGACCAGGAGTGACCGCCCGGGCCCCGTACGGTTACCCGCGCGCGCGTGCTTCCCACATGCTCGGTCACGACCTCGTCGAGACCGTGACCCTCGAGCGCGATCGCCATCGCGGGGCGCAGAGACCGGCAGGCGTGCAGCGCACCGCGTAGGTTCCCGAGGCCTTCCTCGCCGACCGTGAACGCGACGACCAGCCCGGGCGGGATCGACTCGAGCTCGGACAAGGTCCAGACCACCGCCATCACCGCGGCCGCGTTGTCCCCTACCCCGGGCCCGACCAACTCCCGCTCCTCGCGCACCACCTCGATCACATCCAGATCGTGGAACACCGTGTCCACATGCGCCATCAACAACAGCTCCGGGGAGCCGCCAAAGCGCCACAGCAGATTCCCGACCTCATCGCGCTCCAGCGATCCCGCTCCCCCGGCCAGCCGGCTCTCCAGCCAGCGAAGCCGCGCGTCCTCGCCCCCGGTCGGCGCCGGGATCGAGGTGAAACGGGCGAGCTCGTCGGCGTCGATCACGACCGCTCCGAGATGACCGCGGTGGCGTCGATCTCGACCAGCCACTCGGGGCGGGCCAGCGCGCTCACCACCAGCCCGGTTGAGACCGGGTGCACCCCGCGCAGCCAGCGCCCCACGACTCGGTAGACCTCCTCCCGGTAACGGGTGTCGGTCAGGTAGATCACGATCTTGCAGATCTCGTCCAGGCGCGCTCCAGCCTCGCCCAGGAGCGTTTCGATGTTGCGCATCGCCTGCTCGGCCTGGGCGGCCGGGTCGCCGATCCCGACCGACTCCGCGCTGTCCAGATCGGTTCCCACCTGGCCGCGCAGGAACACGATGTTCCCTGCGACCACGGCCTGCGCCAGGTCGTTGTCGAGGTCCTGTTCTGGATATGTGTCGCGCGTGTTGAACGGCCTGATCCGCGTGTGTGTCATGAAACCCCTCGCCGTGCTCGCTTGCTGTGAACGATCTTGCCTCGCGGTCGCAGCTGGCCCTAGGCCGGCACGTCGACGGACACCGGCATGGAGCCAGTGGCTCGGTACGCCATATAGCTGCGTTGAGTCGCGATGTGGTCGGCCAGATACTTGGCGTCGTGCCAGACGCCCCAGATGAACGAGGATCCGCGTCGCGATAGCCAGGGCAGGCCCAAGAAGTAGACGCCCGGCTCCGAGGACACGCCGCGCCGGTGGTTCGGCTTGCCGTTCGCGTCGAAGGCATCGACTTGGAGCCAGCGGTAGTCGACGGCGAAGCCGGTAGCCCAGATGATGCAACTCACACCGGCGCCGGCAAGATCGAGTTCGAGGAGAGGCTCGGTGGCGCCGGAGGGCAACGGCCCCAGTTCGCGGGACTCAGGCTCCTCCGGCAAGTCGAGCCCCATCCTGTCGATGTATGCGTCGGCTTCGTCCAGCAGAGCGAGGTAATCGGCGTCGCCTCCGGCGATGTTCTCGCGCAGATCGCCGGCAAACCGGATCGTGCCGCCCGCGAACGAGGCAGTGCGACCGGCGAGAACTATCCCGCGCGCGGCAAGGTCACGGAAGTCGACCGTGTGGCCGCCGTACGCTCCGCTGACCGCGATCGTGACGTGCTCCGCGCCCTGCGGCGGAGCTTCCGCATCCCACTTGCCGAGGACCCCCAGCCACCAGACGAAATCGCGCTCGCGGTAGCGTCGCGGGGGACGGGCATGGGGTCCAACCGACAGGTAGACGCTTCGTCCGGCTCGCAGCAGCTCATCCGCGATCTGCACCCCGGACGATCCGGCCCCGACGACCAGAACCGCACCGTCGGGCAAGTGATCGGGGTTGCGATACCCGCTCGAGTGCATTTGCAGCGGCCCGGCATCGTCAGGAACGACCGGCGGGATCAATGGACGCTGAAACGGCCCGGTCGCCGCGACCACGTAACGGGCATCGATCGGCCCGTCCGTGGTCTCCACGTGGAAGCCTGCGCGAGCCACGTTCCTCCGCACGGTCCTCACCTCGACTCCGCACCGGATCGGGGCTCCGATCTTCTCCGAGTAGGCGACAAAGTAGTCGGCGACCTGCTCCTTGGACGGGAACTCGTCCGGTCCGACGTCGGAGAATTCCAGGGTGGGAAACCGGTCATGCCAGGCGGGTCCGTTCGCAACCAGGGAATCCCAGCGTTCAGAGCGCCACCGCTCAGCGATGCGGTCTCGCTCGAGGACGAGATGCTCCATGCCGCAGGCGCTCAGATGCTCGCTCATCGCCAGACCGGCTTGCCCTCCGCCGACGACCAGCACCTCAACCATTTGATCGGCCCCGGTCATTCGTCTCCGGGCACGCCGAACGCCGGTGCGTCGGAGGGATTCAGCGCGCGCATGACGTAGTCGTCTCGCAACGGCGCGTAGTGCTCCCATAGGGTGGTCAAAGCCGTCACCGGCGCATCGTGGTCATCGATGCGCAGGTCAACCACGGGCCAAGGCACGTCGGCGGAAACGAGCAGCCCCGCCGAACGCAACGGTCCCGCTTCGCCGCCGGCCTCGGCCGCGGCCTGCAAGCCCGCGAGCAGCCGTTCGGTCAGCGTCAGCTCCCCGCTTTCCTGGAAGCCGAAGATCATCTCATCCAACACGTGCTCATCTGACAACAGATTGCCGGCGGCCACGCAGGCGGCCGCGGTGCGCACGCCGTGGACGCCGAGCGCCCTGCGTCCTGACCATCCGGTCGCCCTCCCCGACCGATCAACTACCGCAAGCTGCCGGTACTCGATGTACTCGAAGTTCGATCGCACGGTCGCCATCGCCTGCTCCGGGTCTTGGCCGCCGGTCAACGCGTCGAGCAGCGCGGGGCCCAGTCGAGGATCGGTCACGTTCTGAGTCGCGGCGACCCCGATCGTTGGCCGAATGTGTGCACAGCGCGCGGCGACAGCCGGACTCGAGGACGCAATCACCATCCCCAGTTCGCCAGCCGGCGGATCGGCAGCAAGCAGCGAAAGCGTCATTGCCCGGGCCCGGGGTAGACCACTGCCTTCACTATATGGCGCGACGCCTGGGCAGTGGCCGCCCCAGAACCCAACGACGAAGGCCACGCGCTCGGCGCATTCGGAGTGGCCACGCCGGTAAGCCGCCACAGCCGCGCAGTCGAGAAGGGCAACCGTGATGCGGTGATCGACGTGGCCGCACGCGCCGCCTCAGCTCTTCGCCTCGGCCAGCGCACCGAGCACGCTTGAGAGCAACCGATCGCGAGTGTGCGCGACCGCTTCGGCGTCCGGGTAGCTGAAGAACCCCTCGCCGGTCGACGCCCCTCGCCTCCCCGCCTCGAGCAACTCGGTCAGTGGCGCCTGGGGCTCATGCGCGTTCGACAGCACTGGGAACAGTTCTCGCGCCACCGCCACTGCGGTCGGGACACCGGCCAGGTCGGTGCTGCGCATCGGGCCGAGCACCGCCCATCGGAGGCCCAGGCAGTCGGTCAGCGCCAGGTCGATCTGCTCGGGACTGGCCACGCCGTCCTGCACGAGCTGTAGCGCCTCCCGGATCAGGGCGTACTGGAGCCGGTTGGCCACGAATCCCTCGATCGCCCGCGAGAGCACAAGCGGCCGCTTGCCCAGCTCGGACATCAGCGCGTCCAGCCGCTGCACCACCGCAGGATCGGTCTGCTCGGTCGGCACCACCTCGACCAGCGGGATCAGGTGAGCCGGATTGAACCAATGCAGTCCCAGAAACCGTTCGGGCCGGGCCAGCGCCTCGGCCAGACGGTCCAGCGGCAGCGACGAGGTGTTGCTGGCGATCACCGCGTGCGCCGGGGCGGCCGACTCCGCCTCGCGGAGCACCAGCACCTTGAGGGGCAGCGACTCCGGGACCGATTCGAGGATCAATTCGGCGCCGGCCGCGGCCTCGCCGATCGAGGTCGTGTAGGCGATCTGGGCCGCGGCCTCTCGCTCGAGTGCCCCACCGGCATCCAGCAGCGTCAGTTCGGTGCGCGAGTAGAGCGCTACCTGGTGGCCGCCGCGCAGCAGCACCTTGGCGATGTTTCGCCCCATCACCCCGGCCCCAAGTACCCCGACCCTCATGTTGAGGAGATTCCGGCCGGCCGGGCGTTGCCCACCGCGCGCAACCGTGCGGCGTCCCAGCGGGGGCTGACATCGCCCGGCGTGATCACGACGCCTGACTCGCGCTCCGGCCAGTCGCCTTCCGAGGTGATCACGCCGAGCGGCTCGCCCTGCTCGTCCCAGGCCTTGGAGTCGTCGTCTTGTCCGCACACGCCGAGCAGCCGGCGCCCGTACAGCTCGACCAGCCGCACCGCGCGGTCCATACCGTCGGTCACCTCGAGCGCCTCCGCGCCGACCACCGCCACGGCGTCGGCGCCCCCCTCCAGATAGCTCGAGACGAAATCGGTGAACGCGTCCTCGGCCGCGTCGGGCTCCTCGCCAGCCAGCTCGCGCTGCAGCACGGCCGGCGCCGGCACGGCGGCGATCACCGCGTGCTTCGCCGTTGCCCGCAACGCTCGCACCAGCTCGACCCCGTGCCGTGCGTCCTCGCTCGAGGCCAGCGCCTCGAGCGCGGCGTCGCCGGTCACGCCGGTCGCCACCGCACATCGCGCGGCCTCAGAGGCCACGCAAACGAACATCGCGTCGGCCCCCGCGAGTGCCGCGGCATCGGCGATCAATCGCTGTCCCACAGTCGGATCGCGCCACCAGCCGGCCCGCTCCTGATGGACGAGCGCGGGGAGTTGTTCCCACACGATCGGGGCGAAGGCCAATCCCTCGCCGGCCAGTGCCGCGAGAAACCGATCGCGACCGCTCAAATGCGCACCACAGCCCGGTTGGGCGCGCCCGAGGGCCACTCCCCGAAGTACTTGAGGACCTGCTCGGGTGGCCGCCGCTGCTCCCAGTCGGCGACGAACTCGGCGTAGGGCCGCGCGTTCTGCCGGCGCCGCGCCCGGTGAGCCCTCCGGAGACCCTCCGTCGCGGCCTCGTCGACGATCAGAGTGTCCGGGTCGAAGACCACGGCGAACACCTCGCGGGCAGTCCAGTCGCTGATCCGGTCGGCGCGAACGTCCTCGGCCACGGCGTGCGGATCTCGTTCGAGCACGTCGCCGTAACCGCCGCTCCCCTGGGTGCTGGCGGCGAGGACGTCGCCTTCCTGGACCACGCGGATGCCGCGCGTCTGATGCTCGACGATCACCTCGCCACCGAGCGCGGTCTGGCCGCTGGCCAGCGTGAAGTCGTCGGTCGGCAGGTTCGGCTCGCCGGCCGCCATCAACTCGAGCAGGTCGGATCCGCGCACCCGGATGCCCGGCACCACGGTCATCGAGTAGCCCCCGAACAGGCCGTTGTGCGCGGGGAACTTCGATTCCTTCTGCGAAGAGGTGAAGGCGAGGTGCGGCGTCCTATACACGACGTAGCCGACCGCCGCGCCGAGGCCCCCGCGGTACTTGCCAAACCCGCAGGTGTCGCGCTGCTGCTTCTGGTAGAGGTGCAGCAGCGGGAACTCGGACTCGATGTCCTCCACGTCGGGAGCCTTTCCCCACGGACCGTGCGGGAACCCCCACACGTCGATCCCGTCCCGATCCGAGCGCGCGGCCAGCCCGTAGGCGTTCAGCGGGTAACCCATGAAGTCGGTCACCCGCACCCCGTGCTGGTTCACCCCGGCCACCATCACCGCCGACGCGCTCGAGGAGGTGAACCCGCACACCAGCGAGCGCTGATCGGTGGAGAACATCACCTTGGAGAGCGCCACGCCCAGGAGCGGGAACACCATCGCCCCGACCAGCGGCGAGCAGCTGATCGCCGCCTCGGGATCCGCGTCGAAGAACGAGCCGTGCGGCACCCGGATGTCGATGTGCTCGAGCATCCCGGAGGAGATCGGGAAGTCGTGGAACGGAAACTGGTACAGGTTCACCGCACAGTGACCGCGGATCACGTTCGTGAACGCGTTGTAGGAGCCCTCGTGCTCGGGTGAGGTACCGGTGAAATCGAGGGTGAGCCGGTCCCCGGAGACGATGACCGCCACCGACGCCCGCAGCAGGCCGTCCTCATGTCCGGTCGTGTCCATGAACACGTTGTGCCGGTAGATCCCGTCCGGCCAGGACTCGATCCGCTGGCGCACCCCCGCCGAGGTCTGCTGGATCATCCGGCGGAACAGGCCCCGGATCAGCGCGTTGCCGCGCTTCTCGGCCAGGGCCTGGAGCCGGACCCGCACGCGGTCGCACGCGGCCACCCGCGCCTTGACGTCGGTCACCTGCATGCGCGGCGCGCGCGAGATGAAGTTCTCCATCATCAACAGCAGGTCGTTGCGAAGCCGGTAGTGCTCGCCGATCTTGATCGGGGTGAGCTTCATGCCCTCGTCGTGGCGGGTATGGGCCTGCGTCACCTCGCCGCCCGGCTCGCTGCCGCCGGTCTCGGACTGATGGGCGCCCGACACCACCCATCCGAGCAACTCGGGTCCGCCAAACACGGGCATGATCGCGAACTGGTCGGGGTTGTGAATGCCTCCGTAAAGGGCCTCGTTGCAGTAATAGATGTCACCCTCGGCCACTCCCACCGAGGGGTCGTCGGCGAACCGCGATCGGATGAACTTGATCGGCACCTGCCCGGTCACCGAGTGCAGATAGGTGCCGAGCACGGCCGACACCAGGTCACCCTGCGCGGTGTACACCGCCACCAGCGTGTCACCCGAGTGCAGCATGCTCGAGATCCCCATCTTGGTCATGACCTCCTTGCCCTCCTGGAGCATGAGGTTCACGTTCTCGGAATAGATCTCGTAGTCGCCCGGCCGCAGCCCAGCCGCGTCCTCGAGCTCTTGCTCGGTGGCGGGCTCGAGCTGCATCGCCCGCGTCACCATGGCTGCGTCAAACACTGCCCACCTCCGACAATACGATGCCACGGCGCTCGTCGACCACGCACGTCCACCCCGGCGAGACGACCACCGTGGTGTCGTCTGAGTCGATCAGCGCCGGCCCGGCGAACTCGTGGCCCGGAGCCAGGCGCTCCATCTCGTACACGGGCGTCTGCACCCAGCCGTCCTCCGCCGAGAACAGCGCCTCCCGGTAGCCGGTCCGGGCCGCTTCGAGATCCCCGCTGCGCGTCGCGCTCACCGGGCGCTCAGCGTGCGCCGAGGGCACCGAGGCCTTGAGCACGAACGCCTCGATCTCGACGCCGGCCTCGGGGTTCAGCCCGAGCGGGCTGTAGGCCTCGCTGAACTCCTGCTCGAACGCGGCGTACAGCGCGCGCATGTCCGCCTCGCTGCCGACCTGCAGCAGCGGCGAGGCGACCCGCTTGACGTTGAGCTGACCG
>DATIEI010000313.1:0-9695 GCA_035455845.1 Solirubrobacteraceae bacterium
GGAAGATCGACAGCGGCATGGCACAGATCCCCACGCGCGACCTGCGCGCGGTCCCCGGCGAGCTGGCCGCGTTCTACATCTTCCCGCCCAAGGCCAAGCAGGCGGTGGCCACGCTGTTCTCGACGCACCCGCCGCTCGAGGCCCGGATCGCGCGGCTGGAGCGGCTCGAGGCCCAGCTCCAGGGCACGGCCTAGTCCGCGTGGGTTTCCTCGACGTCCTCACCGGACGCCGCAAGCTGGCCCAGCCGGCGCCGGACCGGCTGTTCGCGATGTCGACGGCCTACGTGACCATGCAGACCGGGCTCGGGATGAACTCACGTGGCGGCGCGGCGATCGTCTTCCAGCCGCTGGCCACGGCCGACTTCGAGTCGATCGTGCGCGACATGGAGGAGGTGGTGCGAGCGACCGCGAGCGACAGCGGGACCACGGTGACCAGCCAGGACGACAGCTACGGGTTCCGCTGGCTGATCCTGCGCGGCGGCGACTTCGACGAGCTGGTGGTCGGGATCAACGCGGTCAGCGGTGCGCTCGAGGCCGGCGGCTACGGCGATCGCGTGCTGTGCGCGGTGTTCGCCTTCGACGACTCCCATCAGCGCCGCGTGTACTGGATCTACAACTACAAGCGCGGATCGTTCTACCCGTTCGCCCCGGCCGGCGGACCCGAGCAGCGCGACAGCGAGCGCGAGCTGGTCCTCAAGGCACAACTCGGCAAGGAGCTCCCGGTCGAGCCGGAGCTCAGCCGCTGGTTCCCCTTGTGGGGAATCCCGATTTAGGGCCTCGCTTCGCTCGGCGTCCCTGGGGCCGGTTTCGCTGGGCATCCATGCCCAGCGGGCGGCACCGACCCTAGGTGCGTTTGGTGAGACGCCCGAGCAGAAACCCACCCACGAACGCGCCGAGCGCGGCCACCGGGAGTGGGTTCTCCTTGGCCTTCTGAGTCGCCTGCGACGCGCCTGAAGCCACGCTGTCCGGTGAGGTCTCGCGAGCCTTGCCGAGCAGATCGTCCTTCTTCTGCGCCGCCGACTCCTTCGTCGCCTCGACCCTGTCCTTCATACGTGCCTTGACGTCGGCCTTGGCGGCCAGGGCTTCGACCGTGTCGCCCAGTTCGCGCCGAGTCTCCTCGATTTCGTCGCGGAGCTGCTCGGGATCCTTGGCCTCAGTCACTGGCGTGCCTGCTGTGCCTTGGTCTTGGCCCATTGCACATCCTCCTTCACGCTCTCGGTCGCCTCCTCGGGTACCGGCGGGGTCGCCTGCTGCACCTTGGCCTTGCCCTGGAGGGCCAGGACGCCGGCGATCGCGGCCAGCACCACGGCGATGATCAGGGCGGCCAGCCAGGCCGTCATCGCGGTGGCCAGGACCAGGATCGCGGCGGCGATCAGCGCGCCCAGGCCATAAAAGCCGAAGACGCCGGCGCCACCGAACATGCCGGCGCCCATTCCGGCTTGCTTGCCCTTGTAGGCCAGCTCGGCCTTGGCCAGCTCCACCTCCTGACGAGCCAGGCGGCTCGACTGCTCGGAAAGCTGTTTGATCAGCTCGGCGAGCGACGCCTCCGAAGGAGCGCCCGTGCCTCGCTCGGTCGTGCTCGACATATCGTCTCCTCCTGGCTTTCTCAGCGGTCGCCGTTGCGCACGCGGGGCGTCGACTGAGCCTCGGTGGTGGTGGCGCGCTCGGTGGCGGTCTCCCCGCGCGTGGTGGCGGTCTCCCCGCGCGTGGTGGCGGTCTCCTCGCGCGAGGTCCGCTCCTCGCGCATGAGGTTCTCGTCGCCCAGACCCATCTCATGGGCCCGCGCCCGCTCCTCGTGCAGTCGCGCCTCGGCCCGCTCGCGCTCGGCCACGGCACTCGCCACCCGAGCCCGATGCTCGGCCTCCTCGGCCGCGCCACTTCGAGCCTCAGCCGCTTCACGATGCTCGGTCACGGCCTGCTCGCGACGCTGCTCGAGCTCGCGCTGCCGGCGACGCTCGGCGGCGACCCGGCGGCCCCGCGTGAGCGCGAAGAACAGGGCGGCCAGCAGGATCACGGCCACCACAACGATTACGACGATCAGTACGGTCGACATACCTCTACCTCCTCCGACTGGGTTGTCCGGAGACTTCCCCGCCTCAGTCGACTGAAACTGAACTGTGCTCGCGGCGAATTACACGACACTCGGCGAGCCATCCCCGATCCGTGACGTGTTACGCGCGCTGGGCACGCCTAACGCGTCACAGTCGCCGGGCGGCGGCTCGATTGTCGTGTTATGCGCGTTCGCGGGACGGCGGCACCCCGGAACCTAGCCCGGGATCAGGCCCTCGCCGCTGAACTCGGCCTGGGCCTCCGCGAAGGAGACGTCGGGCGGCGGCACGATCACGTCGGAGGGCTCGAGGCTGTCCTCTGGCACCGGCTGCCCGTTCTTGCGAACGAACTCGATCAGCTCCTTGAAGGACTGGTTGAACTGCTCCTCGTTGCCGGCGTCGCAGGCCGCCACGGCCTGGTTGTCGAGTTCGTTGAGCACTTCTCCGTCGCTTTCGGTCAGCTCGTACTGCCCCTCCGTGGAGATCCGGACGATCACGACGCCTGCCCTTGCTCGGAGCTCTCGCCGGCACCGGAGCCGGAGCTGGAACCGGAGCTGGAACCGGCACCGGAGCTGGAACCGGCACCGGAGCCGGAGTCGGAGCCCGCGCCCAGCTCACCCGCGCTCTGCGGCGACCCGGTGCCAAGCTCGGCCTTCATCTTGGCCAGCTCGGAGTCGACCTCGCTCGAGCTCGAAAGCTGGCGGAGCTGGCGGTCGATGTCGTCCTCGCCGGCGCCCAGCTGGGTGAGGTCCTCGAACGTGCCGGCCGCCTCGAGCTCCTGCACGGCGTCGGCCCGGGCCTTCATGTTCTCGGTCTTGTCCAGCGCGCGCTGCATGGCCAGGCCGATGTCGGCCATCTCCTCCCCCACGCCGCTCGCCGCCTCGGAGATCCGCACCTGGGCCTCGGCGGCCGAGTACTGGGCCTTGATGACCTCCTTGCGGGAGCGGAACTGCTCGATCTTGGCCCGCAGCTTCTGCTCGGAGGCGGTCAGCTGCTCCTGCTGCTGCTGGAGCTGGGCGACCTGGGTGTCGAGGGACTGCAGCTCGGTCTGGGCCACGTTCTTGCGCTCGAGCGCGGTCCGGGCCAGGTCCTCGTTTCCCGCGGCGAGCGCCTGACGCGCCTGGGTATCGAGCTTGACCACCTGATCGCGCAGCTTCTGCTCCTGAAGCTGCAGGCGCTTCTTCGAGGTGACTACGTCGGCGATGCCCTTCTTGACGTTCTGGAGCAGCTCGATCTGCTTCTGGTAGCTGTACTCGAGCGTCTCCGCAGGGTCCTCGGCGCGGTCGAGAAGCTTCGAGATCTTCGCTTTGATGACGGTCGACATGCGCCCGGAAAGACCCGGCATCGCATCCTCCTTGGCGGGTTGCTTTGCTAGCCCTGCAAGCGTAGCGAGGCGCGAAGGGTGAGCGAAGTCCGTCTAGGCCCTAAAGGCCGAGCGCATGACGCGCCACGAACCCGGCCGTGCTGGTCATCAGCGGCCGCCAGCGTGGCCCGGTGCCCGGAGCGGGATGCGGGTCCTGCTCGGCCGAGGTGTCCAGCCGGATCCCGGCGATCTCGATGAACGCATGCCCCGGGTTGGTGTAGACCGTCATCCACTGCCCGGCTCCGCGACGGTCCCAGCTCATCATCTGGCCGGAGTCCTCGGAGACCTTCAGCAGCCTGGCCGCGTGCAGAACGTAGGAGACCGTGCCCGAGCAGTCGTAGGCGGAGTCGTTCCACTTGCCGTGCCCGCCGCCCACGCGGTAGGGCCTCAGGCGGATCCGGTCGCCGGCCCAGATCGCCTCCTGGACCTTGAGCGGGGCGTCGGCCGGCGCGTAGGCCAGGCCGTTGATGATCTCGGCGGTGGCCCCGGGTACGGTCGGATGCGGGCAGGGGAGCGCGGCCGTGGTCGCGTTCGCGCCGCCGACACCGACGCCGCCCGAGGTCGCGGTGGCGGTCGGCGTCGACGCGCAATCACCGGGTCCCTGAGTCGGGCCGCTGTAGCCGGGTTGCGTCGGGGCCGTCGGGGGCGTCGTGCTGGCCGTGCCGCTCGGCGCTCCGGCGCTGGCGTGGCCGGCCGAGGGAGTGGCCCCGCCTCCGGTGCTGGCGCTCGCGGTGGTCGCCCCCGCCAGCGCCAACGCGGCCAAGGTGGGAACGATGAAATGGGCTACCCGCAAGTCTTCTCTTTCGTGGGCCTGCGGGGTTAGCTGACGGGCTGGCGCTAAAAGAGCCTGCGCCTTCCGCGGCTTCACCGCGGAACTCGCCCCAAGAAACTGGGTCCCCCGCTCCGCGGATGTAGAGGCCCGCGGATTCGGCGTCGCGGCAATATATACAAGCTGGCTGCCAAGTAGCTTCTCCATCGGCGCCACCCTTCCTGCTTGGTCCGCAAGGTGCGTCGATTTGGGGCGGCCGGCGCTACTGTCAGGCCGCGATGCACCGCATTGCCCCGATTGCGCTGCTCGGCGCCTGCCTCGCGCTTGCCGGATGCGGCGGACGTGCCACCACGCTGATCAAGGTCAAGACCGAAAGCGCTGCCCAGAGCGCGGCCTCCGGTACCGCCGGGGTCATCTTCCCGGTGCTGGCGACCAAGAACACCACGCGGGTGTCGTTCGCGGACCCGGCGGCCATCGCCGAGGGCGTCGCCCTCGCCGTGTTCCCCTCGACCGTCGCCGGCACGCATCCGAGCGCGGTGACGATCGCCCCCAGCGACGACTGGGAGGCCGCGATTGCCTCCTCGGTGCTGATGGCCGCCCCGATCCGCGCGCCGATCCTGCTCTCGGGTGCCGGCGCGCTGCCCGCCCCGACCGCGAACGCGGTGAACCTGCTCAGGCCCACGGGTGCCGGTGCGATCGCCGGCGCGCAGGTCATCCGGGTCGGCAACGTGCCCGCGGTCCGCGGCCTGCGCGCCACGAACATTCGGGGCGGTGACCCGTACACGCTGGCCGCGGCGATCGATGCGTTCGCCAGCGCCGCCGCCGGCAAGGCCAGCCCCGACGTGGTGATCGCCTCGACTTCCGACCCCGCTTACGCGATGCCCGCGGCCGGCTGGGCGGCCGAGAGTGGCAACCCGGTCCTGTTCGTGTCCTCCTCGGGCGTCCCCGCGGCGACCGCCAAGGCGTTGATGGCCCACCAGCATCCGCACATCTATGTGCTCGGCCCGTCCAGCGTGATCCCCGACAGCGTGCTCACCCAGCTCCGCAAGTACGGCACGGTGGCGCGGGTGGGCGCCGATGACCCGGCGGCGAACTCGGTCGCGTTCGCGGTCTACCGCGATCCGCCGTGCGCCGCCAACCAAGCCTGCGCCCACGTCCCGGGCAGCTTCGGCTGGGCCATGCGCAGCCCTGGCCACGGCTACACGCTGGTCAACGGCAACCGGCCGCTCGACGCCGCCGCGTCGGCGCCCCTGTCGGCCAGCGGCTCCTACGGTCCGCAGCTCGTGCTGAACACGGCGAACCAGCTTCCGACCCCGGTGCTGAACTTCTTCCTCGACTATGCCACCCCCGGTTACACGCAGGAGGGACCGACGGCGGCGGTCTATAACCACGGATGGGTAATCGGGGACCCAAGCACGATCTCGGTCTCCGTTCAGGCCGAGATGGATAGCCTTCTCGAGGTGGTGCCCCAGAAATGAGTCAGGCAGAGAACCCAGATCGCCTCAAGCCCGACCACCACGTGACGATTGAGGACGTGCGCCAGCTGATGGGCGCATCCACCCCCCACTTCGCGCTCCAGCTGCGCAATCGCATTCGCGCCCTTATCCAGGAGCTGCCGGCCGAACACCCGGCGCGGGTCGAGGGTGAGCGCGAGATCGCCCGGCTGAACCGGATCGCGTTCGTGGGCGAGGTACGGGGGCATCCGGCCGAGCCGGGGCTCGATCCGCTGCGGAGCGTCACCGCGAACGCCGACGCCTGAGGTCAGCCATGAGCTCCACACGGTCGGTTTCGGTGATCGGTCTCGGGCGCGTCGGCCTGCCCCTGGCCCTGTCGTTCGCCGACCGGGGAGTCGAAGTGCTGGGAGTCGACCACGACCCCGCCGTGCTGGCGGCGGTGCGCAGCGGGCGGATGCCCTTTGAGGAGTCGGGGACCCAGGAGCTGCTCGAGCGGGTCCTGGCTTCGGGTCGTCTGGAGCTGGCCGAGCGAGCGGTCGACGCCGCGCGGGCGCAGGACATCGTGATCACGATTGGAACCCCCTCGTTCTCCCACATCGAGTCCGACCTGCGCCAGGTGCGGGCCGCCGTCGATGACCTGCTGCCGATGCTCGGACCCGGGCATGCGCTGATCCTGCGCTCGACGATCGCGCCCGGGACGACCGAGTTCGTCGCCGGCTACCTCGAGAAGCAGCGCGGGCTGCGGGTGGGCGAGGATCTGTTCGTGGCCCACGCCCCGGAGCGGATCGCGGCGGGTCGGTTCCTCGAGGAGATCTCGACCCTTCCCTGCATCATCGGCGGCGTCGACGAAGCCTCGACCGAGCGCGCGGCCGCCACCTTCTCGGTGTTCGGCGCCCCGATCGTCAAGACGACCCCGGTCCAGGCCGAGCTGGCCAAGATCTGGACCAACATCCTGCGCTACGCCACGTTCGCCCTGCCGAACCTGCTGATGATGGACTGCGAGCGCTACGGGGCGAACGTATTCGAGGTCATCGACCTGATCAACCGCGACTACCCGAGAGGCGGGATCGCGCGGCCGGGCATGACCGCGGGCACCTGCCTGCGCAAGGACTTCGCCTTCTCGGAGGAGCGCTCCGCCGCCCCGGGCATGCTGCTCGCGGTCTCGCGGGTCAACGAGTCGGTGCCGCTGTTCCTGGTCGAGGGGATCAGACGGCGGATCGGCAATCTCGCATCACGGAAGGTCGCCGTCCTCGGACTCACCTTCAAGCGCGACACCGACGACGAGCGCGACTCCCTGTCGCCCAAGCTGATCCGCCTGCTCGAACGCGAGCTGGCCGATGTGGCGGTGTGCGACCCGCACGCCCATTCGCCCACCCAACCGCTCGAGCAAGCCGTAAATGGCGCCGACGCGGTGATCGTGGCCACCAACCACTCCGAGTTCGAGGGTCCGGGCGTGCGCTCGGAGATCGTCTCGCGGGCAGCCGCGGATTGCCTGCTGGTCGACCCCTGGGACGCGCTCGGTACCGGGCAGGTGTTCCTGTTCGCCGCGGAGTCGGCCGCGCTGATCGGCGAAGCCGCGGCCGGCGGCACCCGCCACCAGGCATGAACCGAGTCCTGGTCACTGGCGGCGCCGGCACGATCGGCTCGGCCGTCGTCCGGCGGCTGCTCTCGGACTCAAGGTGGGAGGTCCGCGTCGCCGATCACCGCGAGCCGCCCCAGTGGATGCGCGAGGGGTGCGAGGTCCGCACCACTGACCTGCGGGAGGCCGAGAGCGCCGGCGCGGCGGTGCATGGCTGCTCGCATGTGATCCACCTGGCGGCGATCGTGGGCGGCATCGCCAACTTCCACAAGCTCCCGTTCACGCTGTTTGGAGTCAACAACGCCCTGACCGGTGCGATGACACGCGCGGCGGTCACCCACGACGTCGAGCGGTTCGTCTACGTCTCCTCCTCGATGGTGTTCGAGCGCGCCACCGAGTTCCCAACCACCGAGGAGCACGTCGAGCACTGTCCGGCTCCGCACTCGGCCTACGGGTTCTCCAAGCTGGCCGGCGAGGTGTACACCCGGGCGGCGCACGACGAGCACGGGCTGCGCTACACGATCTGTCGCCCGTTCAACGCCTACGGCCCCGGCGAGCTCCCCGAGCCCGACGAGCCGGGGATCGCCCACGCCGTCCCCGACCTGATCCACAAGGCGCTCACCGGCCACCGCCCACTCGAGATCTTCGGCTCGGGCGAGCAGACCCGGACGATCACCCACGTCGACGACATCGCGGACGGCATCGTTACTGCGATGGCCGCGTCCGAGGGGGAGAACGAGGACTTCAACGTCTCCGCGTCGCAGGAGCTGAGCGTGGCCGAGCTGGCCCGGATCATCTGGGAGGCGTGCGGGAACGAACCGGGCGAGTTCGAGCTCAGACACCTGCCGAGCTTCGAGGTCGACGTGCAGCGGCGCTGGCCCTCGGTCGGGAAGGCCCGGCGGATGCTCGGCTGGGAGGCCCGGATCGACCTGCACGACGGGATCGCCCAGACCGTCGAGTGGCTGCGCGATGCCTCGGTCGGCTCGTAGCGTCAGCTCGCGAAGGAGAACGTGCAGCCGCGGGCTTCGAGCTCGGCGAACATCGCCGCCGGCTCGATGCAGCGCTCGGGCGGTTGCACGCCGGTGGCGGTCAGCGCGCCCCGCGCGAACAGGCGCACGCAGGCAGCCGCCGGCGTGGCGGTCGAGATGACCGACCCGCCCAGGCCGAAATGGGGCCGGGTGATGGCGCGCGCGGTGAGCGTGCCGCCGTCCGTTCCGGCGACCTTGACGAGGTGGACCGAGACGGTCTGGTTAGACGGCGACGCCGCCTCGCGCGCGGCGGCCGCCACCTCCTCGGCGGGCGCCTCGGCAAGCTCCCTCAGGCGCGCCAGCAGCGCCGGCGCGAGCGAGAGGCGGAAGCTCGCCCGCCGGCACCCGAAGCTCTCGCCGAACGTGGCCAGCTCGGAGTGCAGCGTGTAGATCGTCTCGGCGGCGCCGATCGGATCGCCGTAGTCGACCGTGCCGCCGCCGCTGAGCGGCGCGATCTGCTCGGGGCGGCCGTCGCGCAGCACCACCGGCTCGAGCGTGAGCTCGTCGATCAGGGTCTGGATCGCGTAGGGCGGGCGCAGCCGCCCGTCGTTCGGGGCCGCCGGGTCGCGTCCCGCGGCGAACACGTCGATTGATTGGATCCCACCCGCCCCACGCCCCAGCCGGCGCACCGCCTCGGCGGCCATCAGGTTGGTCTTCCCCGGGCTCGACCCGATCCCCAGCACAGCCAGCCGCCCGGCCCGCTCGAACTCGGCCGAGAGCTCGAGCTGGCGGAGCGTCATCCGGTACAGGCCGCCGAGGTCGAGGTAGTGACAGCTGTCCTTCAGACACGCCCGCATCGCCTCGAGGTTGATCCGGTAGGAGGCGGTGTTCAGCAGCACGTCCGCGCCCGCGTCGCGGATGGCGCGCGCCAGCGCATCGACATCACGTGCGTCGATCCCCGACGCGCTCGCCTTGCCGGCGCCGTGCCGCTCGGCCACCGCGCCCGCCTTGTCCGGGTCGAGGTCGAGCAGCGTCAGGCGCGCCACCTCGTCGGACCGAGCGAGGTCGTGGACGATCGCCGGCGCGATCGTTCCCGCCGCGCCCAGCACCGCCACCGAAACCTGAGCCTCAGCCATCCCGATGCACCGTAGCGGCGCTCCGTTTGGACGAACCGTCCAAAGAGGCGATACTTTGTGATCCACCCGCGCCACGCTCGCGTGCATAGGTTTCGCATGGCCTTGGAGTCCACGACCGCTACTGAATCCTCGCCGAGGACTCTGGACCCGACCGCCCCCGGCGCGAAGGGCCTCAAGACCGACGCGATCGGCTACATCTCGAACCTGGTCATCTCGGTCGCCTCGACCGCGCCGGCCTACAGCCTGGCCGCCACGCTCGGCTTCATCGTCGCGGTCGCCGGGGTGGGCGTGCATTCGCCCGCGGTGATGATCGTCTCGTTCGTCCCGATCCTGTTCGTGTCGATCGGCTACCGGTTCCTGAACCTGGCCGACCCCGACG
>DATIEI010000314.1:0-13068 GCA_035455845.1 Solirubrobacteraceae bacterium
ACTTTGCGGCCAACGAGATCCGCCCGGTCGCGTGGGAGTACGACCGGGACGGCTCATGGCCCGAGCCGGTGCTCAAGAAGGCCTGGGAGCTCGGGCTGATGAACAACCACTTCCCGGCCGAGTACGGCGGCGCGGACCTCGGCTACCTGGACGGCTGCCTGATCGAGGAGGAGCTGGCCTGGGGCTGCTCGGGCATCAGCACCTCGCTGACCTGTAACGGCCTGGCCACGGCGCCGATCCTCCTGGCTGCCTCCGAGGAGCTCAAGAAGGAGTACCTCGGGCGGCTGTCCGAGGCGCCCCTGCTCGCCTCGTTCTGCCTGACCGAGCCCGACGCCGGCTCGGACGTCTCAGGCATGAAGACCACCGCGGTGCGCAAGGGCGACAAGTGGGTCATCAACGGCTCCAAGTGCTTCATCACCAACGGCGAGTACGCGAACTGGTACACGGTCTACGCCAAGACCGACAAGGAAGCCGGCCACCGCGGGATCTCCTGCTTCATAGTGCCGCGCGATGCTGGCGTGGTCGTCGACAAGCACGAGGACAAGATGGGCCAGCGGGCGTCGAACACCGCCACGATTACGTTCCCCGAGGTCGAGATTCCGGCCAACCACCTCGTCGGCGAGGAGAACAAGGGCTTCAAGATCGCGATGATGACCCTCGACCGCACCCGTCCCGGCGTGGCCGCGATGGCCACCGGTGTGGCGCGGGCGGCAATGGAGTTCGCGATCGCCTACTCGAAGGAGCGCGTCCAGTTCGGCGTCCCGATCGCGATGCACCAGGCGATCCAGTTCATCATCGCCGACATGGCGACCAAGGTGCATCTGTCGCGTCTGGCCACGTGGAATTCAGCGGTGCTGCTCGACCAGGGCAAGCGCAACACGCTCGAGTCCTCCCACGCCAAGCGCTTCGCCGCCGACACCGCGATGGAGGTGACAACTGACGCAGTCCAGGTCTACGGCGGGTACGGTTTCATCAAGGAGTACAAGGTCGAGAAGCTGATGCGCGACGCCAAGATCCTCCAGCTCTACGAGGGCACCGCTCAGATCCAGCGGTTGGTGATCGCGCGCGAGACGTTGCTGCCGCGGCGCGCGGAGGCGCCGGCGCCGACGGCCGCCTAGTTTGGGTGGGGCTGGGCCGAGAGGCGCTGGGACGGGCCTGCAGGGGCGTCCCAGCGCCTCGCCACACTGACGTCAGTCGGGTCCGTCCTCGCCCGACCGGTCTGCGCAACCACCGGCCAGTGCGGTGTGAACGACGTGTGAAAGTCAGGAACCGTCTTACTCGGTCCGTCAGGAACCGTCTTACTCGGTCCGGGAGAACTCCCAGATGGCGATGCCCAGCATCACCAGGCCGAGCACGACGACCATGGCGGCCTCGAGCAGCGACGGGACGTGCCAGCCGAACCAGGTGACGCCGGGATCGAGCGCCTGCTTGGCCGCCGGCGAGATGGACAGATGGTCGAAGACCAGGCGCCGCATCGGGTCGACCGCGTAGGTCAGCGGGTCGAGCCGGTTGAGGATGGCCAGCCAGGTGGCCAGGCCTGCGGCCGGGAACAGCGCGCCCGAGATGAAGAACATCGGCGTCACGATCATCTGCATGACGCCCATGAACGACTGCATCTGCTTGATGCGGACGGCGATCATCACGCCGAAGGCGGTGATCGAGAAGGCCAGCAGCAGCTGGAGGATGAAGATCTCGAGGATCATCACCGGGTCGTAGGGGACGGACACCAGTCCCGCGACGGCGATCACGATCACGCCCTGGATGCCGGCCACCGAGGCGCCGCCCAGGCACTTGCCGATCACGATCGAGCTGCGGCGGACCGGCGCCACCATCATCTCGCGCAGGAAGCCGAACTCGCGATCCCACACGATCGAGGCGGCGGAGAACATCGCGGTGAACATCACCGCGATGCACAGGATCCCCGGGTAGATGAACGTCCTCAGGCTGACCCCGTGCGTGCCCGCGCTGGCGAGACGCTGCAGGCCCGAGCCGAGGATGAACAGGAACAGGAACGGCTGCACGAGCGTGGTGACCATGCGCAGCCGATCGCTGCGATAACGGATGAGCTCGCGACGCCAGACGATCTTGATCGCGCGCAGCTCCGAGGCCAGCGTGCGCTTGGGGACCGTGACCCGGACGATCTCGCTGGGCGCTGTGCCCACCGCGGCTTCCGGGCGGTCCGCGGTGGTGCTCATCGCCGGCCTCCGCTCATCATCTGCATCATCACCCGGTTGCGATGCTTGGACTGGTCCTCCTCGGCGTCGCGGATGGTCGAGCCGGTGTAGGACATGAATACGTCGTCGAGGGTGGGACGCGATACGTGGACGCCCTTGATCGGGATGCCGAGCTCGGCGAACAGGCGAGGAACGAACTGCTCGCCCTGGGCGACCGCGAAGGTCACGGCTCCCTCCGAGATCCCGGCCTCGACGTCGAAACGGTCCTTGAGCGCGGCGATCGTCGCCTCGTCGTCATCGGTGTGGATCGCCACCCGGTCGGTGCCGACCTCTGCCTTCAGCGTCTCCGGCGCGTCGAGGGCGACGATCTGGCCGTGGTCCATGATCGCGATCCGATCGCACCACTCGGCCTCGTCCATGTAGTGCGTGGTCATGAAGATCGTGATCTGCTCGCGCTCCTGGAGCTCACGGATGTAGGTCCAGATCAAGCGGCGCGTCTGCGGGTCCAGGCCGATCGCCGGCTCGTCGAGGAACAGCACGCGCGGGGAGTGCATGAGGCCGCGGGCGATCTCCAGCCGCCGGCGCATGCCCCCGCTGAACGTGCCGACCGGCGAGTCCTTGCGCTCCCACAGCCCGACCATGGTCATGACCTGCTCCATGCGCGACTTGACCAGCTCGGAGCGCACCCCGTAGAGCTCGGCGTGGAGTTGCAGGTTCTGGGCCGCGGTCAGGTAGCCGTCGAGCGTGGGGTCCTGGAAGACCAGGCCGATGTTGCGGCGCACGTCGTCGCGCTCGCGCACCACGTCGTGGCCGGCCACGCTGGCCGAGCCGGCGGTCGGCTTGACCAGCGTGCACAGCATGTTGATCGTTGTGGTCTTGCCGGCGCCGTTCGGGCCCAGGAACCCGAACACCTCGCCGGCGGCTACGTCGAAGTCCACGCCGCGGACGGCCTGGACCTCGTCGTAGTTCTTGACCAGCCCCCGGACCTCGATCGCGGTTGGCCGATTTCCGTTGCCACCCGTCATCTCGTTTCCAGAGGTTAGACCTCGGGGGTAACGTCCTCCTCGTCCTGGGCGAGGATCCGGTATAGGGCCCGTCGCGTCTCGGCCAGCGTCTGATAGGCCTGCTCGGTCTGACGTTCGTCGCCTTCCTGGGCGACCTGCCAGGCCGCCTTGCCGATCTGGATGATCAGCGAGGCCATCCGGTGCAGGTCGGGGGCATCCGGATCTTCTTCCTCGGCCCACGGGGCAGGATCGGTCTTGGACTCGCCGAGCCGCTCGCGACCCTGGTCGGTGAGCTCGAACAGCTTGGCGCCGTCGCGCTCGACTCCGCGGATCAGACCCTCGTCCTCCAATTGGGAGAGCGTCGGGTAGACCGAGCCCGGACTCGGGCGCCACCGTCCGCCGCTCCGCTCCTCGATCGTCTGCATGAGTTGGTAGCCGTTGCGGGGCTCCTCGGCCAGCAGCATCAGGAGCGCGGTGCGGACATCGCCGCGGCGCCGACGCCCCCGGCCGCCTCCGAACGGACCTCCCCGCCCTCCGAACGGGGGCCGGTCGCCCCACGGGCCGCCGCGGAACTCACGCATCGCGGCCAGTCGCTCCAGGTGATCCATGTGGGAATGGCGCCCGCGACCGCGGCCTTCGCCCTTCATCATCGCCAAGCGGGCCAGGAACGGCCAAGGCCCGGCAGCTTCGTCGTACGTCATGTGAGTCTCCTTGCGGTGTGAATATCGACGATGTATTAACGATATATCGTCAACATGTCGTTGTCAATAGCGATCAGATCGACGCGGTCGGTTCGTTCAAACCCGATCCGGCGGTGTACCGATATGCGCTCGAGGAGCTGGGCTGCGATGCCCGCGAGGTCACCTTCGTCAGCGCGCACGCATGGGACGTGACCGCCGCCGCCGCACGCGGGGATGCGGCCGGCGTGGCTGGCGATGATCCAGGTGACCGGCGAGGGAAGGACCACGTGTGTTCGTGGTGCGGGACGAGCCGTGGGCTTCGGCCTATCCGCGCCCGGACATCGAGGCGGTCAGCCTGCCCGGGATCGCCGCGGCGTTGGCTGCGTAAATCAGTGCGGTGGGTCAGTCCTCGTCGCCGTCGCGGGGGCCGCCCTGGCGCGAGCGGATCCAGTCGGCCATCTGCTCGGCGACCCCGCTGACCTGAGAGCCCAGCGCGGTGATGTTCTCGCCCATCTCACGGAAGATCTCGCGGAAGCGCTCGGCGTAGAAGTCGACGGCGTCGCCGGCCTCTTCGCGGACGTTCGCCTCTTGGTCGCGCGTGCGGTACTCGCCGCGCTGGATGCGGTCGTAGTCGCCGCTCTGCACCCATTTCATGACCTCGGCCACGCGGCGAACCGCGTAGGGGTGGGTGCGGTTGATTTCGGCGAAGAAGCGCCGAACGCGGTCTGAGGGGTCATCCCAGGTCTCGTACTCCATGGCCTGGGTCATGAACGCATCGAGGTTGAGCTGGTCGGCGGGGATGCCGGCACCGATCACCATCAGCGTCCGGCACACGATGCGAGGGTCGCGCACGGCCAGCGTGGCCGCACGGTCGCAGCTGAGCTCGGCGGCCCGGTACCACTCGAGCAGCACGGCCCGGACTGCGCGCAGGGGCAGCCCGATCGGGAAGGGCACCGACAGCGTCGCGGCGAGCAGGATGTTCAGCGCGGTCATGTACAGGACGTGATCGGACAGGATGTGGCCGACCTCGTGGGCGAGGACCACGCGCTGCTCTCCGGGGCCGAGCCGCCTGAGCAGGCCGGAGTCGATGACCACCATCGGCTTGCCTGAGCCGATCGCCTGGGCGCCCCCGAGCACGCCCCAGGTCACGTACAGGTCGTAGATGTCGGGCATGTCGAGGATCTTGCAGACGCCGACGTGCGAGGCCCACACGTCGGGAAGCTGGTTCTCGCCGATGCGCACGGAGTTGGCCAGGAACGCTTGACGCAGCGCGCGCTCGTAGCCCCACTCGATCAGCTTGCGCACGACCGTGTCGAGCATGGGGACGGCCTTGAGCGCCGCGGTGGCGGCTCGGTCCGCCGGATGCTCGTAGGCCTTGGAGGAGATGCCGGGGTAGGGCTTTACGTCTTCGGGGAGAGTCTCGGTCACGGGCGGGAGCGTACTCCCTACACTCGCCCCGCCTTGATGTTTGTCTGTAAGCAGTCCGCCGGGTGACCGACACCCAATCAGCCGCCGGCCAACTGGCCCAGCTGATCGAGCGGGCCGGTTCGGTCGTCGCGCTGACCGGCGCGGGGATCTCGGTGCCATCGGGCATCCCCGACTTCCGTTCGGCCGGCACCGGGCTATGGCAAACGGTCGACCCGATGAAGGTCGCCCACATCGACGCGTTCCGCCGCGACCCGGTGTCGTTCTGGAGCTTCTACGGCCAACGCTTCCACACGCTCGACGACAAGGAGCCGAACCCGGCCCACGCGGCGCTGGTCGAGCTCGAGCGCGCCGGGCTGCTCGAGGCGGTGATCACGCAGAACATCGACCGGCTCCATGCCCGGGCCGGGACCGAGAAGCTGATCGAGGTGCACGGGTCGATCGCCGAGTCGGTCTGCCTCGTCTGTGGTCTACGGTACGAACTCGAGGATGTGCGCCGCCGGCTGGAGCGGGACCCGGAGGGCGTGCCGCGGTGTTATTGCGGGCAGCCCCTAAAGCCCGGCGTGGTGCTGTTCGGCGAGTTTCTCCCGGTCGAGGCGATGGTGCAGGCAGAGACGCTGGCCGCCGGCGCCGACCTGATGCTGTGCATCGGGTCTTCGCTCGAGGTCTATCCGGTGGCGGGGCTGCCCGAGACGACGCTGGCCGCCGGCGGCCAGATCGCGATCCTGACCCAGGGCCCGACGCCGTTCGATCGCCGGGCCACGGTGCGGATGGGCGGCGACGTGGTGGAGGAGCTCGACGCGCTGCTCGGCGCGCTGGGGTTGCCCGCTACTGAACCAGCGCCGCAGCCCGAGCTCTGAGCGCAGCCTCGAGGCGGCCCAGCGCGGACGACAGCTGGTCACGATCCGCGGCGGCGAGAGTGGCGGACAGGCTCCGTAGCTCCTCGATCCGCTCGGCGAGCGCGGGCGCGGCCGGATCCCCCGGGAGTTCGGTCAGCGCCGCATCGAAGGCGATGCGCACCTGGAGGCTCGCCTCGCGGTCGCGGCCCTCGTCCAGATCCAGTCGGGCCCGCAACACGAGTTCCTCGCAGGCCAGCGCGTGCTCTCGCCCGGTCAGGAGCGCGGCCAGCCGCGCCTGAGCGGCGGGGATCCGCGATCGGCGCCGGCGCGGACCGGGGTCGATCAGCTCCCGCGCGTCGGTCCACTTCCCATCGGCCACCTCCTCGCCGGCCCCGTAGCCGATGCGGGCCACCAGAGCGTCGGAGCGCCCGACGCCGTGGGCGCGGGGATCAGCCGTGGCCAGTCGGTGAGCGTGCAAGGCGCGGTTGAGCACGGCCAGGCCACCCGCCAGCTCGGGCTCCCCTGCGTGCCCGAGCCAGGCGGCGGCACGCTCGAGGTCGGGCAGCGGGTCGCCGACGTCGATGATCGTGGCTCGCGTTGTCTCGATCAGGCCTGGTTCAGGCTCAGGTTGAGCCTTACGCTGGCGCCGGGAAGGCCCGATTCGCCGGCGCTCGCGTGCCCCGAGCGTGCTCAGCACCAGTACGTGTTCCGGCGCGCCGCCCGCGCCATCGCCGTTGCGCCGGATCAGGTAGCGACCGTCGGGTGGGCCGAGGGCCCAGGGCAGCTCGAGCTGGCTGAAGCGAAAGAGCGCGGCGATCCGAGGAGGCTATTACGGCCCGGTGGTGCCGGCCTTGATCGCGTCGATCCGCGCAGACTATTGCCCGGGCGTCTTGATCGCGTACTTGCTCGGCGAGATCGGGACGATCGGCTCGTTGATCTGGCTGATGCGGTTGATCAGCTTGGTCCACTGACCGGGCTGGAGGATGCTGCCGGCCACCTCGGCGAGCTTCTTGTTCGCGCCGTAGAGCTGGGTGTAGGCGATCTGGATGCGGTTGCCGTGGTCCGCCATCTTGATCGCCGCGGGCTGGCTCTTGTAGCTCATCTGCGAGACGATCTCGTCGGGTGCCAACTCGCCCTGGAGGGTGAGCAGACGGCGGATCGTGAGGTCGGTGATGGAGCCGGGTCCCTGGTGGCCCTGGATCGGGATGTTGTTGATCGCCGAGATGTCCATGCTCGCGCCGGTGGCGCCGGCCGGATCGACCCCGTTGGAGCCGGTCGGCGTGCTGCCGCACTTCAGCCCGCTCACATCGGGCTTCAGACCCGAGGCCGAGAGAAACTCGATGTCGGCCAGGATGCGCCGATCGATCGCGCCCGACTGGACGTCACGTCGGCCGCAGGGATAGATCTTGACGTTCGGATCCTCGAGCACGCGGGTCTCGAGCTGCTCCTTGGACATGAGCAGGATCTGGCCGATGGTCGGGTTCTTGGCCTTCGGACCGAAGAATGGGTCGACCCCGGCCGCGCGGTAGACGGCGGTCGCCTCGAGCAGCTTCCAGCCGTCGAGGATCGGCTTGGGGTCGATGTATGGCGCGCTCTTGCCCGCGGGCTGGATCATGAACTCGAGGTGGGAGGCATTGGTCGGGGTGCCGGCGCCCAGGCGCCCGAGGATCGTGCCGGCCACGACGACCGAGCCGACCTTCAGGTGCTCGAGCGTGTACTGGTTCTTGGCCAGGTGCAGCACGTCCGAGAAGTAGTTCTGGAAGTTGGAGATCTGCGGGCCGCTGCTCGTGATCTGGAGCTTGCCGCCGGCGGCGTAGGAGTTCGGGCGGTGCGGGTCGGCGAACAGCCGCTCCTTGACCATCGGCGTCGAGATCGTCGGCGTCGAGGCGGGGGCGCTGGCCGAGGTGGCCGGCTGGGACGCGCTGGCCGGCGTCACGGGCAGGGATATCTTGGTGCTCTTGGCCTCCTTGGTCGCCTTGGCCGTGCTGGGCGGGGCCGGCGCCTGCTGCGTGCCGGCGGTGGCGGGCGCGCTCGGGGCGGGACCGGCCGGGGCGAGCAGGGCCTTGGCGATCGAGCTTGCGGTGACCTTCTGCGGCTTGGGCACCGGGTAGAGGGTCGGGATCGACCCCAGGTTCGCGTACGTGTATGTGTTGCCGGTGGCGTCCTGGAGCTCGATGTAGCGCCCGAGCTTCTTGCTCTGTCCGATCTTGACGATCTTGCCGTCGTTGACCGCGATCACCGGGGAGCCCTGGTCGGCGTAGATCCCGGTGCCCGTCGTGCCCGGATCGGATTTGACCATGACCGCCGCGTTGGCGGTCTTCACGTGCGACTTCGCCAGCTTGAGGACCGCGTCGTCGGCGTACTTGGCGGGCGCGGCGACCGGGAAGTGCCCTTGCACCAGTCCGGTCAGCGAGTTGATGAACCCCTTTGGCATCCCGCCGATCAACTGGGCGCGGAGCATCACCGACTGCACGTACCAGGTGGCGTGGTTGTAGGCGAAGATCGCCTGCGGGATGCTCTTGGAGGCACCGGCTGCGTGCAGGTAGCGCGCTGCGCTGAAGATCGCGTCGGCCGGGTTGTATGGATCGGCGATCCCATCACCGTTCGCGTCGACGCCATAGCGCTTCCAGGTCGAGGGTATGAACTGCATCCAGCCCACGGCGCCCGCGGTGGACACCGAGAGGTTGCGCCCGTAGTCAGTCTCGATCTCGTTGATCCCGGCCAGGATCTGCCACGGCACGTCGTACTGGATGCCGGCGGCCTGGTAGATCGGGAGCAGGAAGGGCGGGATCTGGAAGCTGTTGATGAAGAAGTTCGGGACGCCGATCGGAGCCGGACCGGGGAGGGCAAGCGAGTAGGTCGGGTTGGCCGGCGTGGGGACGCCACCCTTGGTCACGGGCGGCGGGGGGGTCGGCGCCTTGGCCTTCTTGTGTGACTTCTTGTGCTTCTTGGCCGGGGACGCCGGCTGCGTGAGGTTGTTGCCGGCCTGGGCGGTGCCGGGGCTCAGGGGGGTCGTCTTCTGGGCATTGCCCTGACCCGAGCCCTTGGACCCCGACTTGCCTGAAGGCTTGTTACGCGTGGTGGAGGTCGTCGAGGTGGACGACCCCGATCCCGATCCCGATCCCGACGACTTCGGCTTGGGAGTCGTCGAGGTGGAGGTTGAAGTTGAGGTTGAGGTCGGCTGCGGCTGGGAGGTGGTCGTGACCGTGACGGCGGGGGTGGTCGCGGTGACCGGCGGGCAGGACTGCGAGACGTTGACGATCGGCAGAGCCACCGGCAGCGGCAGCGAGCTCGGATCGGTGCCCGGCGGGACGTTCTGGAACGTGAAGGTCTGACCGCCGGCAACCGTGATCACCACCGTGCAGCCGTCAGCCGATGCCTCGGGAAGCGCAGCCAGACCGAGGACCATGGCCATGGAAGCCATGGTCACAGCAGCAATGGTCAGCTTCCGCCTCGTCAACACTGTGGCCTGCTCCTCCCGCGGATTGCCACGCGCAAAGTCGTCCCAGCTACGATCACAATTAGGCTTGTTTGGACGCTACAAGCTGCCGTCGCGCTTTGCAATTCGGAACCGTCGGGTGTGGTTGATGTCTGTTCGGGTACGACCGTCGTGGCCCCGGCAATTAACGGATCAGGGCCAGTCATTCCTTCTCAATCGGCAACAACCCGCGGCCACTGTAGCGCTGTGGCCATCTGATCGGCGTCAGATAACCCTCAACTTGAGCCTTAGAGTAGTTAGTTCCGACGAGGATTTCACGATGACCAGGCGAGTCAAGCGAGGCGCGACATGAACGAGGACAACAAGGGCCTTCGGGGCCGGATGGCGCGACAGGGTGAGGAGGCCCTTGGAAAGGTCGCCCAGGAACTGCTCGAGAACCCCGTGGTGAGCCGTGCGCTGTCGGCCACGTTCGAGGCCAAGGAACGAGCCACCCGCGCCCAGGAGCTCGCGATGAGCGCGCTGAATCTCCCTTCGGCCGGCGACCTGGAGCGGTTGACCCGACGCCTGCGTAGCGTCTCGCAACGACTGGAGACCATCGAGGACGGGCTGGACCGCCTCGAACAGCGGATCGAACAGCTGGGCTCGGCCAGTGCGATCGAGAAGCGCCTGGCGGCGATCGAGGAATTGCTCGCCCGGCTCGAGGCCGGGGTCGCTGAGCAGGCGGCGATGCCCGCGGCGGTGGCGGCCGAGACTCCCAGCCCGCCGCGTCAGGGGTGAGGCGCCGGGGCGGGACTGAGCGCGCGTAGCGCCGCCTCGCCCATGCGACGCTCGGCCGCGCGCAGCTCGTCCTGGCCGATCCGCACGCGGGCGGGAAGGACGAGGTCGGATACGACGAGCAGCGCCGCGGCGTCGAGCTCCCGGGCGGCCGCCAGCGAGTACAGCGTGGAGGCCTCCATCTCGACGCCCACGGCACCGGCCGCGCTCCACTCGGGTTCGAGGCCGCGACCGTCGTAGAACAGATCGGTCGACACGACCGGGCCCGAATGGACGCCCGCCTCGCCGGCGACCGAGGCGCTCAGCGCGGCCAGCAGGTTGCTGCTCGCCGGCACCCGCTCGCCGGCTCCGAGCGACCGGCTGGTGCCGTCGGCCGGGATCGCCTCGGTGGCCACGAGCAGATCGCCGAGCTCGACGCCCGCCCGCAGCGCGCCGCATGTGCCGACCCGGAGCAGGCGCCGCGCGCCGAGGTCGGCCAGCTCGGAGATCACGATCGCCGCACTCGGGCCACCGATCCCGGTGCTCTGGATCGTGAGCGGCTCGCCGTCCGCGGCCCGTCCGGTGTATCCCCACAGGCCTCGATGGTGGTTGAACATCTTGGTGCCCTTAAGCAGCGTCTCGGCGAGCAGCAGCGCGCGGGCGGGGTCTCCGGGCAGCAACACACGCTCGGCGAGGTCGGCGGTCGGCTGGAGCCCAATCGGTGCGGTCACGTTCCTTATTCTCATTTATCCCTATTAGCTGCAGTTGCCATTGACAGATCCGGCGCTGGCGAGTAGACCTAAAGACAACCCAAAACAGGCAACAGGCCGGAGCGTGACGTGCTGCCCAGGCCAGCTGGGGAGCACGCTCGCGAGGCGCCGCCGGAAACGTGACGAGCGCCAACGGCCGACGCAGCGGGCCGTTTCGCCCGCGGGCGGCGGGGCTTCGTGCTCGTCGAGGCCCCGCCGCCGACTATTACCGCGGCGGCGACGTTTGGGCGTCGGGACTGAGGCGGCCGTCCTGATGGGTAGGAGGCTTGCGTCAGGGATGTCGAATGGAGCCGTGAAAACGCAGGGCGGTGGCCTTTCCCTCCGGGAGGCGGCCGAAAGAGCCGGCGTGGCCGTGAGCACGCTGCGAAGGTGGGCGCGCGAAGGACTGATCCCGCCGTATGACGGCAGCTGGTCGCCGGCCGCGGTCAGTCATGCCCGGATCGTGGCCAGGCTGCGGGAGCGCGGCCATTCGCTCGAGGACATCCGCCAGGCCAGCGACGACGGGCGGCTGGCCTTCGGTTACGTCGAGGAGCTGTTCGACACGGGCGCGGAGGTGTACTCGCTGCCGGAGGCCGCGCGCGAGACCGGGCTCGAGCCGGCGCTGATCGCGCGCGTGGTGACCGCGCTGGGCACGTCGCCCGCCCATCCGGACCGCATCTCGGCCGAGGACCTGCGCTTGTTGCGCTACGTCGCCAAGGTGCTCGAGGCGGGCTTCCCGTTGGTGGCGTTGCTCCAGCTCGTACGGGTTTACGGCAAGGCCATGGCTCGGGTGGCCGACGCGGAGGTGAGGCTGTTTCATCTCTATGTGCACGAGCCGCTGATGCGCTCGGGCGCCACCGGGCTCGAGACAGCCGACGAGATGCTCGAGCTCACCCGGCGGTTGCTGCCACTCTCCTCACCGGTGATGGATCACGTGCACCAGCGATATCTCCAGCACTTCGTCGAGCAGGATGTGGTTGGTCACATGGAGTCCGACCTGGACGACGACGGCATCGACCTCGGCCGGATGCGGGTGGCGATCGCGTTCGCCGACCTGGCCGGCTACACCCGGCTGACCGAGGAGGCCGGCGAGCTCGAGGCCGTCGACGCGGTGGAGCGGTTCGTCAAGGCGGTCGAGGACTCGCTGCCCGAAGACGCACGCGTGATCAAGACGATCGGCGACGAGGTGATGGTCGTCGGGAGCGAGCCGGCAGCGTTGATCGAGTGGGCGGTCGGCTTCCAGCGACTCGAAGCGGAGCGCACCCTGGTCCGGATCGCCGTGCACTACGGGAACGCGCTGTACCGCGACGGTGACTACTACGGGCGAGACGTGAATATCGCCTCGCGGGTGGCCGCCCGGGCGGCCGGCGGCGAGGTGCTGGTCACCCGTCCCGTGGTCGAACGCGCCAAGGGCGAGCTCGAGTTCGACCGGATCGCCGAGATCCGCCTGAAGGGATTCACCGAATCGACCGAGGTGTTCATCGCGCGGCAGCGAAACGGACGATGAGCGAGCACGAGATGGTGGCGCGCGTGCGCGAGGAAGGTCTGCTGTCCCGAGGACGGGCGGTGGTCGTGCTGCTGTCGGGCGGGCGGGATTCGACCTGTCTGCTTGACCTGGCGGTCCGGGTCGCCGGCGCCGAGGCCGCGCACGCGCTCCACGTCAACTACGGCTTGCGGGCGGCCTCCGACGCCGACGAGCGCCATTGCGTGGCGCTATGCGCGCGGCTGGGCGTCCGGATTGAGGTGCGTCAGCCGGCGCCTCGCGCGCGCGGGAACCTGCAGGGGTGGGCGCGCGAGCTGCGCTACCGCGAGGCCGGCGCGTTGGCGCTGGCGCGGTCGGCCGACGTTGCCGCCGGGCATACCGCCACCGATCAGGTCGAGACGATCCTCTACCGGCTGGCCTCCTCGCCCAGCCGGCGGGCGCTGCTGGGGATGCAGCCCCGAGACGGACGGCTGGTTCGTCCGCTCCTGAGCTTCACGCGCGCGGACACTGCGGCGTACTGCC
>DATIEI010000315.1:0-10013 GCA_035455845.1 Solirubrobacteraceae bacterium
GCTTATGTCACCCAGGGCGCGGGGAGGGCGGGGAATGCCCCGGGACCGAGGTTGCGGCAGATTAGGGGCGATGTCGCAAGACTCGCGTGTGCGCAACGTCGCGCTGCTGGTTGCCGCCTGCTTCTTCATGGAGCTTCTCGACGGCACGATCGTCGTCACCGCGATCCCGCGCATCAGCTCGTCGCTGGGGATCACGGCCGGCGCGGCCGGACTGGTGGTCACCGCCTATCTGGTGACCGTCGCGGTGCTGATCCCGCTCAGCGCCTGGCTCACGCTGCGCTACGGATATCGCCGGGTGCTTCTTTCGGCGATCGCGATCTTCACCCTGGCGTCGCTGGGCTGCGCGGCAAGCCAGAGCTTTGCCGAGTTGGTCGCGATGCGGATCCTGCAGGCCGTGGGGGGCGCGATGATGGTGCCGGTTGGCCGGATGATCGTGTTCGAGCGCGCGGACAAGTCTCAGCTCATGCGGCTCATGTCCTACATCGTCTGGCCGGCCCTGATAGCGCCGGTGATCGCCCCGCTGGCCGGCGGAGTGATCACGACCTATGCCGACTGGCGGTGGCTGTTCGTGATCAACCTGCCCCTCGGGGTGATCGGTCTGGCATGCGCGTGGAGGCTCGTCCACGGCCGGCCCGCCGAGACCCCGCCTCGGCTTGACCGACTGGGCGTCATCCTGAGCTGTGGAGGACTCACCGCGCTGACCTGGACCGCGCACCTGATCTCCGATTCGCATCCCGGGTGGCCGCTGGTGGCCGGGCTGGGTCTGGTTTCGGTGGCGCTCCTCGTGGCCGGGGCGCGGCACATGATGAGGGTCTCCGCGCCACTGCTCGACTTGCAGACGTTGAAGATTCCGACGTTCGCCAACGCGATGCTCGGCTCGAGCCTGGCGTGGCTGGTGATCGGCGCGATCCCGTTCCTGCTCCCGTTGCTGTTCCAGACCGTCTTCGGTTGGAGCCCGATCAAGTCCGGCGCGCTCGTGCTGTTCGTGTTCGTCGGCAACATCGCGATCAAGCCCGCGACCTCGTTTCTCTACCGGACCTACGGGTTCCGGCGGGTGCTGGTCGCCGCGACGATCTGCCTGACCGCGACCGCTGTCGGCTGCGGTCTGCTCACCGCGAGCACGCCGCTGGTGGCGATCGCGCTGCTTGCGCTGATCAGCGGCGTCGCCCGTTCGGTGTCGATGACCGGCTACACCACCCTCGCACTGAGCGACGTGCCGGAGCCACAGATGCGTCCCGCGAACGCCCTGTTCAGCACCGCGCAGCAGTTGTTCACGGGGCTCGCGGTGGCGCTCGCGACGGTCGCCCTGCGGATCGGGCACGTCCTCAGCTCAGGCGGTGGCTCGCGAACCGCGTACTCGGTCGCGTTCCTGGCGGTGGCGCTCGTCGCGGCCATCGCGACCGCGGTGGCGCTGCGCCTGCACCCATCCGCGGGGGAGGTTCTCACGACCGACCTGGCCGGCGGGCGCGACCCGGAACTGGCCGAGCGCTAAGGGTTCGCGCCGTTCACGGCTCGGGCCACGGCCGCCTTGGTGATCAACCCGTGGGTGACGCCGACACACGCGTCGGCGGCCTGCAGCACGGCCGGCTGATGCAGATCGATCCCGGCCTGGGTGACCATCTGAGGGTTCAGCTCGCCGGTGCTGGTCGGGTCGGGGAAGGTGGGGAACCCACGACTGCGCAGGCAGTTGGCGAACGCGCGTCCCGCGGCGATCCTTGCCTGCCGGCGCGCGGGGCTCTCGGCCGGTGGGCCGCCGTCCGGCAGCAGGTGCTGGCACGCGGTGACGGCCGACCGGAACGAGGGCGATCGCGCGTTGCCCGAGCTCGGGGTGAGGGCGAACTTGAATGCACTGGTCGTCGGGTCGGGGAAGCCCGACACCCCGTGCGAGCGCATGCAGCGGGCGAATCGGAACGCGGCCTGAGTCCGGGCCTGGGTCTGGCGGGCGCTCGAGGTGCTGCTCGAGCTGCCCGATGAGCCGCACGCAGCGAGTGACATGGCAATCCCGACCACGACGAGCAAGCGGCATAACGTCCTCACGGGGTAATTGGTACGGCGTCGCGCATAACACGGCCGTAACGCCGGTACGCAGTTGTTATCTGTCGCGACGCTCTGGTTAGTGGGCGGTTAGGTCGCCTTCCAGGGAGGGACCCCCCGGCCTATGCTCGGCGTAATTCGGTACATGGGAGGGAGCCCCCGGTGTCAGGTTTGACGGGTCTCGGTGCAGCCGTGCGCCGGCTGCGTAGACGCCGAGTCGCACGGCTCTGGGCGATCGCCGTGGCGCTCGTCGCGCTGGCCGTGGTACTCGTGCCGCTGGCCCTGGCCGACATCGGCGAGAGCGCTGAGGGACCGTCGCCGCCCCCCCGCCCGCCCGGCTCGGGGGCGAGCACCCGGATTGCCAAGGCCAAGCCGCGGCGGCACGCCCGGCCAGCGCCGAGTTTGCCGCAGGCCACGCTAACGATCGCCTCCAAGTTGAGCACGGCGCCGGTGCCCAGCTCGTTCTTCGGCATCTCGACCGAGTACTGGACGCTGCCGAAGTTTGAGCGCGACACGCCGGCGTTCGAGCGGGTGCTCTCGCTGCTGCACGTGGCCGGCGATGGTCCGCTGATGTTGCGAATCGGGGGCGATTCGGCCGACCACTCGTTCTGGTCGCCGCGCGGCCGGAAGATGCCCGACTGGGCATTCGCGCTAACCCCGGCTTATCTGGCGCGGTTGCGAGCCCTGGTGCAGCGCGACCGCGTGAAGCTGATCGTCGACCTCAACCTACTCACCGACACTCCGTTTACGGCGGCGGCCTGGGCTCGAGCGGCGGAGACCTCGCTTCCCCACCGCAGCATCGCCGACTTCGAGATCGGCAACGAGCCCGACCTGTACGAGCGGCGCTACTGGGCGGACATGACCGCGCGATCACCACTTGTCACCCGCCCCTGGCCGCTCGACCTGACCCCTGCGACCTATGTCGCCGACTTCGCCGAATACGCCCGCGTGCTCGGGGAGAGCTCTCCCGACATCCCGCTGGTCGGCCCGGCCGTGGGGCACCCGCGGCTCGGCCTTCCGTTCATAGCCGCGCTGATCGGAGCTGCGCGGCCCGAACTGGGCATGGTGACCGGCCACCTCTATCCGTACTCCAAGTGCGTCAGGAATCCGAAGTCGAGCAGCTATCCGACCGTGGCACGGGTCCTCAGCCGCCACGCCACCTCGGCTTTCGCGACCGACGTCTCGTCCGCGGTGACGCTTGCTCACCAAGCCGGGCTGAAGTTCCGCCTGACCGAGTTCAACTCGGTCACCTGTGGTGGAAAGGCGGGGGTGAGCGACACGTTCTCCACCGCGCTGTGGGCACCCGACGCGCTGTTCACCGCGATGCGGGCCGGCGTGGACGGCGCCAACCTGCACGTCCGGGACGACACGATCAACTCGCCGTTCACGATCGATCGCCGCGGCCTGCACCCCCGGCCGCTGCTCTACGGCCTTGAGATGTTCACCCGCACGCTGGGTCCCGAGGCGCAGCTGGTCAGACTCCACCTCGCCGCGGCGCGATCACTGAACCTGAGCACGTGGGCGGTCCAGGTTCGCGGGCGCATCCTGCACGTGCTGCTGATCGACAAGGGCAGCCGCACCGTGCAGGTCGACCTGCGGCTGCCCACGACCGCGACCGGGACCGTTCAGCGCCTGATCGCCCCCTCGCCCTACTCGCGCTCGGGCGTCACGCTGGACGGGCAGCAGCTGAACTACGCCGGTGATTGGACCGGCACGCCGCGTACCGAGACGGTCGTCCCCGCGCCCCGCGGCGGCTACGAGCTCACGGTGGCGCGCCGAAGCGCCGCGTTGGTGAGCGTTCCGCTCGCGACGGCTACGGCGCCGCCGATCCGACGCTCGGCGTCAGAACACCACCGTCGCGTTGCCGTGACGAATCACGCGGTCCTCGCAGTGGGCCTGGACCGCACGCGCAAGCACTAGGCGCTCCACGTCAGCGCCCAGTTGCGCCAGCACTTCGGCGTCGTCGCGGTGGCTGACCCGAATCACGTCCTGCTCGATGATCGGGCCCTCGTCGAGTTCCTCGGTCACGTAGTGCGCGGTGGCGCCGACCAGCTTCACGCCGCGCTCCTTGGCCTTCTGGTATGGGTTGGCGCCGGCGAACGCGGGCAGGAACGAGTGGTGGATGTTGATGATCGGGACACCCACGCGGTCGAGGAAATCGGGCGAGAGGACCTGCATGTAGCGCGCGAGCACGACCAGGTCGCAGCAGCCGTCGAGCAGCTCGAGCTGCTTGGCCTCCGCCTCCTCCTTGCGGTCCGTCTCGACCGGCACGTGGTGGAACGGAACGTCGAACAGCTCGGCGTCGTCGCGCAGATCGGGATGGTTGGAGATCACCATCACGATCTCGGCGCCCAACTGGCGACGGCGCCAGCGCCAGAGCAGGTCGAGCAGGCAGTGGTCATAGCGCGAGGCCATAACCGTGATCCGCTTGGGCCGGGCGCCGTCCCACAGCCGCCAGGTCATGTCGAACGGCTCGGCCACCCTGAGCCCGAAACGCTCAGAGAGCCCCTCGCGCCTGGCGGGCTCGAGCCCGAACTCCATGCGCAGGAAGAACGTGCCGCCCGACGGATCAGTCGAGTACTGGTCGGAGCGGACGATGTTGGCGCCCGCCTCATACAGAAAGCGCGACACGCCGGCCACGATCCCAGGCCGGTCAGGACACGAGATGAGCAGTCGCAGCAGCCCGGGCTGGATCCCGCCGGCGGTCACCGCGCGTGGAGCGGCAGCGGCGCGTGCTCGAACTGCGTGATCCGCCGGAGGTCGTCCACTCGGGCGTCGACCTCCCCGCCGGTCAGCCGCTCCATCCGCTCGGTCCCGAACTCCTCGACGCTGAACGACGCAAGCGCCGTCCCGTAGGCCATGGCCTGGCGGAGCAGCGGCTCGTTCAGCGGCCCGTCGAGGTGGCGCGCGATGTAGCCGACGAACCCGCCCGCAAACGTGTCGCCGGCGCCGGTCGGATCGACCACCGTCTCGAGTGGATACGCGGGCAGCGCGAAGAACTCCTCCGCGGTGATGAGCGCCGAGCCGTACTCCCCCTCCTTGGCCACGACCGCCGATGGCCCCATCGAGATGACCTCGCGCGCTGCCCCCACGATGCTGGGTCGTCCGGTCAGCTGGCGCAGTTCGGCGTCGTTGAGGACGACGCAGTCGACCCGGGAGATCACGTCGACCAGCGCATCGCGCGCGCTCTCGATCCAGAAGTTCATCGAGTCCATGGCCACGAACTTGGGCTTGCCGCACTGTTCGAGCACACTCAGCTGGAGCTCGGGCTGGATGTTGGCCAGGAACAGCGCGTCGCACGTGCGTGAGGAGTCCGACAGCTGGGGCTGGAAATCCTCGAACACGCCAAGCTGCGTGTCGAGGGTCTCCCGCGAGTTGAGGTCCCAGCCGTACTCGCCGGCCCAGAAGAACGACTTCCCGCCTGGTACACGCTCGATATCGCCGACATCGGTCTCGCGCAACGCGACCACGGCCAAGTCTTCGTCGCCGAAGTCCTCGCCGACGCGGCCGACCACGCGCACCTGGTCGAAGAACGACGCCGCCAGCGCGAAGTACGTGGCCGCGCCGCCGAGCATCCGCTCGCGCTCGCCGAACGGCGTCTTGACCGCGTCGAACGCGACCGAACCGACGACCGTGATGCTCACGCTACGTCCCCCCGAGTTCGGCGCCAGCCGAACTCGCAAGCCAAGACGAAGTCTTGGCCACTCACGCGCCGACGACCTCGGGCGAGCCGAGCCCAGCCGCGGCGCGCAGCGCATCCGCCTTGTCGGTCCGCTCCCAGGTGAAGTCGGCGTCCTCACGCCCGAAGTGGCCATATGCCGCGGTCTTCTGATAAATCGGCCGGTGCAGCCGCAGGTACTCGCGAAACGCGCCCGGCCGCAGATCGAAGTGCTCATTGATCAGCTCGAGGATCTTCGAGCGGCTGACCTTCTCGGTCCCGAACGTCTCGACCATCGTGGACACGGGATGGGCGACCCCAATCGCATACGCGACCTGGACCTCGGCCCGCTCGGCAAGACCCGCCGCGACGATGTTCTTGGCCACGTAGCGCGCGGCGTAGGCGGCGCTGCGGTCGACCTTGCTCGGATCCTTGCCGCTGAACGCGCCGCCACCATGACGGGCCATCCCGCCATACGTATCGACGATGATCTTGCGCCCGGTCAACCCACAGTCCCCCATCGGCCCGCCGATCACGAAGCGACCGGTCGGGTTGACGAGGAGGTTGCGGCGAAGCTTCTTGGGGTCGAACAACTCGTCGGGGAGCTCGGGCTCGATCACGTGCTCCCAGAGATCCTCCTTGAGCAGGGACTCGGCGCCGTCGCGATGCTGGGTCGAGATCAGCACCTTCTCGACCTCGACGGGCTTGCCGCCGACGTAGCGCACCGTGACCTGGGTCTTCCCGTCCGGACGAAGGTAGGGCAGGATCTCCGCTCGCCGCACATCGGCCAGCCGCTTGGCCAGCTTGTGCGCCAGCGAGATCGGCAGCGGCATCAACTCCTCGGTCTCGCTCGACGCGTAGCCGAACATCATCCCCTGATCCCCGGCGCCCGCGATGTCGAGCTCGTCGTTGTCGCCGGGATCGGTGCGCGTCTCCCACGCCTTGTCGACACCCTGGGCGATGTCCGGCGACTGCTTGTCGATCGCGTTGATCACCGCGCACGTGTGGTAATCGAATCCGTATTCGGCGTTCGTGTAGCCGATCCGCTTGATCGTCTGCCGCGCCACATCCTGGATGTCGACATACGTCGAGGTGGTGATCTCGCCCGACACCACGACCAGACCCGTGTTGACCAACGTCTCACAGGCCACCCGGCCATTCGGGTCATCGCGCATGACCGCGTCGAGCACCCCATCGGAGATCTGATCCGCGACCTTGTCCGGATGACCCTCGGTCACCGACTCCGACGTGAACAGGAACTCGTTGTCGGCGTGAGTCATGCGGTTCTACCTTCCTTACGGGTGATCTCGAGCAGGTAAGCGGGCATTACATCCGTCGCGCCGAGCTTCAGGTGGTAGGCGTCGGAGAGCTCCTCGACGCGGGCGATCTGATCACGCGCGTCGTTGAACAGCTCCGTGAACTCGAACAGTCCGAAGTCCACGACTCGAGCCTGATAGCCCAGGCGCTCCAGCAGCTGGGTGGTGCGCCGCTCGCCGATGATAGACAGTTGCATCACATATGCGGTGCCATCGTCGGCCAGCGCGTCGGGCAGCATTCGCAGCAGGTGGTCGATCAGGCTCCGGCCCCAGTAGTCCAGGGGACGGTGGGAGACGACGGGCTCGAACGGGTCGACCGGGGTCTGGTAGAGGCTGGCCACGATCACGTCGTAGCGCTCCTCGGGGACCCACGGGTAGAGGTCCTGGACGGCGGCGCTGACCCGGTCGGCGACGCCGTTCCGGAAGGCATTGGTGAGCGTGTTCTTGATGGCTTGACTGCTGATGTCGATGGCGTGGACGTGGGCCGCGCCGTTGCGAGCGAGCTGAACCGTCAGCAGACCCGATCCGCAGCCAATATCCAAACAACGCTGGTGAGCCCCCACTGCTTCCCCGTAGAGGTACTTCCACACGGTCAGGCTGCCCTGGGTCGGGACGAACACGCCGGGCTCGAGCGTGATGTCCGGGAAGTCCAGCGGGTACATTCGCCGCCCGCGGGCGTCGCTCCAGCGCTCGGGTGGCTGGCGCCGGGACTCGAGCGAGACCGGCTTGACGCCCTCGTCGGGCAGCGCGTCCGGACGGGCATTCCCGGGCTTGGTGCCCTCGAGTGCGGCCCGAGCGGCGGAGATCTGGGCCGGTCCCACGCCGCAGCAGCCACCGACGATCTGGGCGCCCTCCTCGCGCCAGCGCAGGGCGAGCTCGGCGTACTCCTCCTCGCCCACGCCGGCCTCGTGGCGCCACCCGTTCTCCGAGAGGTAGCCGAGGTTCGGATACACGCCGAGCGGTAGATCCGTGAAGTCCCGCAGCCAGGCCAGCATGCCGGTGACGTGGTCGGGCGGCAGGCAGTTGATGGCCAGCGCCCCGACGCCCATCTCCTCGAAGCGCCGCGCGGCGCGGCCGAATGCGTCGCCCTCGGGGCCGCCCCAGTGCTCGCCGTACACGCCGCACACGCCGTGGCGGCAGCGGCGGAAGCTGAGCCACACGGGCAGTCCGGTGCCGAGCAGCGCCTCCACGGTGGCGTAGGTGGAGCTGCGCACGAGCGTCAGCGTCTCGACCAGGATCAGGTCGGGCGGGTCGTGCTCGAACGCCCGGGCGAGCAGGCGGATGGTCTCCCGGCCGTCCGGGGTGTCGACGTCGCCGTTGATGCTGAACGCGACCGCGACCTCGTCGGCGCGGCCGCCTTCGGCCGCCGCCTCCCGCGCCAGGTGCACGCCGCGGCGGGCGAGGTCCATCCAGTGGATCGGCTCGCTGGTCTCCCACATCCTGGCCTGGCCGTCGCGCAGCGCGGTGGCCAGCCCCCAGGTGTCGGTGCAGATCACGTCGCAGCCGACATCGACGTAGCGGCGATGGACGGCCTTGACGTCGGCGGGCGACTCGAGGATCGCGGTCAGACCCCACAGGTGCTCCTCGAGCTCGGGCCGCTCGCCGGCGACCCGGATCAGCTCGGTGCCGGTGGCGCCGTCCATGATCACGGTCTGGTCGGTGGCGATCAGCCGGTTCAGGCGCGCGTAGGGACCCTCGTCGGGCGTCGCGCCCTGCATCGAGGAGCCGGCGGCACCGCCAGAACCATGGATTGGGGTCACGTGCGTGCTCACTCTCACTCCTCCGTCCCTAGGTGCGGCGAACCGATACAGCTTGCCTGCATAGCCGGGGGTTCGCCACTCCCGGGGCGCCGGATTACCCTAGACTTTAGAGAGGGCCTGAAGGCCAGGGTGGGCAGGTCTGGATGCCACATCGAAATCATGTCCCTCTCGATCGGGCAGGAAAATTAGCCCCAAAGAGCAGGGCGAGCGGCGACGCCCGGGTATACGTTCTGCCTCGTGTCGACCACCGCTCCTCGCCAGCTCTCGCTCGAGGTTGTGCTGCACCGGGCCGGCGCCGTGCTGAGCACCCGCGAGGGCAGGCCGGTCGCGGTCCACTTCGGTTCGGCGGCCGCCGAGCTTGCCGTGTGCGTCAGGAGGGTGGGCCTGGTCGATCGCTCCGAGCTCAGCACGGTGGCGCTCGAGGCCCCGCCGGCTCAGCTGTCGGCTCTGATGACGCGGCTCGTCGGCACGACCGTCGCCCCCGGTGGACTGATCTCCGGGGGAAGCGCCTGGTGGTGCGGCGAGGCGGCCGACCGGGTCATGGTGGTCTGCGACCCGCGCATGGCCGCCCGGCTGGTCGACTCCCTGCACACGGTGGCAGCTCGGCACGTCGTGGTCCGGGACCTGTCCGAGCAGCTCGCCGCGATGGCCCTGCTCGGTCGCAACACGGGCAAGGTTCTGGCCGCGCTGGGCGTGTACGGCGCCACCGGAGATCCGCGCCACGCCAAGCCGTTCGGGCGCGGCTCGGTCGACGGGATTCCGTTTGCGTGGCTGCTTCAGTCCGACCATCGCGCCCTGGCGGTCGTGCCCCGCGAGCAGGCGGGCGCAGCCTGGCTGGCGATCGAGCGCGCCGGACGGCCGTCCGGGATCAGCTGCGTCGGGCACGAGGCAGCTTGCCGCTACGCGCTGATGGAACGGCTGCAGCCGGGCACGCCCGCCTACCTCTGAGCCGGGTCTCCAATCGGCGGTCGGCACGTGGCTGACGCGGCCACGGTCCAGCGCACGCTGGTCGAGCTGCTCGCGCTCGAGCGGGAGATCGTCGAGGCCGATTACGTGCGCCGGTCCGATGCGCGGGAGCGGGTCGCCGACGCGGTCAGGCGGCTCGGCGAGGTCGGGTCCCCGCAGGGCATCCTCGAGCGTGCCGCCGAGGAGCTCGGGACGAGCTCGGATTTCGGCCGGGTGCTGATCGGCGAGGTTCGCGACGGCGGCCTGCACGCGCGAGCCCTGTGGAGTGACTCGGACCCT
>DATIEI010000316.1:0-7772 GCA_035455845.1 Solirubrobacteraceae bacterium
GCTCGCTCCCGTGGGTGCTGGCCATGGCCGTGGTGCGCAGGGACCTCGGGCCGCGGAGTCCCTGGGGTCGGTTCCGGATCGCGGTCGAGCGGTTCGACGCGACGTTGTTCGAGTTGCTCGCGCGCCGACGGGCCGCTCCCGAAACTGACGACGATTCGATGCTGAGCGTGCTGCTCGCCCAGCGCGACGAGCAGGGCAACCCACCCAGTGACCGGCACCTGCGCGACCAGTTGGTGGCCCTGCTGGTCGGCGGCCACGACAGCTCGGCCGCCTCGCTGGCCTGGGCGTTCGAGCGGTTGGCCCGGCACCCCGGCGTGCAGGCCCGGCTGCGTGACGACGACCCTGCCTACCTGGACGCGGTGGTCAAGGAGGTCCTGCGGGCCCGACCGGCGCTGACCATCGCGCCGCGGCTGCTGCTCGAGCCGGCCTCGATCGCCGGGCACGTCATCCCGGCAGGTGTTCAGGTGGCCGCGTGCCTGTGGCTGGCCTGCCGGCGCGAAGACCTGTGGCCGCACGCCGGTCAGTTCCGCCCCGAGCGCTGGCTCGGTGAGGAACCCGTACCCAATCCGATGTCGTGGATCCCGTTCGGCGGCGGGGTGCGCCGCTGCGCCGGAGCGCCGTTCGCAGAGATGGAGATGCGCGAGGTCCTCCGCGCGGCGGCCGGCCTCACGCTCCGCCCGGTCCAGCCCGAGCCCGAGCGGGCCCGGCGCAGCATGCTGGTCCTGGTCCCCCATCGTGGCGCCGAAGTGCTGGTCGGATGACCCGGCTGGTGATCTTCGACTGCGACGGCGTGCTGGTCGACTCGGAGCCGATCGCGGTGCGGATCGACGTCGAGATGCTGGCCGAGGTCGGCGTGAGGATGACCGAGGAGGAAGTGATCGAGCGGTTCGTCGGACGCTCGCCCGAGGTGATCCTGGCCGAGACCGAGGCCCGGCTGGGCCGGCGTGTGCCCGATGGGTGGTTCGAGCGCGGCGAGGCACGCATACGCCGCGCGTACGCGACCGAGTTGCGTCCGGTTGACGGGGTTTCCGAGGCGCTCGAGGCGATTGGTGATCCGGTGTGCGTGGCCTCGAGCAGCGGTCACGAGAGCCTGCGCTACAAGCTCGAGCTGACCGGGCTCTACGAGCGCTTCGCCGGTCACATCTTCAGTGCCACCGAAGTGGCCAGTGGCAAGCCCGCGCCCGATCTGTTCCTGCATGCCGCGTCGCGTATGGGCGCCGCACCGGGAGATTGCGTCGTGGTCGAGGACAGCCGCTACGGCGTCCAGGCCGCGCGGGCGGCGGGGATGGACGTGCTCGGGTACGCCGGCGGGCTGACTCCGGGAGACGTCCTAGAAGGACCGCGGACCGTAGTCTTCGACGACATGAGCGCGCTCCCCCAGCTCCTGGCCCGGCGATGATCACCACGCTCGGCGCCAGCGGGCTGCGAGTCACCCGGATCGGGCTCGGGCTGGCCGCGCTCGGCCGGCCGGCCTACATCAATCTCGGCCACGCCTACGACGTGGAGGGCGAGACCGATGTCGGTGCGCTCGAGCACCACGCACATGCCGTGCTCGACGTGGCGTACGCCGGCGGCGTTCGCTACTTCGACGCCGCGCGCTCGTACGGGAAGGCCGAGGCGTTCCTGGCCACCTGGCTGGATCGGCGCGGACTCGGTCCCGACGAGGTCACCGTCGGGTCGAAGTGGGGATACACGTACACCGCGGACTGGCGGATCGACGCCGACGAGCACGAGGTCAAGGACCTGACCGCGGCCACTTTGCGGCGCCAGCTGGCCGAGACCCGGTCGCTTCTGGGGACGCACCTTCGCCTCTACCAGATCCACTCCGCGACGCTCGAGAGCGGCGTGCTCGAGGACGCCGAGGTGCGCGAGGAGCTGGCGGCGCTCCGGTCCACCGGCGTCCTGGTCGGGCTGACCACGAGCGGCCCGCGCCAGGCCGCGACGATCGAGCGGGCGCTCGAGGTCGGCGGGTTCGACTCCGTTCAGTCGACCTGGAACCTGCTCGAGCGATCGGCCGGGCCGGCATTGGCCGCCGCCCACGAGGCCGGCTGGGGCGTGATCGTCAAGGAGGCGCTGGCCAACGGCCGGTTGACCGACCGGGGGGCCGTGCCGGAGCTGGGCGCCGCCGCGCGCGAAACCGGCGCCACGCCTGATTCGGTGGCGCTCGCCGCCGTGCTGGCCCAGCCGTGGGTCGACGTGGTGCTGAGCGGCGCCGCCACCGCGGGGCAGCTCGAGAGCAACCTCGGCGCGCTCGAGTTGGACGTCGACGAGGCGGCCTTCGACGGTCTGGTCGAAAACCCCGAGTCCTACTGGGAGAAGCGCGGCGAGCTACCCTGGAACTGATGGATATCGAGATCTGGTCAGACATCGCCTGCCCCTGGTGCTACATCGGAAAGCGCCGCTTCGAAGCCGCGCTGGCCCAGTTCGAACATCGCGACGAGGTCCGCGTGACGTGGCGGAGCTTTGAGCTCGATCCCGCCGCGCCGCCCGAGCGCGAGGGCGAGCGGGCGGCCCGCCTGGCCGAGAAGTACGAGATGAGCGTCGAGCAGGCGCGCGAGATGGAGCGCCAGATGACCCAGACGGCGGCCGGCGAGGGGCTCGAGTTCCGCTTCGACATCGCCCGGTCGGGCGCCACGTTCGACGGCCACCGGCTGATCCACCTGGCCGCCGAGCACGGTCTGCAGGACCCCATGAAGGAGCGTCTGCTCCGGGCCTACTTCAGTCAGGGTGAGCTGATGAGCGACAGCGAGACCTTGGTGCGCCTGGCCCGCGAGGTCGGGCTACCGGAGGACGAGGTCCGCGAGATGCTGGCCGGCGAGCGCTTCGCGAAGGAGGTCCGCGAGGACGAGCGGATGGCTCAGGCGTTCGGCATCAGCGCCGTCCCGACCTTCGTCGTCGACCGCAAGCTCGGCGTGTCCGGCGCCCATCCGCCCGACGCCCTGCTCCAGCTGCTGCACGAGGGCTGGACGCGTCGTGAGCCCGCGCCGGCGATCGTCGCCGGTGGCGAGACCTGCGACGTCGACGGCAACTGCTGAGGGTCGGACCGGGCCCGGCTGGCCCGGTCAGCGACGGAGCTTCTCGGGGTCCCAGCCCAGGCAGACGCAGCCGAAGCGCTGGCCCTTGACGTACAGCGGCACGGACAGCGTGGTCAGCACGGCGCCCGTGTCGCGGGCGTAGGTCTGAAGCAGGAACGGCCGGCTGTTCCGGTCGGGCTCGGTCAGCACGGCGCGCGCGCCGGCGATCTGCCGCCGGGTCAGGACCTCGGCCGGCAGCTCGACGCCCAGTTCCATCCGCGAGGCGCGAGTGAGCGCCGGCGAATCGAGGAAGAAGCGCTTGGTCCGGTTCCCGGCCAGGTCCTGGACCGGATCGCCGGTGATGGCCTTGGTGACCGAGCTGTTGTGCGCCGGCGCGTAGGCGTTGAGATCAAACGGCAGCGCGAAGGTCAGCCCCGGCTCGGCCGCCACGACCGCATCCATCCGCGCCATCATCGCCCTGTCCACGATTGCGTCGTAGGCGGTGTGGTACTTGGGCGGCGTGAACCCGGCCGGATCGGCCCGCGAGACGTCGAACAGCCGTCCGAAGCGCGCGATCAGCGGCCCGGTGGCTTCCTCGTAATCGAGCTCCAGCACCTGCGAGAGGCTGACCCGCCGTTCGTCGATCGCCGTCTCCAGGACCTCCCGCAGCTCGTCCGCGAGCTGCTCGCAGCGGTTGCGCAGGCGCGAGATCACGCCGCCGGTGTCGAACTTCCCGAGCGTGACGGACGCGCGTTCGGTGCTCGACGACAGCTCGAGCTGCGCTCGGGCCACGGACTGCGCTTGTTGCTCGATCTCGGCGCTGCCCGCCGCGATCGCCTGAAGGCTCGAGTCGATCGCCTGGATGTCCGAGCGCTGCTCGCGGGCCAGCGTCGCCATCTGTGTCGAGCGTTCGCTGGAAGAGCCGATCAGTGAGGCGATGCGTTCGAGCACCTCGAGGCCGGTGTCGGCATCCGCGGTGCTCTTGACCGAGCGCTCACGCGCCGCGCCAGCCGCGCTCACGACGTCTTCCATCTGTAAGCGCGTGCGCTTGATGGTCTCGCGGATCTGCGAGGTCTGCGCCGCGGTCTCCGACGCGAGCTTGCCGACCTCGTCGGCCACCACGGCGAATCCGCGGCCGTGCTCGCCCGCGCGCGCCGCCTCGATCGCAGCGTTCAGCGCCAGCAGCTTGGTCTGGTCCGCGATTCGGTCGATCACGGCTGAGAACTGTCCGATGCTCACCAGCTCGTTGCGGGCGAGCGTCTCGACCAGCTCGTGCACGCTCACGACGTGCTCGCTGATCTGACGTGTCGAGTCGATGAGCGGACGGAGCACGTCGAGGCCGCGCCCGCTCTCCTGCGAGAGCTGCTCGGCCAGCTCGGCCGAGTGATCCGCCGACTCGGCGGCCTGTTCGGAGGCGACGCGCAGCGAGCTCGAGCGCGCGGTCAGATCCTCCAGCTGATCGGCCAGCTGCTGGACGCTCTCGCTGATCAGGGAGACCGCCATCGAGCTGCGCGCCGACCCGGTGGAGAACTCCGAGGTAATCCGGGTGAGCGCGTCGAGCGCGCTCGAGACGTCGCGACTGAACTCACCCAGCTCGCCGTCCTGCCGAGAGAGGACGCCAAGCGACCACACGCCGCCGGGATCCTGAGCGGAATTCGCTTCGTCGAGGTCGCTGAGTTGCTCGATGGCCATGTTCAGATGTCTCGTAATGCGAGATCGTCCAGGACCTCGGATCCCTTGAAGCGGCCGGGACGATTAAGTCCGCATGGTGACCATCGGGCGGCGGCCGCCTGACGTGCGCTGTTCGCCCACGGACGGCGCGCTGGACCCCGACCCGGCCCGTGCCGGACACTTGGTGCAACCGACGAGAGGAGCCAGATGACGGCAACCGACGAGCGGACCGGCACGCGTCGAAGCTCCCCATCACCAGCCTCCACGAGCGGGCGCTCGCGCCAGCGACGCCGCCACGAGAACGCTGTGATCCAGGCCGAGGTTCGGCGACTGGCCCGCGCGCTGGCGCCGTACCGGGTGCTGCAGGAGGACACCCTGCGCCGGGCGGCGAGAGCCGACGTCGGTTTCGACATCGCACCTGAATAGGGGCCCGCGGGGCGCGCCGCCGCCCCCCGCGGCGACGCGCCGAGAGGGTCACCTCCTCAAGACTTGATCAGCCCGTGCGGGTCCAGCACGAACTTCTTGGCCGCTCCCTGGTCGAAGTCCTTGTAGCCCTTCGGGGCCTCGTCGAGTGAGATCACGGTGGCGTTGACCGCCTTGGCGATCTGCGCCCTGCCGTGGAGGATCATCTGCATGAGGCCGTGGTGGTACTTCATCACCGGGCACTGGCCGGTGGTGAAGCTCAGCGACTTGGCCCAGCCCAGGCCGATCTTGATCGACAGCGAGCCGGTCTTCGCCGCCTCGTCGACGCCGCCCGGATCGCCGGTCACGTACAGCCCGGGGATGCCGAGCTTGCCGGCCGCTCGGGTGACGTCCATGATCGAGTTGAGTACGGTGGCCGGCGCCTCGTGGTCGGAGTCCGATCCGTGGCCGCGGGCCTCGAACCCGACGGCGTCGATCGCCGCGTCGACCTCGGGCACGCCGAGGATCTGCTCGATCTGATCCTTGGGATCGCCCTTGGCGATGTCGACCGTCTCACACCCGAAGCTCTTCGCCTGCTTGAGGCGCTCGGGGATCATGTCGCCGACGATCACCACCGCGGCGCCCAGCAACTGGGCGGAATGCGCGGCGGCTAGTCCAACCGGGCCGGCGCCCGCGACGTACACCGTCGAGCCGGACGTGACCCCGGCCGTGTAGGCGCCGTGGTAACCGGTCGGGAAGATGTCCGACAGCATGGTCAGGTCGAGGATCTTCTCCATCGCCTGATCCTTGTCGGGGAACGGCAGGAGGTTCCAGTCGGCGTACGGCACCAACACGTACTCGGCCTGGCCGCCGACCCAGCCGCCCATGTCGACATAGCCGTAGGCCGAGCCGGGACGGTCCGGATTGACGTTCAGGCACACACCCGTGTTGCCGGTCTTGCACATGCGGCAGCGGCCGCAGGCGATGTTGAACGGCACCGAGCACAGATCGCCCTTCTTGATGAACTCCACGCCGGGGCCGGTCTCGATCACCTCGCCGGTGATCTCGTGACCCAGGATCAGGCCCTCGGGCGCGGTTGTGCGCCCGCGAACCATGTGCTGGTCCGACCCGCAGATGTTGGTCGACACGCACTTCAGAATCGCGGCGTGCGGAAGCTTGCGGCCGACGTTGGCCGGATTGACCCCCGGTCCGTCCTTGAGCTCGAACGTCGGGAAGTCGATGTCCTGGACTTCGACCTTGCCCGTCCCCATGTAGGCAACGCCTCGGTTATCCGCCATATGTCTCTCCTTTCCTCCGGTGGCGTTCCTGAGATGGGCTACCCCCGCCCTCCGGGCGATTACCGCGCAATGCCTCAAACCTGTCCAGGTGGTCAGGTCTGAGGCCTGACCGGGCGGTTTCTCGTCTAGCGGCTCGAGATGCGGTCGAGCAAACCGCGCTTGCCGGCGGCGTAGGCCACCTCGGCCCGGCTGTGGACGCCGAGCTTTCGCATCACGTTGCGCACGTGGAACTTCGCGGTGCTCTCCGAGACGAAGATCCGCCGTCCGATCTCGGCGTTGGTCAGGCCGTTCGCCAACAGCTCGGTGACCTCGCGCTCGCGCTGGGTGAACTCCGGCTCCCCGTCCCGGCGCTCGCCGGCCACAAGCGCCCTGACCATCTCCGCGCTGCGCCCGTCGAACCCGGACTCCCCGTGCGACACGCGCCGGATGATCCGCACGAGCTCGACCAGGTCGACATCTTTCAGCACGTACGCCTTCGCGCCGCGACGCAGCGACTGGTTCAAGAGGCTCTCGTTGAGGAACGTCGAGAGGATCACAACGTTGGACTGGGGCCGGCGCCGGACGATCTCGCTGCACAGCGCGAGCCCTTCGGTGTCGTGGTCGGAGCTCAGCTTGAGATCGAGCAGGATCACGTCGGGCTCGGCCCGCTCGAGCGCCCGGAGCGCCTCGTTCCGGTCACCCGCCTCGGCGACCACCGAGATGTCGGGCTCGAGCTCGAGGATCGAGCGCAGCCCCCGGCGGACGATCGCGTGGTCGTCGACCAGCATCACCCGGGCCGGAGCCTCGGCTGGTTCAGGCGACGCCAACCGTGCCTCCCAGGGGCACCTCGACCCGCAGCTTCACTCCTCCCCCGCGCCGGCCCTCGAACCAGGTGGCGCCGCCCACGCTGCGCACCCGATCCGCGATCCCGGCCAAGCCTAGGTGAGCGCCATCCGGACGCGAGATGAACAGCTGGTGCTGGAGCTTTCGGTGATTGCCCGAACCGTCGTCGGCGACGGCCAGCGATACCACCTGCGGGCGCCAGCGCAGGGTGACCCACGCGCGGTGCGCCCCGGCGTGGCGGACCACGTTGAACAGTGCCTCGCGGGCGATCTGGACCAGCGCGTGCTGGGTGCTGGCCGCCACGGGCTGGGTCTCCCCATAGACGCGCAGCCCGACCGCCAGGCGGGTGCCGGCCTCGACGTCCTCGATCACGTCGCGCAGCGCCCGCGGCAGCTCGATCTGCCCATCGCTGGAGAGCTCGAAGATCACCGCGCGGATCTCGTCCACCGCCGAGCGCGCCAGCGCCTGGGCCGCGGTCATGCGCTCGAGCACGGCCTCGGAGGTCGACCCCTGCCGCCGGCACCACTCGAGGTTCATGCCGATAGTCAGGAGATGCTGGGCGACG
>DATIEI010000317.1:0-6368 GCA_035455845.1 Solirubrobacteraceae bacterium
GCGGCGAGCCGCATCCGGTACGGCCTGAACAGAGCGAGGATCCGACGGCCGTCGCGCTTGCGGGTCGGGTCCATCAGCGGCGGGGGCGTGCGGTCCGGTCCGCGCAACGAGCGCATGGCGCCGGAGCCGGCGACGCCGACCGAAGCGCCAAGTCCATGACGGCCAGTGCTCATCGGCACTCATGATGACAGGGCCTCACGTTTCGCCCGGGAGCGAAATGTCGTGGCGCTACCCTGTGACACATGCACGGCGACGCCGACATCGCCAGCATCGGGGCGCTCGTCGCCGATCGCGGACGCGCCCGGATCCTGCTCGCGCTGGGCGACGGTCGCGCGCTGCCGGCCAGCGTGCTGGCCGATGAGGCGGGGGTGGCCGCGTCGACCGCTAGCGCCCACCTGTCGCGGCTGGTCAAGGGCGGCATGCTCAAGGTCGAGCGTCACGGGCGTCACCGTTACTTCCGGCTGGCCGGCCCCGAGGTCGGCGAGCTGATCGAGGCCTTGGCGCGCATCTCGCCGCCGGTGCCGGTGCGCTCGCTCAAGCAGGGGTCGAAGGCACACGCGGTGCGCTTCGCGCGCACCTGCTACGACCATCTGGCCGGGATGCTCGGGACGAAGCTGATGGAGTCGCTGCTCGAACACGACCTGCTCACCGGCGGTGACGGCGTGTTCGACCCCGACGCCGCCGACACCGATCGCCTGGCCGCGCCCGGCTACGACCTCGACTACCGGCTCACCGCGGCCGGCATCCGCGAGCTGAAGGCGTTCGGGATCGATTTCGACTCGCTGCCGGCGCGCCGACCGCTGATTCGTTACTGCGTTGACTGGAGCGAGCAGCGCCATCACCTGGCCGGCTCGCTGGGCGCGGCGATCGCCACGCGCATGGTCGAGCTCGGCTGGGTTCGCAAGGCCGGGCGCAGCCGCGCCCTGCACGTCAGCGATGACGGGTTCAAGGGCCTGCGCGAGCAGTTCGGGGTCGAGCTCGGTTCCGCCAACGGTCACTGACCGACGCCATACTCGGAGATGTGTCCGGTCCACAGCTAGGCCTCGCGATCTCGGTGTTCCTCGCCTGCGCGGTTGAGGCGGTCGAGGCGCTGACGATCGTGCTCGCGGTCGGCGTGACCCGAAGCTGGCGCTGGGCGCTGGCCGGCGTGGCCGCGGCGGCCGCGGCCCTGGCGGTGATCGTCGCCGCGCTCGGACCCGCCCTCGACGCCGTCCCGATCGACGCTCTCCGCGTGATCGTCGGCGCGCTGCTGCTCGTGTTCGGGCTGCAGTGGCTGCGCAAGGCGGTGCTCCGCGCGGCCGGGCTGAAGGCCCAGCGCGACGAGGTCAAGGCATTCGCGGCCGAAACCGACGCGGCCCGGGCGGCGGCGCTCCCCGGCGACGGCTTCGACGGCTATGCGTTCACGATCGCATTCAAGGGCGTGCTGCTCGAGGGCCTCGAGGTCGCTTTCATCGTGCTGACGTTCGGCTCGAGCCAGCACGACATCGGGCTGGCGGCACTCGCGGCCGGCGTCGCCGTGGTGGTCGTGATCCTGACCGGCCTTGCGGTCCGGGCTCCGCTCGCGCGGGTGCCGGAGAACAACATGAAGTTCGCGGTCGGGGTGATGCTCACGTCGTTCGGCGTGTTCTGGGGCGCCGAAGGAGCCGGAGCGAGCTGGCCCGGCGGTGACGCGGCGCTGCTCGTCATCATCCCGGGCGTCCTGCTGGTCTCGCTCGGGCTCGTGCAGTGGCTGCGGCGGGCGTCGGTGGCGTCCGCGCTCGGGAGGCCGGCGTGAGCTGGCTGGTCCGCGCCGCGCAGGCGGTGTGGGAGTTCGTCGTCGGCGACGACCCGATTACCGCGCTGGGGGTCGCGGTCGCACTGGGGGCCACCGCGCTGATCGCGGGAGCCGGCGCGCCCGCATGGTGGGTCATGCCGGTGGCGGCGGTGGCGCTGCTGGCGCTGTCATTGCGCCGCGCGGCGCGTTGACGGCTACCTGCGGTCGTTCGTGAAACCGGGTGGGAGTGCAGTTACGCCACCAGCGGTTGCAAAGGAACCCGGCCTCATCGGGTTCCCCTCACCGCGGCAATCCTCGCGGTGGCCCGGCCGCTCCCTAGCACCACGGTGAACGCCGCCGACTCCTTCGCTCCCTTGCCCAGCGCACTCACAGCCGCAGCCGGCAACCTGAGGGTCAGCCTCAGGGCGCGGCCCGCCGTCACCGATCCACTCGCCGGACCCAGCCTGTAGGTCTTTGACTTCTGCCTGCCGTGCTTGGGCTTCGCGCCAATCAGTTGCGTCAGCGTCCCGGTGAGCTTCACCTTGCCGGCCTGAGTGCATTTCACGGTGAGCGTCACCGTGCCGGGCTTGATCACAGGCGCGCCCTTCTTGGCCCTGCCCTTGCGCGCCGCCAGCAGCACCTTGTTGCTCACTGCCTTCAGCGTGCACTTCGCCGCTGTCGCGGTGCCGGCCGCCGTCGGCGACCCGGCCGCGCTCGGCGTGCCCCCCGTCGCGGCCGTGCTCCCTCCCGGACCGAACGTGGCGATCACGTTCTGATCGTAGGGAAGTGCCACGGTGCAGGTGCCGGTGCCGGTGCCGGTGCATGCACCACTCCAGCCGATGAACGAGGACCCCGGTGCGGGGGTCGCGCTCAGCGTGGCCGACGACTGCGGCGTTTCCTGGGCCGAGCACGTGCCCGGGCAGTTGATGCCGCCGCCGGTGACGATCCCCTGCCCGGTCCCGTCAACCTCCACCGTGAGGCGGGTGCCGTTGGCCATCTCCTCGGACAGCGCCGCCTGCGTGTCGACGATGCGGTCGAGAGTGGGGGCGATCAGCGGGTTGTCCTCGGCGAACATCGTGCTGGCGGTCCCGGCCGGCTGGGCCGGGCCGGCGGAGGCAGCGAGGCTCTGCACCCGCGAGGCGGTCTGGGCCGACCCGCTCGCCGGGATGATGTGTGCGGCGATCGCCGGCGCCAGTGCCGCGACGCGATCCTGGACGAGTAGCGAGATGCACTGCATAGGGTCGCGCACGGCCGGGGAGCCCTTGACCACCTTGGTGGAGGCGTCCTGGAGGTAGTTGATCACCTCGGCCTCGAGCGTGCCGCCGGCGACGACCCCGCGTACGTTGCAGCCGTTGGGATCGGGCGTGGTGAACGGGTCCGACCCAGCGCCGTTGACGAGACCGTTCAGGATGTCGTCGCTGGCCAGGGCCTGGGGCAGCCCGAGCGAGATGTAACCGTTCAGCAGCGCGCCGGCCCCGGCTGCCCGACCGGCCGCCGCGTGGACGTCGTCGCTGCCGTCCTGAGTGGTGCCCGGGGCCAGGTGGTTGCCGTTGATCAGGCCCGCGTGGATGGTCTGCTGGAGGTTCCCGATCGCCACCAGGGCGTCCGAGGAAGGTCAGACCAGCTGGCTCTGCCCGAGGCGCACCGCGTTCTCCTCGACGAGGCTCTCCGTCCCGCTCGGGATCTGGCTGAGCCGGGCCACGTCGCCGGCCACGAACAGCGTCTGGGCGACCTGGGTCGGGGTCAGGTTGACCTGGGTACTTGGGGCACTGGCTGCCCGCGCACCCGCCGACACGGCCAGCGGCAGTGCCACGACGAGGCATGCGAGGAGGACGTGAAGGCGGGTGCGCATGGCGGTCATCTGGATCAGCCCATGAGGCCGGTGTAACCGGCGAAGCAGTCGTGGGCGGAGCTGCCGTTGCCGGAGGGCCAGTTGACGCCGTCGTTATAGAAGACGTCGACCTCCTGGCCGTCGGCCGCGATCTCGGTCGAGTCAGAGGCGCTGCCGACCTGATCGAAGTCGCCCGCCTTCAGCGGCGCGTCCTGAGTCGAGTCCATCGCGTCGCTGTTGGTGTGGATGTTGATCTTGGTCCCAGCCGGCTGCGGGCCGCCGTTGGCGTCTAGGTCGGCGGTGGTGTTGGCGGTCACGTCGAACGTCACCTGCTGGCCGCCCTGTTGGCCACTCGGGTTGGTGCAGGTGGCGCTGAAGGTGAAGTGGCCGGCGTGACCGAGGACCTTGCTCTGGCCGACGCTGAGGAACTTCTCGCCGCCCGAGCTCACGAAGTGCCTCGCGGCCAGGTAGTAGCTCGGCGCCTTGCCGCCCAGATGGCCGGCGTTGTTCACGAACTGGGTGGCGGCCACCGCGGCTCCGCCGCCGAGGGCGACGAACAGGGCCACGAGGCTCAACACAAACGACGGGGATAGAAACCGACGTACCTTCATTGGGGGACCTCCGAGGGAAGGGGATTTGCTCTGCTGGTCGGCGCTGCGGTGCGTCCGACGCCGTGCATCCTGCGGATAAAGCGGCGGCGGCACATCGGGCAAGCGCACCGTCTGGGCGCCGGACGGCTAACGGATCTTTAGGCGAGCGCCGCCGGCATTTAGGCCGCCCGCCTGGGGCTTTAGACTTCACGGCCAAGTCGCGCCGTGGGGACCGGGCGCGGGCAATCCAGCCGGCCGTGGCAAGGGGCGCTTTACTGATCGAGGAGACAACCCAGACGAGCAAGCAGCGTGTAGGGACGCTCGGGAACCTGCCGGTCCAGCTCACCAGGCTCGTCGGGCGAGACGCCGCACTCAGCGAACTGCGCTCGCGCGTGTGGCGCACCCGCGTCCTGACCCTATGTGGTCCGGGCGGCGCCGGAAAGACCCGGCTGGCAATCGCGCTGGCCGAGGCGATCCGGCCGGACTTCGTCGGCGGCGCCTGGTGGATCGACCTGTCGACCACGTTCGAGTCCGGCCTGGTGCCCCAGGTCGTTGCCGCCACCGTCCTCGACCGCGACCTGAGCGCCGGTCCCGTGCCGGCCGCGCTGGCCCGCAAGCTCCCGGAATCGACCCTGCTCGTGCTCGACAACTGCGAGCAGGTAGTCGACGGCTGCGCCGAGCTGGTGGTCGGGTTGCTCGAGCGCTCACAGTCCCTACGGGTCATCGCGACCAGCCGCCAGCCGCTGGGCGTGCCCGGCGAGCAGGTGTGGCGGGTCCCGGGTCTGGCCATCGGCGAAGGCGCCGCGCCGGCGGTGCAGCGTGATGGCGCGGACGAGCGCGCTCCCGCCGACGAGCACGAGGCGCCGGATCACGGCGCGGTGTCGCTGTTCATCGAGCGTGCCCGCGAGGGGTCGACCGCGTTTGATCCGCACGCCCCGGGCATCCTCGAGAACGTCCGCCGGATCTGTGCCTGGCTCGACGGGATGCCGCTGGCCATCGAGCTGGCCGCCGCCCGCGTCCGGGTCCTGTCCGTCGGGCAGATCGCCCAGCGGCTCGAACGCGACTCGAACGTCCTGCGCCACACGGCGCGCACGATCCCCGAGCGACATCGCACGATGGACGCGATGCTCGAGTGGAGCCACCGGATGCTCGAACCGTCCGAGCAACGGCTGTTCCGCCGCCTCAGCGTGTTCCGGGGGTCGTTCTCGCTGGCTGCCGCGGAGACGGTCTGCGCCGGCTACCAGCTCGACGTGGTCGATGTACTGGACCTGCTCGCTGTGCTGATCGATCGATCGCTCGTACAAGTCGTCGACCAGACGCAGGAGCCGCGCTACCGGTTGCTGGGCACCGTCCGCCAGTACGCCGCGGCCAAGCTCTGGGACGGCCCCGAGGGCCCCACCGTCCACCACCGGCACGCCGAGTACTTCCTCGACCTCGCCCTGGCCGCCCGGGACGCGGTCGACGGCCCGGACCAGTACCGCTGGCTCGAGCGGATCGAGCTCGAGCACGACAACCTCGAGGCGGCTCTCCAGTGGCTAACCGAGGAGTCGATCGACGACGGAGCCCGGCTGGCCCGTCTGTTGTGGCCGTTCTGGTATCAGCGGGGCTACTACCGCGAGGCCCGTACCCGGTTCGAGCACCTGATTCCCCGAGCCGCGGAGATCTCGCCCGCGCGGCGCGCCCGGGTCCTGGTCAGCGCCGGAGAGGTGGCGTTCCTCCAATGCGATTACACCACGGCCGCCGAGCACCTGAGCACTGCGCTGGAACTCGTCAATGAGCTGGGAGACCAGCGGGCGGCGGCCACCGCGTTGCAGCGGCTCGGGTCGATCGCCCGCGAGCAGGCCCGCTACGACGAGGCGCGCGACCTGCACCTGCGCAGCCTGGCCATCTGGGAGGAGCTCGGCGACGAGTCGGGGATCGCGGCCTCGCATGACTACCTCGGGTTCGTGGCCTGGCTATGCGGAGATGAGCAGGTGGCCGAGGAGCACTGCGGGCAGGCGGTTACCGCGTTTCAACGCGCCGGCAACGTGCGTGCGACCGCCACCGCGCTGATCAACCACGGTGCCTGCGCGCTATACCGCGGCGAGTTGGCGCTGGCCCGAGAGCGCCTCGAGCACGCCCTGGCGGGCGCCCGGAGCGTGTCGTTCCAGGAGGGCATCGCGTGGGCACTGAACGAGCTGGCGATCGTCACCCG
>DATIEI010000318.1:0-4679 GCA_035455845.1 Solirubrobacteraceae bacterium
AGCTCTGACCCTCCGAGGTGACGAAGCCCTGCCCGTACTCGGTCATGACCACCTGCGGATCGCCGGCGCTCTCGCCCCCGGCCGCGAGCCCGTCGGCCGGGACGGCGCCGTCGAACTGGGAGCCTCGCAGCCGATTGACCAGCACGCGGGCCTGCTGGACGCCCGGGCACGAGACGACCTCCCGGAAGGCCACGTCGGCGTAGGAGGAGTCGCCGCCGGAGGCGACCGCGGGCTCCCCAACCGACACCTCGCCGCAGCCCGACACCGAGCCGACGTCGGCCTGCTCGTCGACCACGCTCGGCGCCGTGCCCCAGACCCGGCGCGCGTAGATGTGCCCCGCCTCTCCCCAGGTCACGATCGCCACTCCATCCCCCGCCGTGGCCACCGCCGGCGCCCCGGTCCCTGTGCCGGCGTCGTCGCCCGGGGCCACCGCGTTGAGCGGCGCGGCCTCGAGCGACCAGCCTCCCCCGGCCCAGTACGCCGCGCGCACATCGTCGCCGGCACCATCGCCGACCGTAAAGGCCAGATATGCCTTGCCGAGGTTGCTCATCTGAAGCGATGGGTTGGTCGCGGGAGCGGCCAGCGGCGCCGGCGCGCCGTACGGGGCGGTGGTACTCGCGCGCGAGACCACGTACAGCTGGGCGGCGTTGATGAAGGCGATCAGCAGCACCCCGCCGTTGCCGGCCGCGATCACCGGCTGCGAGGACCCGGCGGGAAGACCGGCGTCGACCTCGACGGGCGTCTGGAACTGGCCGCCGACCAGTGCTGAGACGAACACGTGCGCCGCCTTCTCGTAGACCACCGCCCCGGTCCCGTCGCGCGCGACCGACAGCCCGTTCAGGCTGGTGATCGCGGCGCTCGGGCCATCGATGACCGTGGGCGGCGCGGGCGAGGGCTGCGCGCGCGCCGCCGAGGCGAGCAGCCCGGCGGCCAGCAGCGCGAGCAACCCGGCCAGCGAGCCGCACCGCGCTGCACCCAGGATCAGTTGTCGGCCGTGACTTGTGACGGCCTTACAACAGCTCAACTCCCGCAGGGTTGCGGCGGCCCGAGAAGGTTCAACGATCCTTAAGGAACGACGGGATGTCAATCTCGTCGTCGCGGATCTCGAGCGAGGAGCGCTGGTCGTCATCCATCGTGACGTCCCGGTCGCGTCGCGCCCGGCGAGTCGTCTCGCGGGCCGTGCTCGGACGGCTGTATCGCTGATCGAACCCGGTCGCGATCACGGTGACCCGCACGTCGTCGCCCATCGAGTCATCGATGACCGCGCCGAAGATGATGTTCGAGTTCTGGTCGGCCGCGCTCTGGACGATCTCCGCCGCCTCGTTGACCTCGAACAGGCCGAGGTCGTGCCCGCCGGTGATGTTGAGCAGGATCCCGGTGGCGCCCTCGACCGACTCCTCGAGCAGCGGCGAGGAGATCGCGGCCTTGGCCGCCTCGGCCGCCCGGTTCTCGCCGCCCGCATTCCCGATCCCCATGAGCGCCGTGCCCGCGTCGTGCATGATCGTGCGGACATCGGCGAAGTCCAGGTTGATCAGGCCGGGGATCGTGATCAGGTCGGTGATGCCCTGGACGCCCTGGCGCAGTACGTTGTCGGCCTCGCGAAACGCGTCGAGGATCGTGGTCCGCCGCTCGACGATCGCCAGCAGCTTCTCGTTCGGGATCGTGATCAGCGTGTCGACGTGTTCGCGGAGCTTGTTGATCCCCTCCTGCGCCTGACGGGCGCGCTGGGTCCCCTCGAATGCGAACGGGCGCGTGACGCACCCGACCGTCAGGGCACCGATCTCGTTCTTGGCGATCTCGGCGATCACCGGCGCCGCGCCGGTCCCCGTGCCGCCGCCCTCACCCGCGGTGACGAACACCATGTCCGCCCCCTTGAGCGCTTCCTTGATCTCGTCGCGAGACTCGGCCGCCGCGCCCTGACCGATATCGGGGTTGGCACCGGCGCCGAGGCCCTTGGTCAGCTCGTGGCCGATGTTGAGCTTGATGTCGGCGTCGCACATCGCGAGCGCCTGGGCATCGGTGTTGCAGGCGATGAATTCGACCCCCCGCAGGCCCGCGTCGACCATCCGGTTGACCGCATTCGTGCCGCCGCCGCCGACGCCGACGACCTTGATGACTGCGAGATAACTACCGCTTTCCATTGGTGACCGTCCGACCCTAGAGTTAGCCTTGAGCGTTTTGTGGGCAGTCGCTCATAGCGGGAGTTTCGCACGTTAGGCCCTGGACTTGCGGGAAGTCAACGACCAGGCCCCGGACGCAAGCTCCGTTGCAGAACGCCAAACTCTCGATCCAGCCCGAAGAGTTGGCGATTTTGCACCCTAAACCTCTAGTCTAGGGTTAGCCTCCTGCGGCGCCGGAGCTCGTCGACTGGTAAGTGCTCGAGGCTGTCGTCGAGCTGTTTGCCGAGCCGCTCGCGGACGCCGTGCTCCCCGTCGCAGAACTCGTCGCGCTGGGCGCCAGCCCGGCCGCCGCGACCGCCTGCGGGCTCGCCCCGGCCACCGCTCGCGACGGGTCGCTCACGTCGATGTAGACCGCCCCGGCCGAGCTCGGATCGGCCAGCACCTCGGTGGCCGCGATCCACTTCGCGTCCAGTTCCGAGGCGTCGCCGAAGTAGATGCTGGGGCCTGAGCGAAGTTGCGCGACCAGGCCGTGCGCCGAGCCGTCGGTGACCTGCGCGATCCGCGAGAGCATTCGGGGAGGCGTGACCGAGAGCAGCGACAGTGCGGCCAGCGTGGGTTGGTCCGTGACCTCAGAGCCGCCGGGCAGCAGACGCACCGGAACCTGCGGGAGCGAGCCGGCAGAGACGTCGTGAAGCAGCGTGCCGTCGCCGGTGACCGCGACGGCATGGCCGCCTGCGACGATCGCGCCGACCGGCAATTGCTCGATCACCCGGATCCGCAAACCGTGGGGAAACTCGGTGGCGACCCTGAGGTCCTTGACCACCGGATACGGGTCGACCGCGGTGCGCAGCTGCCCGACCCGGACGTCGAGCGTGGTCATGTTGCGCGCGGCCAGCGTCAGAGCAGAGCGGATCTGAGTCGACTGGGTTCCGTAGACGCCGCTGATCGTGACCTTCCGGACCGCCACCAGCGAGGAGTCGCGCACCCACAGCCAGCCGCCGCCCAGGAGCGCCAGCACGGTCACCGCCACGAGCGCCACGCGCACCCGCAGCGACATCCGCCGCCGGGTGGTCACGCCCGGCTCCACTCGGCCGGAAGGTTGACTGGACCGAGCACCTGAACCTCCGGCTCGAGCGCCACCTCGAATCGCTCCTTCACTCGGCGGCGGCCCTCGGCCATGACCGCGACAACGTCCGCGGTGCTCGCCTTGCCGTGGTTCTCGATGAAGTTCGCGTGCTTGGCCGAGAAGCCGGCACCGCCGATCCGCAGCCCCGGGCAGCCCGCCGCCTCGAGCAGCTGGCCGGCCGTTCGGCCCTCGGCGCGGGGGTCGGTCGGGTTCTTGAACGTCGAGCCGAAAGTCTTGATGCCAGAGGGCTGTGCGGCCTTGCGCCGGGCGCGCATGTCGGCCAGCGTCGTCTTGACCTCGTCGCGGTTCGCCTCCTGCAGCGCGAAGCTGGCCCGTGCCACAACCTCGCCGGCGCGCAGGCTCGAGCGGCGATAGGCGAAGCCGAGCTGATCGGGGCGGCGCCGCTCGGTCCCGGCCGGCCCGACCACATCGACCCATTCGAGCACCCGCGCTAACTCCCCGCCGTAGGCGTTGGCGTTCATGCGGACCGCGCCGCCGACCGTGCCGGGGATGTTCACGCCGAACTCGATGCCGCTCAGCCCGGCCTGGGCGGCCCGCGCCGACACCGCCGGCAGCCGTGCCCCACCGCCACAGCGGATCTGGGTTCCGTCGAGTTCGATCGTGCTCAGCTCCTTGTCCAGCTTCAGGACCAGTCCGCGGACGCCCGCGTCCGCCACGAGGAGGTTCGACCCCGATCCGACGACCCCTACCTGGAGCCGGTGCGTGTCGGCCCAGGCGAGCAGGCGCTCAAGCTCGTTCACGCTGCCGGGGCGCGCGAACAGCTCGGCCGCACCGCCGGTTCGGATCGTGGTCAGGCGTGACAGCGGGTAGTCCCGCTGGACTCCTTCCGGGAGCTCGAGCATGCCGAGCAGGGTAGATAGCGTGCCGGTCAGGCCACGATCGAGCGCCCTAGGCGATCGACGTCGCCGGCCCCCATGAACAGGCAGAGATCCCCCGCGCGCAGCGTCGTGGCCAGGAACGCGCTCGCGTCCTCGAAGCCGGGCAGCCACGCCACCGTCCGCCCGCCCGCGGCGTCGGCCGTGGCCGCCGCCACCAGGTGCCCGTCCACCCCGGGGAAGTCCTCGGCCCGCTCGCGAGCGGGGTACACCCCGAGCACAACGGCCACGTCGGCACCGGCTAGCGCGCGCCCGAACTCGCGCGCGAGCGCGCGCGTGCGCGAGTACAGGTGGGGCTGGAAGACCGCCACCAGGCGCGCCGGCGCGAGCGTCCGGGCGGCGGCGATCGTGGCGGCCACCTCGGTCGGGTGGTGGGCGTAGTCGTCATAGATCGGGATTCCGTCTTTGGTTGCTCCCAGCAGCTCGAACCGGCGCCGGGTGCCCCGGAAGCTCGCCAGGGCGGCCGCGGCGCGGGCCGGATCGGCGCCGGCCTGCGCGGCCGCGGTGAGCGCGCCGGCCGCGTTGATCGCGTTGTGC
>DATIEI010000319.1:0-4162 GCA_035455845.1 Solirubrobacteraceae bacterium
CTTCCCACCTATCAGGACCGCAAGGAGTTCTTCGAGTCGATCGTCAACGGCGAGTCCGACCCGATCGAGCTGCTGCGGGCCGGCAACGTGGACGCCGTGCGCGACCTGATCGCCGACGCCCAGCGCGCCGCTGCGATCCTATGAGCCTCGAGCTCACGCACTTGGACGAGACCGGGCGCGCCCGGATGGTCGACGTCGGCGAGAAGCCGGCGACCGAGCGGCGGGCGGTGGCGCAGGCTGTGGTGCGGGTGTCCGCGGAGACCGCGCGTAAGGTTGCCGCCGGCGATGCGCCCAAGGGCGACGTCCTCGGCGTGGCCCGGATCGCGGGGATCCAGGCGGCCAAGCGCACCTCGGAGTTGATCCCGTTGTGTCACCCGCTGGCGCTCACGTTCGTAGGGGTGGAGGGGACAGTGTCAGAAGGTCAAATCGTCCTCACCGCCGAGGCCCGGACAACCGGGCCGACCGGAGTCGAGATGGAAGCCATGACCGCGGCCAGCGTGGCCGCTCTGACCGTGTACGACATGGTCAAGGGGATCGAGCGCGGCGCCGAGATCGCCGAGGTCGTGCTGCTCGAGAAATCCGGCGGCCGCTCGGGCCACTGGACCCGCGCGACCCGGGGCGCATAAGTCGTCACGCGAGCCCCGCGCCGGGCATGTGTGACGAGTTACACCCCCTGGGAGGCGTCTAACTCATATGGTCTCGTCACGGCCGAGGTCGCGGCGCTTCCGTGACGCGTTACGCGCCGGTGAGCCGGCGATGCTAGGGCCGCAGCGCCTCGGAGAGCGCGCCAAGCGGCCCCGCTTCGGCGCCGGACGCCATGTCCGCGTGGAACGGCGGCGCGATCGACGTGAGACCGCCGTCCACGACCAGCGTGGTGCCCGTGACGTACTCCGCCTCCGGGGACAAAAGGAACAGGACCGAGTCGGCGACCTCGGCGGCGGTACCCATCCGCCGCTTGGGGATCTTGGGCAGCACGGTCTCGAGCGACGGCACCCGACCGGTCGCGTAGAAGTAGCTCGAGGAGTCGGTCTCGATGATCCCGCCGTTGACCGCGTTCACGTTCACGCCGTGCGGCGCCAGCTCGACCGCCATGTAGCGCGCCCAGGTCTCGAGCGCGGCCTTGGCCGACCCGAGGTTCGCGTAGGTGGGGAACGAGCGGATGCTTCCGTAGCTCGAGAGCACCACCACCCGCCCGCCGTCCGGCATCAGCTTGACCGCTCGCTGCGTGCCGACCACGAACGCGCGGACGTTCAGGTTGTAGGTGCGCTCCAGGTGGTGGGGCTTCAGATCCATGAAGTGGTGGAAGTTCGAGGCCGACGCGTTCGAGACGAAGAAGTCCAGGCGTCCGAAGCGCTCCTCGACCTGGTCGAACATCGCCTCGATCTCGTCGAGGTTCTCGAGATCCGCCCGAATCGCCAGTGCGGACGAGCCCAGTCGCGCCGCTTCCGCCACCACCTCGCGGGCCAACTCCTCGTTCTGCTTGTAGTTGACGACCGGGATCGCGCCGCGGGCGGCCAGGCGGAGCGCCAGGGCCTTGCCGATCCCGCGCGACGCACCGGTGATCAGCGCAACCTTGCCTTCGAATCCGCGGCGCGGATCGGGCAGGAGGGTCGGATCGTCGCTCATCGTTTCAGCAGGTCCCGCGCGATCGTGGTCTTCTGAATCTCCGCCGTGCCTTCCTCGAAGCGCTGGGCTCGTGCATCACGGTACACGCGCTCGATCGGGCTGGTCGACCAGTACCCGAGGCCACCGTGCACCTGCAGGGCGCCGTCGGTCACGCGCTGGAGCATCTCGGAGGCGAACAGCTTCGCCATGGCCGCCTCCATCGGGGCGTGCCCGGAGTCCTCCCACGTGGCCGCAGCGTGCCAGACCAGCCGGCGGGCGGCCTCGACGTCGGTCGCCATCTCGGCCAGCTTGAACGCGATCGCCTGGCGCTCGGCGATCTTCTTGCCGAACGTCTCGCGCTGCTTTGCGTAGTCGAGGGCCAGGTCGAGCGCGCGCTGGGCCAAGCCCACGCAGGTGGTGGCCAGGGAGATCCGGCTCGGGCCGAGGAAGCCGCTCAGCGCGATCTCGACGCCCTGCCCCTCCTCGCCGAAGCGGTCGGCGACCGGCACCGGCGCGCGGTCGAACACGATGTGCCCGTGGTCGGTGCCACGCACGCCCATCGTCTCGGCCATCTCGCGGTTGTCGATCCCCTCGCCGTGCGACGGGACCATCAGCGCCACCGTGCCGTCGGTCCCGCGGGTCCCCTCGACCCGGGCGAAGGTCATCAGGTAGTCGGCGATCGTCCCGAATGTGATCAGGTGCTTCTCGCCGCTCAGGTAGTAGGTATCGCCCTCGCGGACCACGCTGCAGCGGATATCGGCGCCGCTGCCGGCCCCAGGCTCGGTAAGCGTGAACGCCACCTTGATCTCGCCGGCCACGACCGGCTTGATGAACCGTTCGCGCTGGTCGTCGTTGGCGTGGGAGTCCATCGGCCGCCAGATGCCGTTGGCGACGTGGACGATCATGCGCAGCGAGGCGTGCGACATCGAGAACAGCTCGAGCAGCTCGAGATACTTGGTGAACGGGATGCCGGCGCCGCCGTACTCGACCGGCGCGGCCAGCCGCAGATAGCCGTGGCCGCGCAGTTCGTCCCACAGCTCCAGGGGGACGCGATGTTCGCGCTCGATCAGCTCGGCCCAGCGCTCGCCCTCGTTCTCGACGTAGCCCCGGACCTCCTCGCGCAGCGACTCAAGTTCGACGGGGGTGGTGGTGCTCATGTGGTTACGAGCTCGCGCGCCTGCGCGCGGAGGATGAACTTCTGGATCTTGCCCGATGGTGTTCGGGGGAGCGTGTCGAGCAGTTCCAGGCGCTCGGGCCAGTAGGTCTTGGAGACGCGGTGTGAGTCTAGGTACTCGAGCATGGTGTCGAAGTCCAGCTCGCCGACCACGAACGCACACGCACGCTCGCCCAGGCGCTCGTCGGGCATGGCCACGATCGCCACCTCGCGCACGGCCGGGTGGGCATGGAGCAGCTGCTCGATCTCGGCCACCGGCACCTTCTCGCCACCACGGTTGATCACGTCCTTGACGCGCCCGGTGATCCGGACATAGCCGGCAGCGTCGATCCGGGCCAGGTCGCCGCTGCGGTACCAGCCGTCTGGCGTGATCACCTCGGCGGTCAGCTCGGGACGGTTCAGATAGCCCGCGAACAGGCAATCGGTGTGGACTTCGAAGTTACCCTCCTCACCCGCGCCCAGCTCTCGACCCTCGTCGTCGGTGATCCGCAGGCTCACGTTGGCCAGCGCGCGGCCGTCGGTCCCCCAGGCGAGCTCGGGCGGATCGCCCGGCGCGAACGCGCAGCCCAGGCAGCTCTCGGTCGTGCCCCATGCTCCACCCACCTCGGCGCCGAGCACCTCCCGCGAGCGGCGGGCCAGTTCGCGCGGGATGGCCGCGCCGGTGGCCACGAACGTCTTCAGCTGTTCGGGTGCCTCGCCGCGTTCCTCGGCCACGGCGGTCAGATCGGCCAGGAACGGGGTGGCGGCCTGGACGAAGGTCACGCCGAAACGGCGCATGGCGTCCAGCCCGATCTCGGCGTCCCAGACCTCCTGGAGAATCTGGGGGACGCCGAGCCGCAGCGCGATCCACATCCCGTACAGGAAGCCGGTCTGGTGGGCCAGCGGCGAAGGCACGTAGATCACGTCGTCGGCACCCAGGCCGAAGTGCTCGATGTGATGATCGGCCGCGCGGTCCAGCACGTCGTGGCGGTGCAGGGCGCCCTTCGGCTCGCCCGAGGTCCCCGAGGTGAACAGCAGCTGGGCGTGGTACGCGCCGGTCAGCGTCGGAAACTCGCCTATCGACGTGCCGTCGAGCAGCTCGCCATACGCCTCGGGCAGCACGAGGACGTGCTCGAGTCCTGGCAGCGCCGCGCGCAGACCCTCGGCCATCGCAGCGTGATCGCGGCCTCGGTGTTGCCGGGGAACGAACAGCACCCGCGCTCGGCTCTCGCCGAGCATGAAGCCCAGCTCCCGCTCGCGGAAGATCGGCATGAGCGGCTCGCACACCGCGCCCACGCGCAACGTGCCCAGCGCGATCGTCAAGAATTCGAGCCGGTTCGGGAGCTGGAAGGCGACGTTCTCGCCCGGCTTGACGCCGAGCCCGAGCAGCCCATACGCCACGCG
>DATIEI010000320.1:0-21036 GCA_035455845.1 Solirubrobacteraceae bacterium
CCGACCGGCGTGTCCTCGTCGGCCGGCGCGTCCTGGGGATACACGAACGCGATCGTGGGCTGGACGAACGTGGCGACGCCAGCCTCGAGCGCCGCGTCGACGAGCGCACGCGCGGCGTCGGTGCGCAACCGGTCGTTTTCCTCCCACGCCTCGGGCTGCCCGAATCGCTCGCGGGGAGGAATCCGCGTCGCCAGATGCAGTACCGCGTCAGAGCCGCTGACGGCGCGCGCCAGAGCCGCGGCGTCGAACAGGTCGAGCTCGCGATGCGAGGGCGCCTGCACCGTATGGCCGGCGCGTCCGGCCAGCGGCTCGAGCGCCCGCCCGAGGACGCCACTGCCGCCGGTCAGGAACAGGTTCATCGCGCGGCTATGCCGCAAGCGCCCTGTCGAGCAGCGAACGAAGCTCGCGGAAGTGCCGCTCCCGCGAGGGCTCATCGTAAGCCGCGGTATCGGCCATCGTGTAGCCGTGCTGCGCTCCCTCGTAGATCTCGGAGCGGTAGCGCGCGCCGGCCTCCTCGAGCGTCTGCTCGAGCGTGGCGATCTGTTCGGCGGTCATGCTGGGATCCTGGTCGGCGAAGCCGAAATACAGCTCGGCCGAAATGCGCGAGGCCGACTGGTGCGGGCTGTCCGCGTCGTCGGTGACCAGGCCGCCGGCGTGAAAACCGGCGAGGGCCGCCACCCGGTCGGGCATGGCGGCGGCGATCCGCCATCCCACCCGTGCCCCCATGCAGTACCCGGTGAGCGCGACACGGCCGGGGCCGGCCGCCTCGGACAGGTAGTCGAGGTAGGCGATGCCGTCGGACTGGATCCGCTCCGGCGAGAGTTGCTCGATCAATGGCCGGACCTGCGAGAAGAACCCGGCGCGCTGGTCGGGGTCGCTCAGGTCGGGCATGGGCAGCACCGGCGAGCGCCCGGCCCGGTAGAAGACGTTCGGCGCGAGCACCACGTAGCCGTCCGCGGCGATCCGCTCGATCATCTCACCGATCGTCGGGCGCAGCCCGAACGCGTCCATGATGAACAGCACACCGGGGTGCGGTTGGTCATCGGGCCGCGCCAGATAGGCGTCGGCCACGCCGTCCGGTGTGGTGATATCCACGTTCTCGACCGGCATCGGCCGCGCACTATCGCAGATGTCCCGATCCGTCTCCGCCGTGGGACGAACCATCGCTCGAGCCGTGTGACGACCCGTCGCCACTCGAGTCGCTCGATTCCTTGCCTGATCCATCGCCACTGCCGCCTGATCTTCCACCGCTGCCCCGGTCCTGCCGGCTCGAAGCGATCGTCGTCACGCCTCGGTCATCCGAGCCATCGCGGCCGCCGGAGCCGCCCCGGTCGGCTCTGAGCGAGTCGTCCCGACCGCCACCGTGGTGCCGCTCGCCGGGGCGTGCGTCGTCGCGTCCGCGACCGTGGTGCCGCTCGCCCGGACCAACCCTCGCCACGCTCGGCACTGCCGCCGGCACGACGGTGCTCGTCAGGACGTGCGCGCTCGACACCCCGGGCGCGGTGGCGGCTCGGCTCGCCGGGGCGCGCGTGTGATCGTGATGACTCCGGGGGGCGACGGCGACGCCGGTGGCCACGGCGCCCGTGACGAGCAGGGCCCCGAGCTTGACCGCGATCCCGCCGCCCGACAGCGCGCCGGCCGCGGCAACGACCTCGGAGGTGCCTCCCGGCCCGCCCGGCACGGAGGCGAGCCAGTTGGCCAGCGGCCAGGGAGTGACCGCGGTCACTGCGGTGCGCACCGTGGCGCGGGCGCGGTGGACAAGCTGCCTTACCGCACCCTCGGACAGCCCCATCGAGGCGGCCAGCTCCGCGCGTCCCAGACCGCCGAGCGCCGAGCCTACGAGGGCGTCCCGCTGGCGCTCGGGCAGGCGCGAGATCTCGCTCATCGCGCTCATCGCGAGTGCGCGCTGTTGCACCACGTCCTCGAGGGCGGGGCCCGATGCGGTCATCTCGTCGAGCGGTGCTTCGTCGGGTCGTCGAGTCTTGAACGCCGCGTTTCGGACGATCTGGTACAGCCAGCCGCGCACGTGGCTCACCTCGGTGCCCGATCGAAGCGCGGAAAAGGCGCTCAGCAACGCCTGCTGGAGGACATCCTCGGCGCGTCCATCCGAAACCAGGCGGCGGGCCATCGCCAGCAGCTCGGCGCGATAGCGCTCAACGATCGTGGCGAAGGCGCGGTCGTGTCCCGCCTGAGCCAGGCTGACCAGCCGCTCATCCGATTGCGAGCGCAGGAGCAGATCGGAGAGACGCGGGCTCATGAGCGGAAGGTCCCGCGCGCGATCGACGTCCTCGTAATGAAGCGACCACCGATCCAGGAGGGCGATCCATGAAGCGCTTGACGATCCTGTTCCTCGCGACCGCCGCGATCGTGCCCGTGGGCATCTCCCACACCGCGACACGCGCCCACGCGGCAAGCGGCGCGAAGCTTCAGCTCCGGCACACCGCGCTGGGCAGCATTCTCGTGAACCGCGGAGGGCGGACGCTGTTCGTGTTCACGCGCGATTCGCGTAACCACGGCCGATGTGCGGCGACCCCCGGCTGCACGGGCATCTGGCCGCTTGTCACGACCACCGGCACGCCCACACTGGGCCCTGGCGTCAAGCGCTCGCTCGTGGGCACGATCAAGGTGGCCGGCTCGCGCCAGGTCACCTACGCCGGGCACCCGCTCTACACCTACATCGGCGACGCCGGCCCGGGCGATACGTCCTACGTCGGCCAGGCGCAGTTCGGGGGCAAGTGGTTCGCCCTGAACGCCGCCGGCCAGGTCGTCAAATAGGGTCATCGCGGGCCTGCGACACCCGACGCGCTGGTCAGCATGTCCGCCACTCGCTGGCGCGCTCGATGCAGACGGGTGGTGATGGTCGCCTCGCGCACGCGCAACGCCCGGCCGGCCTCGCGATAGGAGAGCCCCATGACGTCGACGGCGATCAACGCGTCCCGGAACGGATCGGGCAACGCGACGATCGCCCGGTACAGCTCGGCGCGCTCGAGTCCAGCATCGGGGTGAACCGAGGAGCGGTCCTCGACCCAGGCAAGTTCGTCGGGCTGTACGGGAATCTCGGGCCGCCGGGCCGCGCTGCGCCGGGCGCTGACGAACGTGTTCCGGAGCACGCGCAGCAGATAGCCGAGGTCGTCGTCGGAGCGCAGGAAGCGAGGCTTCTGAAGGACCCGCGCGAACGTCTCCTGAACGAGGTCCTCAGCCTCCTCGCGCGACCTGCACATGCTCCGAGCGGCTCTGTAGAGGCGGTCGGTGTGGTCTCCGAGCAGGGCGGGGTCGAGTTGGCGGGCTCCGTTCCTCGCCTCGTTCCGGGCGGCGATGCCGACCGGCATGGCAGCGGCTGGAGATGCTGAAAACATCGCCACGTACGGTCGCGAAAACCTGGTCGAGGTCGCAATAGGACGATGGTCTTATGACCTCTCGGTCCTGGACCGATCCAGTCGTAGGACCATCGTCCAATTGAGGCCCGGCCCTGCCGCGGCCTATGGTCCTGCGGGCGTCATGTCGAATGCCACTTCCAGCCTCGCTCCGGGGGCTTCGGCCCTGCGCTCAGACGGACCCGCCGCGGACGGCCGTCGGGGCGGGGCGGACAGTCCCAACGCCGTCACGGTGCTGGTCGTCGACGACCATCCTGGCTTCCGGCGCGCCCTCGAGCGTGCCCTGCGACGGTCACCGGGGCTGCGCCTGGTCGGCTCCGCTTGCAGCGGCGACGAGGCGATCCTGATGAGCGCCCGGCTCAAGCCTCGCGTGGTCGTGATGGATCTGGCCATGCCCGGCATGTCGGGGGTGGAGGCGACGCGCCGGCTGCTGGGGCAACCGGGTCCCCCGGCCGTCGTAGCATTGTCGGGATCCCGGGAGTTGATGCGAGACGCGATCGCGGCCGGCGCGTGCCGGGCGCTGTTGAAGGAGGGAGATCTGACCGAGCTCCTGACGACGATTCGTCTCGCGGCAGCCCGTTAGAACGAGTGCGGCTCCGGTTTGCCGGTCGCCGGCCGAGCCGGCGTGGGCGCGAGACTTCGGTCGCCGGAGCGGTCGCCCGGTTCGCGATCACCGGTCTGGCGGGACTCGCTCTGCTCACGTTCGTGGCCATCCAGCTGCTGAGCAGTCGCGGCACGTCCGAGGCCATCCGCAATGCGAAGTCGGTAACGCAGTTGGCCGGCCGGGGCGTCGTGGCGCCCTACATCACGCCCGCGCTACTGGCCGGCCGACCCGCGGCGATCGCGGCGCTGGACCGCACGGTCCGCGCCCGCCTGCTCGAAGACCCCGTGGTCCGTGTCAAGGTCTGGGAAGCGGGCGGACGGATCGTGTACTCGGACGAGCACCGCCTGATCGGCGCCCGGTATCCGCTTCGCGACGAGGAGAGCAACGCTCTGCGCACGGGCGGCGTCGCGGCCGAGGTGTCGGACCTGACGCGGCCCGAGAACCGCTTCGAGCGCCAGTACCACAAGCTGCTCGAGGTGTACCTCGGATTGAAGTCGACGAACGGGAAGCCCGTCCTGTTCGAGCTCTACCAGCGCTTCAGCTCGATCGCCGCCAGCGGCAACCGGCTGTTCCGAGCCTTCTTCTTCCCGGCCATCGCGGTGCTGGTGCTGCTCTGGCTGGCCCAGATCCCGCTCGCGGTGTCGCTGGCGCGCAAGCTCCGGCGCGGCCAGCAGGAGCGCGAGGCTCTGTTGCAGCGCGCGATCGAGGCATCCGAGTTCGAACGCCGGCGAATCGCCAGGGACCTGCACGACGGTCCGGTGCAGGACCTGGCCGGCGTGTCGTACACGCTCAGCTCAGCCGTCGCCGAGGCCGAGGCGGTGGACCCCGAGCTGGCCGGGGCGCTCAAGCAGTCCTCCCGCCAGACTCGAGACAGCATCCGGGCGCTCAGAACGCTGCTGGTCGACATCTATCCACCGCGGCTGCACAGCGAAGGGCTGATCGCCGCCGTATCGGATCTGATCTCGCCCCTGTCAGCGGCGGGTCTCGAAGTCACGCTCGACGCCGATCCGCAGCTGCGTCTCCCGCCCGGCGTCGAGGCGGTCTTGTTCCGGGTCGCGCAGGAGTCGCTGCGCAACGTCCTCGAGCACGCCGAGGCCACGCGGGCGAGCGTGCACGTCCGGGCTACTGACCACGTGGTCACGCTCGAGGTGCAAGACGACGGACGCGGCATCGGCGAGATGCCGGCCGACCAGGACGAGCACTTCGGCCTGCGAATGCTCGAGGACCTCGCCCGCGACAGCGGCGGACAGCTCGAACTAGACTCCGCTGCCGGCAAGGGAACCAAGGTTCGTCTGCAGATACCGCTCACATGATTCGCGTCCTCCTCGCAGACGACCACGGTGTGGTGCGCGACGGCCTCGCGCGTCTGCTCGGCAGCGTTCCCGACATCGAGGTGGTCGCCGCGGCCGCCGACGGTGACCAGGCGGTCGAGCTGGCCCGCGAGCACCGCCCCGACGTCGTGCTGATGGACCTGCGGATGCCCGGGATGGACGGCTCGGAGGCGACGCGGCGCTTGCTCGAGAGCGATCCCGCGATGAACGTGGTGATCCTCACCTCGTTCTCCGAACGCGACGAGATCCTGGGCGCGCTCGATGCCGGGGCGATCGGCTACCTGCTCAAGGACGCCGAACCCGACGAATTGATCCGCGGCGTTCGCGCCGCCGCCCAGGGCGATTCGCCCCTGGACCCCAAGGCTGCGCGGACTTTGATCGGCTCGCGCAGCACACCTCAGAGCCATCCGCTGACCGATCGCGAACAGGAGGTGCTCCAGCTCGTCGCCCGAGGGCTGCCCAACAAGCTGATCGCCCGCGAGCTGGGCATCAGCGAGAAGACGGTCAAGGCCCACCTCACCACGGTGTTCCAGCGCATCGGGGTGACCGATCGCGTCCAGGCGGCGATGTGGGCGCGTGACCACAGGCTCGTCTAACTCACTCTCCCTGCTCGGGTGGAGGCGGGCGATCGCCGACCTGTACGGCGAGATCCGGGCGACGGCGGACAAGCCGGCCGCCTGGCGGCGCTGGCAACAAACGCGCGCGCGGCTGTTTCGCGAGCACCCACAGTCTCCGATCCCGCCGGATGACCGCGCTGCCTACACCGGTCCCCACCTGTACGACTACGACCCGGCATGGTGCCTGACCGCCTCGGTCGAGCCAGTCGAACCGACGCGCCTCGAGATCGTCACGAGCAACGTCGAGTCGATGGCCTTCAACCGTTTCGCGGTGGCCCGCTTCGCACACGCCGGCGTCGATCTGGCGCTGGAGCTGTACTGGCTCGAGGGGTACGGCGGCGGTCTGTTCGTGCCGTTCGCCGATGTCACCCGCGGCACCGAGACCTACGGTGCCGGGCGCTACCTGCTGGACACCGTGAAGGGCGCGGATCTCGGCGAGCAGGATGGTCGCCTGGTCTTCGACTTCAACTTCGCCTACCAGCCCTCCTGCGCGTATGACCCGCGCTGGACCTGTCCGCTGGCGCCACCCGCCAATCGCCTGGCCGTGGCGGTGCGGGCGGGCGAACGCATAGCACGTGGCTGAGCGCTCGCCCGCCGATCGGTCCCGCGTGCAATTAGATGAGCCCGTCGCCGTCGCTCGCGCCGCCCTGGTTGTCGCTGTCTTTGTCGCCGGCGTTCGGGCCCTGGGGGATCCCCGAGGAGCTCGAACTGGTCGACGATGCAGCTGGGGCGGAAGAGCTCGATGACTTCGAGGAGGAGCCGCCACCGCAGCCGGCCGCAGCCAGTGCAGCCACTACCAGCGCGACTCCCAACCACCGACGAGCGGTTAGCCAGTTGAGTGTCATTTCAGTACCTCTCTTTATCGATACTGACTACACCGGCTCGGCATTTCTTCCCGGCGGTGCGTTCAGTCCGCGACGCCCAAACCCCAACCACCGTCGATGATGATCTCCTGCCCGGTGATGTACTCCGAGGCCGGCGCGGCGAGGAACAGCGCGAGCGCCTTGATGTCATCCGGCCGTCCGACCCGGTGCATCGGGATGTCCTTTGAGATCGCCGCCTGTACGTCCGGACTGTGGGCGTGGCCGCCGCCGATGTTCGTGACGAAGAACCCGGGGGCGATCGCGTTCACCGTGATGCCGTCGGCGGCGAGTTCCAGTGCCGCGGCGTGCATGAAGTGCCTCGCCCCTGCTTTCGCCGCCATGTAGGCAGAGCCGATTACGCCTTCGATCTTGGTCGCCGCGAGCGAAGTGGTGACGATGATCCGTCCGAACCTGCGCGGCCGCATGTGCCGCGCGGCGGCGCGCACCGTGGCGAAGATCCCGTTCAGATTGATGTCGATCACGCGGTTCCAGCGCTCGTCGGCATAGCGCTCAATCGCGCCCTCCTCCACTCGCGGGCGCGTGCCGCCGGCCCATGCTCCGACGAAGCCGACGCCGGGGTCGATGCCGGCGTTGGCGAACGCCACGTCGAGCCGGCCGTACTCCGCGGCGGCCTCGTCGATCGCGCGGTCCAGCGCCGCGTGATCGGTCACGTCGGCAACCGCTCCGCGCACGTCGAGTCCGTCGGCCACGAGACGCGCCGTGTGCCCGCCCAGCGCCTCGGCATCCACGTCGATCAGCGTGACCCGCGCGCCGTGAGCGGCCAGCACCTCGCCATAGGCCAGGCCGAGGCCGCTGGCCCCACCGGTCACGATCACGCCGAATCCCGACACGTCAAATCGCGAGGACACGTTCATGAGCGGCGGGAGCCTATCGTGCCGGGATTCCCCAGGACGACATCGACCAACTCCCCGGTCGCCTCCGGGAGCAACGGGGATCCGGTCCAGAGCCGGCGATAGAAGATCGCCCCGAGCAGAGCGGCGGTCGCCAGCTCGGGATCGACATCCGCGCCAACTGCGCCTTCCTCGATCCCGCGCTCGATCAGGTCGATCAGCGCCTGGCGCCGCTCCGCCGCGTAGCGGTGATGAAACTCGCGCACACGCGGATCGCGCTCGGCTCCCTCGATCAGGGCCGGGATGCAGCGTGACCAGGTCGAATCGAGCACCACCTCCGCCAGGTGCCCAAGGAGGAGCGCAAGCGACTCCCGCACCGGCCGGTCGCCGAGGTCGGGGACAAGTTGCTCGTGGAACGTCTCGAAGGCGTCGGCGATCAGATCGAGCTTGTCGGACCAGTGACGGTAGATGGTCGACTTGCCGACGCCGGCACGCGCCGCGATCGATTCGATCGTCACGCCGCCGTAGCCGACCGCCGCCATCTCCTCGACGGCGGCCCGCAGGATCACCATGCGGGAACGCTCCACGCGAGGGTCGGTCATGTGGTCATCGATCAGGAGAAATGAAACGTTGACGTATCGCTGCGAAACGCGTACGTTTTACAGAGTAAACAGCATGAGGAGGACAACATGGCCAAGGTCAGCGTCCGCTACATCGTCGACGACGTGGACGCCGCGATCGAGTTCTATTGCGGCAAGCTCGGCTTCCACGAGGACATGCGCCCGGCGCCGCCGTTCGCAATGCTCTCTCACGGAGATCTGCGGCTGGTCCTGAGCGCACCGGGTGGCGGACCCGGAGGCGGTGCGGCCATGCCCGACGGGACATTGCCGAAGCCCGGCGGCTGGAATCGGTTCCAGCTCGAAGTGGACGACATCGAGGCGACCGTGGCACGCCTGCGCGACGGTGGCGTCACGTTCCGCAACGACATCATCACGGGAGTGGGTGGCAAGCAGATCCTCGTCGAGGACCCCGCCGGCAACCCGGTCGAGCTGTTCCAGCCCACGCGCTCGGAAGCGAAGCTCTGATCGCCTCGGGCGTCGCTCAGTGGTAGCGTCGCCCCAGCCATGGCCGGACGGGCGCACACCGCCGCGCGCATGCTCGCCGCCGGGCGGGTGCTGATCGGCGCGGTGATGTTCGCGGCACCCGACCTGGTTGCCACGTCGTGGGTCGGTAACGACGCCCGGACGGACGGAGCACGCGTGGTCGTACGCGCGCTCGGCGCGCGCGACGCCGCGCTCGGTGCGGGGACGCTGGCGGCGGCCGGCGACGGCGCCCAGCTGCGGCGATGGCTGCTCGCCTCGAGCGCCAGCGACGCGGCCGACTTCGTGGCCACGCTGGCCGGGCCGCGTACGCCCGCCCGCACCGCCGTCCTGGGGCTCGCCGCCACAGCGGCGGTGGCGGGAGTGATCGCCGCGGCATCCGTTTAGCGCGCGCGTACGTATAGCTCCCATGAGCTTTCTGCAACCCGCACCGCCGCCCTTCGACCTCGAGGAGTGGCGGGCCAAGCCGTACCTCGCGCGGCTCAAAGCCAATTGCCAGGACTGGGCGGTCAACGGCTTCGGGCCGCCCGAGGTCGTGTTCCTGCTCTACGCGATCAAGCTGGTCATCTACGTCGTGGGCGCGGCGGCCGTGATCTCGGCCACCCCCGGGCTCGGGGGCCTCGGGGACATCGGCCGCTGGTGGACCGAGCCGGTCGTCTACCAGAAGTTCGCGGTGTGGACGCTGCTCTGGGAGATTCTCGGGCTCGGGTCAGGCTCGATGCAGCTGACCGCTCGCTACGGCCCAGTGATCGGCGGCGTCCTGTACTGGCTGAGACCGGGGATGGTGCGGTTGGCGCCCTGGCCGGACAAGGTGCCGCTGACCCGGGGACACCGGCGCACGCTGCTCGACGTGGGGCTGTATGCCGGCGTCCTGGCGGTTGGCGTCTACCTGCTGGTCTCGAGCGGGCAGACGGTGGCCGGCACCTCGGCCGGACGTCTTGGACCGGTGGGGATCGCGGTGCTGCTGGCGCTGTGGGCGCTCCTCGGGCTGCGCGACAAGGTGTCGTTCCTGGCCGGCCGGCCCGAGGTGTACGGGTTCCTGCTCCTGGTCTCGCTGTTTCCGGCCCACAACCTGCTGGTCGGCTGGCAGTTCGTGATCTTCTTCATCTGGTGGGGCGCGGCCGCGTCCAAGCTGAACCGTCACTTCCCGTACGTGATCTCGGTGATGGTCAGCAACACGCCGTGGAACCGCTCACGCCGGGCCAAGGCAAAGCTGTACCGGCACTGGCCCGAGGATCTGCGCCCCGGTCGTCCCGCCGAGCTCGGCGCCCATCTCGGCACCGCGGTCGAGTTCGGGCTGCCGCTCGTGTTGATGGTCTCGCGCGGCGGAACGATCGGCACGCTGGCCCTGATCGGGATGATCATCTTCCACACGCACATCACATCGACGTTTGCGCTCGGCGTGCCGATGGAGTGGAACCTGTTCATGATCTTCAGCCTGCTCTTCCTTTTCGGGCACTACGGGAGCGTCCCGCTTTCCACGCTCGATGATCCGCTGCTGATCGCGTTCCTGGTGATCGGCGGGGTCGCGATACCGATCGTCGGCAATCTGTGGCCCGACAAGATCTCGTTCCTGCCGGCCATGCGCTACTACGCGGGCAACTGGGCCACCAGCCTGTGGCTGTTTCGCAAGGACACCGGAGCCGAGGCCAAGCTCGACGAGCGGGTGGACAAGGTGGCCCGCGTCACCGTCGAGCAGCTGGCCAAGCTCTACGGGCGCGACACCGCCGAGTACTTCCTCGAGAAGGCCCTCGCGTTCCGCTCCATGCACAGCCACGGCCGCGCGCTCAACGCCTTGGCTGCGCGCGCCGTCGATAACGTCGACGACTATCACCTGCGCGACGGCGAGATCGTCGCCGGAGTGGTGGCCGGCTGGAACTTCGGCGATGGCCACTTCCACGGCCGGCAGCTGCTCGATGCCGTGCAGGAGCAGTGCGCCTTCGAGCCGGGTGAGCTCCGCATCGTCTCGCTCGAGGGGCAGCCCGCGCAGACCCCTCGCCAGCACTACGCGATCTACGACGCGGCGGCCGGCCTGGTCGAGGCGGGTTGGGCCGACGTGGCCGAGATGGTCAGGCGGGGACCGTGGCTCGAGGAGTCGTTCGACTTCCCGATCGAGGTCACGCACGCCGGTACCGGCCGGCATCCAATCGCCGCATGAGCGACGCGATCATCGTGGGCTCCGGCCCGAACGGCCTGTCCTGCGCCGTCGCGCTCGCCCGGAGCGGTGTGCGGGTGACCGTGCTCGAGGCCGCTCAGACGATCGGCGGCGGCGCGCGGAGCGCCGAGCTGACCCTGCCCGGCCTGGTGCACGACGTCTGCTCTGCCGTCCACCCGATGGCGGTCGGCTCACCGTTCCTGCGCTCGCTCGGCCTCGGACGGCACGGGCTCGAGTGGCGCTGGCCCGAGGTGGACTGCGCCCACCCCCTCGACGACGGCAGCGCGGGCACGATGCTCCACTCGATCGACGCCACTGTGCAGGCACTTGGGGCTGACGGGCCGGCCTGGAGCCGCACGTTCGGGGCTTCGGCCGCCGCCTTCGACGCGCTCGCCGACGACCTGCTGCGCCCGGTGGGCCATGTGCCCCGGCATCCGATCGGGCTGGCCCGGTTTGGGATGCTGGCGGCCCGGCCCGCCACCGCTCTGGCCAGGCGCTGGCGGACTCCCCAGGCCCGTGCCCTGTTTGCTGGGATCGCCGCCCACGCGATGAGCCCGCTTGGATGGCCGATGAGCGCTGCGGTCGGGACTGCGCTCGTCTGCTCGGCACATGCGTTCGGGTGGGCGGTCGCGCGCGGCGGCTCGCAGGCGATCACCGACTCGCTGGTGGCAACGCTCGCTGAGCAGCGGGGGGCCGTGCACACCGGAATCCGGGTCGGTTCGCTGTCAGAGTTGCCGAGCGTCGACGCGGTGGTGCTCGACCTGGCCCCGAGCCGCGTGGCCGATCTGGCCGCCGGTCGCCTGCCCACCCGCGTCGAGCGCGCCTATCGGCGCTACCGCCACGGACCCGGAGCGTTCAAGCTCGACCTGGCCGTTGAGGGCGGCGTACCGTGGACCAACCAGGCATGCCGCCGCGCCGGCACGGTGCACGTGGGAGGCTCCTTCGAGGAGGTCGTGGCCGCAGAGCGGATGGTCAACCGCGGGCGGATGCCGGAGCGCCCGTTCGTGCTGGTCGGCCAGCAGTATCTCGCCGACCCGGGGCGCTCGGCCGGCGACATCCACCCCGTGTGGGCCTACGCCCACGTTCCGGCCGGCTTCACCGGCGACGCCGAGACGGCGATCATCGGTCACATCGAGCGCTTCGCCCCGGGGCTGCGCGAGCGCATCGTCGCCCGCGCCGTTCACTCGACCACCCAGATCGCCGCCGACAACGAGAGCTACATCGGCGGCGACATCATCAACGGCGCGAACACGCCGTGGCAGGTGCTGGTCCGTCCCCGACTGGCTGTCGATCCGTACCGAACGGGGATCCCGGGCGTGTTCATCTGCTCGGCGGCCACCCCACCCGGCGCCGGCGTGCACGGGATGAACGGCTACCACGCCGCGCAATCCGTCCTGCGCTGGCTATCGCGCCGCGGGTAGACGGGCGCGCCCGCACAGCCAGGTGGCGATCGGGTCGCGCCTCTCCAAGAGCCCTGGCCAGAGTCCCAGCGGCGTGCCCGGCTCAGAGCGCCATCCCGTGTTCGCCAGGCTGTACCCCCTGATCAGCCAGGACGCCGAGCAAAGCGGCGGGCTCGAGCATCGCCCGCGTCCTGCGGCCCGGTGGCGAGCTTCGCTTCTACGAGCACGTGGTCTCGAGACGCCCCAGCACCGCGCGCATCCAGCGCGCGCTCGACGCCACCGTCTATCCCTCGGCGCCGCGCGCCGGCCTTGAGGCGTCAGCTCAGCGGAAGAACGCGAACGTCCGGAACTCGATGCTGTGCCGCGGCGTCGCGGTATCCACCGACGGGTCGCGGAACGCCGTGTGCACGACCCGCCAGGCCCGGCTGTGGTCGGAGTCGTTGAACACGAAGAACAGCACCTCGTCGCGGGTCATGTCCGGGAAGTACCACCACTCATGCTCGGGGCTGTACACGAATTCCGAGCCGCTGGTGATCATCTTGGACTCGTCGACCGGCTCGGTCAGCGGATCCTCGGGAAGCCTGTCGACGAAATAGAGCTGGTTGGGCAAACCCTCGTCGTCGCGCACGCTGCGGAAGTCGCAGAGGGCCAGCGGCCAGTCCTGCGGTGGCGGGCTGAACACCCGCCACACACTGGTGGCCAGCACGCGGCTGTAGCCCGGACCGTCGGGAAACTGCTCGGCATAGACGCGGGCGCCGGTCATCGCCGCGCCCTCGGGTCCGTAGTCGATGTGCACGAGCGCGGCCTGAGGCTGCGATGCGTTCTCGGCCGGCGCGGCCGACCTGCGCCGGACCCACCCGCGCGAGACGACCTCGTCGGCGCCGGTGCGCTCCCGCACGAACTCGACCACCTCCGGGATGTAGACCGCGTCCAGTTCGTCCTTGTCGGTGAAATCGCTCACGGCGCTGCGGTGGCGGACGATCTCGAAGCCATGCGTGTCCAGCCGGAAGCTCTCCTGCACCGGCCGGGCATTGCGAATCGGCACCACGTGGGATTCATACGCGCCGGTGTTGATGCTCGCCCCGGGCGCGGTAAAGCGGCGTAGGACGGTCGACTCCGGTGACAGGTAGTGGAGTTCTCCGGGTACGCTCGTCACCTGTTCGGCCACGCTGCCGGTCGTCATGGCTGGTCCTCTCCTCTGGGCTGGGTCGCAGCGAGCGCGCCTATTCGCGGAAGTAGGCGGCGTTCTTCTCGATGTAATCCTGCCACTCGGGCGGCACCATGTCCTCGGGCGTGATCGCGTCAACCGGGCAGGCTTCCACGCACGCATCGGACGATGGCTCGCGCAGGCTCTACGTGCGCCTCGACGCGACCTGCGCGGGGCTCGACCCACGTGCCCGACTGACCGCGTTCGTCCCGCGCGATCCGGATGAGGCCGGTTGCGTGATCGAGGTCCGCGCCTAGGCACTCTCGGCAGCGAGCCTGGCCTCCATGGCGCCCGCGGCTCGCGGACGCAGCACGGTTAGCGTAATCACCAGACCGGAGGTGCCCGCTCAACTCATCGGTGGATGTGGATCCGGTGCGAGCGTGGCCGGCGGACGCGCTCGGCCGGCACCTTCGGGTGAGGCTCCGGGCGCGCCGGCGGCGCTTCGATCCGGAACTCCGGCAGCCACTCGAGCCAGCGGGGCAGGTACCAGTTCCAGTCGCCCAGCAGCTTCATCGCCGCGGGCAGCAGGACCGCCCGCACGATCGTCGCGTCGAGGAGGACGGCGACCGCGAGACCGACGCCCATCATCTTGAAGTCGATCATCGCGAGCGTGGCGAAGATCGCGAACACGGCGACCATCACGGCCGCGGCGCTGGTCACCACGCTGGCGGTCGCACTGATGCCGTGGCCCACGGCGTCCTCGGTGCGCATGCCGCCGTCGTGGTCTTCCTTGACGCGGCTGAGAATCAGAACGTGGTAGTCCATGGACAGGCCGAAAAGGATCACGAAGAGGAACAGAGGCAGCCAGTCGGTGACGCCGCCGATCGAGGTGAAGCCGAGCAGCGACTCGAGGCGGCCCTGCTGGAAGATCAGCACCAGCACGCCGTACGCCGCGCCGACCGACAGCAGGTTCAGCACGATCGCCTTCAGTGGGATCACGATCGAGCGGAACGTGACCAGCAGAAGCACGAAGGCGAGTCCCAGCACCCAGATGAACACGAGCGGGGCGTGGGACTTCATCGAGTTGTTGAAGTCCATCGAGCCGGCCGTCCACCCCGTGGTTCGGACGGTGACGCCGGGAACCTTGCCGATCGTGGCCGGGATGACCACGTTCCGGAGCCGCTCGAGCGCGCGGTTGGAGACGGCGTCGGTCCCCTGACCGGCGAGCGGGATCATCACCCGTGCGGCCTGGTGGGACGCACTGATATCGGAGGTGATCGGCTGATGCATCTCGCCGGTCGCGAGCGCGCTGCGCTTCAGCTGAGCGATTCCGGCGGCCACGGCGGGCGTGGTCACGTCACGCGCGCTGATCACGACCACCGCAGGGCCGGCGCCGCCGGGGAAAACCTTCTGGATCCGGTCGTAGACCTGCATCACGGTGAGGTCGCGGGGGAGGCCCTGGGCTCCCGAGTTGACCGTGTGAATGCTGAACGCCGGGATGGCCAAAGCCACCAGCAGTGCGGCTGCGCATCCTCCCCAGAGCAGCGGCCGGCGCAGCACGGTGCTGACGATACGGCCCCAGAAGCGCGACTCGCCGTCCGTGGCACGCCGATGCAGGAACGGCACCCTTCCCCGGTCGACGCGGTCGCCGAGCTTCGAGAGAACGGCCGGAAGCACCGTAAGCGATCCGACCAGCGCGATCGCGACCACGAGCACGGTCCCCACCCCGAAGGAGGAGAACACCTGCGATCCCATCAGGAACATTCCGGTCATCGCGATCATCACCGTGAAGCCCGAGATCAGGATCGCGCGGCCGGACGTGGCGGCGGCCCGCTCGAGTGCGTCGGCCGGCGAGTAGCCGCGGGCGCGCTCCTCGCGCTCGCGCCGCAGGTAGAACAACGAGTAGTCCACTCCCACCGCCAGACCGATCAGCAGGATCACCGAGCTGATCGACTGATCCACGTGCAACAGGTGGCTGAACAGCGAGGTCAGCCCGAGGGCCGCGGCTACCGCGGTGAGCCCGAGGAGGAGCGGCACGCCGGCGGCCACCAGCGCGCCGAAGGCCAGCACGAGGATCACCAGTGTCACCGGCACCGAGGTCAGCTCTGCCTTTTGGAAGTCCTGGTTCAGGCGCGTGTTCACGGCCTTGTTGACGCTCCCATCGCCGAACTCGCCGACGAACAGCCCGGGATGTGCTCGCTGCACCGCCGCCGTCGCCGCCAGCGCCGCCGAGACGCGATCAGAGGCGGTCATCGGATCGCCGGCGATCTGGAAAGTCAAGAGCGCCGCCCGCCCATCCTTGGACACCTGGCCCGCGTTGCCGGCGGCCAGCGGCGACTTGATCCCGGTCACCGAAGGCGTGCGCGACAGGACGGCAACCAGCTCCGCCACCGCGGCCCGGTAGTCCGCTCCGAGACGGCCGCCGGCGCGATTCTCGATCAGCACCTCCTCGACGGCACGCTCGCGAGGAAACTGCTGCGCGAGCGTCTGATCCGCCAGCCGCGATTGGCCGTTCTCCCCTTCGCCGGACTTGAGGGTGACCATCCCGGCCGCGTTGCCGATCATGAACGCGATGATCACGAAGGCCAACCACCCGAACACCGCCAATTTGCGGTGTGTGGCACTCCACTTCGCGGCACGGGCGGTGAAGTTCGGGCGCACGTGAATCACGCTAATTTCGAGGCGCGGCACCGGCATCGGTACAACCCCCGTTGCGCGCAGTGGTTAAGTCCGTATCGGATTGTTACTGACTGACGGATGCGCTCGTGGCAGCCGCCACTGAGTAAGTGACACGCCGCGGAGGCGGGGCGACTTCGTGTCCTGGCCGGAGGCGCCGGCGCAGCAGGGCGAAGCCGGCGAGGCCACCCAGGCTGGGAATCCAGAACGCGATCGCGTGGTACACGACGACCGCCGCCGCAGCCTGGGTCGGCGGGGCCCCGTAGGCGATCAGGCAGCCGGCCAGCCCGCCCTCGAGCACGCCGAAGCCGCCGGGGATGGGAATCAGGTTGGCCAGATAGCCGATCAGGTAACCCAGGACCAGCGGAGCCGCCGCAATCGGCCGCCCGGCCGCGGCGAACGTCGCTCCCAGCGCCGCGATGTCGAATCCCAGGTAACCGACCGCGCCGAGCAGCCGCCAGCTCGGACGCCGCACCGAGCCACGCGCGCGGTCGATGCCGGCGGCGAGATCGACCAGCCAGCTCGGCCAGCCGCGCTGCGGAGAGCGGGTGATAATCCGCGGGACGGCCAGCACGGCCAGCGTCGCGATGAGCGCGCCGGCGATCGGAAGCCCGGCGCGCACCAGATCAAGCGATCCGCCGGCAGTGCCGGTGGCAAACAGCAACCCGCCGCCGATCAGCGCGGACACGTTGATTGCGCTGGTCAAGAAGAAGAGTGCGCTCGAGCGGTCGATGATGCTCCGGGTAGACATCCCGGCTTTGCGCAGCAGCACTCCGCCGATCGCGAGCGCGCCGAGGCCACCGCCGGGCAGGAGCGCTCCCGATCCCTCCTCGGCCCAGGCCAGCTCACGCGCCGGACCGGCCGGGAGCTCGTCGAAGAACAGGCGGAAGATGACCACGAACCCCGCGCACGATGCAAGCTCAAGCGCTCCCGCCGCGGCGATCCACCCGAGGTGCATGTGCGCGATCTCGTTCCCGACGCCGCGCAGCCCCGGCACCGCGAGCAGCAGCGATCCGACCGCCACGCTGAGCAGGACGGCCGCCGCCACGCGCACGGTGACGCGTCCGCGCGTGGGCTGCCCACTCGAGAAGTCCATGATGTCCACGGTTGCCATTCGAAGTCGCGGTCCTTTCGGATCAACAGACCCCGCGGGACGGCAGAACTCATCGCCGGATCGCTATAACAGCGCCGTGGCCAGGCTTCCGTACCTCGATCCCGACCAGGCGGACCCGCGCGTGGCCGAGATGCTCGCCAAGGCGCCGGACCTGGGGATCTTCCGCATGGTGGCCAACGCCCAGCGCGCCTTCCCGGCCTGGCTGCGATTCGGCGGCGCGATGCTCGATCCCGACGAGTTCGACCCGCTGCTGCGCGAGTTCGCGATCACCCGCGTCGCCGCGATGACCCCCGGCGCGGATTACGAATGGGTCCAGCATGCCCAGTTCACGCTGGACGTGGGCGGCACGGAGGAGCAGCTCGATGCGATCAAGCGCGGCGAGCTGGATGCCGCCGTGCTGGGCGCGGACGGTCAGCTCGTGGTCCGCTTCACCAGCCAGGTCGTGCGCGACGCGTCGCCCGACGAGGAGACCTTCGCGGCGATGAACGCGCGATTCAGCCCGCGCGAGATCATGCAGCTGCTGCTGGTGATCGGGCAGTACATGATGCTCGGACGGATCATGGCCACGACGCAAATCGACCTCGATCCGGCCGTCGGCGGGCCGTCCCTGCAGCGGTCCGATCGAGCCCTGCAGGACCGCCCGCCGACAGACTGATAGCCGGTCGTCCGCCTACGCGGCCTCGACGATCTCGAGGCGGTTGCCGTCCTGGTCGTGCAGGGCGAACATCGCCGGCACGCCCGGCCAGCGCAGGAGCTCGCCGACCTCAACGCCGCGCGCCTGCAACTCGGAATGGATGGCGGCCGCATCGCCGGTCTTCAACCGGATCCCGGTCTGCACTCCCGCCGGTGTGTTCTCGCGTGCCGGGACGAGCGCGAGCGTCACGGTCGCTCCCGTCGGAGCCACCTCGATCCAGCGTCCGCCGAATTGCGGCACCGGAACGTCGCGCCGTTTCTCGAACCCGAGTTGGTGCAGGTAGAACTGGAGCGCCCGGTCCTGGTCTGAGACCGGGACGCCGATGGTCAGCACGTCATCGATGGTGGTCATCGCGCCCTCCTCATCCCTCGAGCGCGCCCTTGAGCACGCTCACCCGCTCGCGCCAGTAGGTCTTCATCCGATCTGCCTCGCCGGCGTCGCGCAGCCGCCGGTGCTCGATCGCAACCGTGCTCTTGTCCTCACCTCTGGCCAGGAAGGTCACGTTGACGCGCGTCGGGCCATCCGCCCAGTCGAACCGCGCCGACTTGGGCCGCGCGGTGGTGCGCTCACTCAGCCGGGCGTCGGGCAGCCACGCCTTCCGCGCAGACTCGGACACCACCGCCTCGTACAGCCGCTCGACCGGCACGGCCACGGTCTTGGACGCGGTGATCGCGAACCCGTCGTCCTTCTCGCCCACCTCGCGCAGGCCGCGGGTCAGCTCGTAACTGGCGGTGATCGCCTGCGCGTTCCAGGCCAGCGGGTGGATGCCCATCTGCTCGGCCAGCCAGCGGGCGATCTCGCGATGAGATCGGTCCGCTGCGCCCCAGTCGTCGAGGATCGCGAACCACTCCTCCCATCCGCGGCCGGTGCGCTCGCGGATCTTCTCGTCCGATGTCTTGAGTGTCGGCGCGCTGGTGTCGTTGTTGGGCGGCTCCGCCCGCAGCAGCATCACCCGGGCTGTGGTGTAGCTCTCGCCGGTCTTCGCCATGCGCGAGCGGACGAGTCGCTTGAACGACTTGTGCTCGGTCATCTCAGGTGCTCCTTCCGAACGGGCGCGGGCTCCGCGACTCACGCTCACGGCGCCCCGCCGGAAAGGGCAGCGAACTGACCGGCGTCCCGAGAGCATGTGCCCCCTTTGCCCCCGCTTTTCGCCGGCGGCGTGAGCGCCGGAATCGAGGGTTGGGCGCGGAACTGCGCCTGATCGGTATTTCTACTCGCTCAGACCGCGGCTGACAAGCAAAGTCATCGGTGGCCGGCCAGCGAGCCCTGCGCCACCGCGTCGCGGAGCGTGGCCAGCTCGTCGGCGGTGAGCGGCAGCCGGGGCGGGCGACAGGGTCCGCCGCCGATCCCGATCTCGTCAAGGGCGGCCTTGAAGTACTGCACGAGCTTGGGCGTCATGTCGAGCCGGGCGAGCGGCAGCAGATCGGCGTACAGGCTGCGCGCCGAGGCCAGCTCGCCGGCCTGACAGAGGTCCCACAGACGGACGGCCTCGGCGGGGAACACGTCAACCACGCCCGAGACCCAGCCCACGGCGCCGGCGCAGCATCCCTCGAGGGCCCAGTCATCGCCCCCGACCATCACGTCGGCGTCGGGACACAGGTTGACCAGGTGAGCGATCCGCCGCGCGTCGCCCGAGGTCTCCTTGAGCGCGGTGATGCCGGGCACCTCGTGCACCAGATCGGCCAGCAGCTCCGGCTCGAGGTCGTTGCCGCTGCTCTGGGGGTTGTTGTAGATCATCAGCGGCAGGTCGGCCTCGCGGGCCACCGTGCCGAAGAACTCAATCAGCTCGCGCCGATCGGCTCGATAGAGGAGCGGCGGCAGGGACATAACGCTGTCGGCGCCGGCGCTGCGGGCGTCGCGGGCATAGGCGGCCGCCTGCTCGGCGGTGGAGGCTGACACGCCGGCGCACACCGGGGCCTGTCCGCCCGCCGCGGCCACCGCGGTCTCGATCACCGCGCGGCGCTCCTCGCGGGTCAGGCTTCCGCCTTCGCCCACGGTCCCGTTGGGCAGGATGCCGTGGACTCCGGCGTCGATCAGCCGGGTCACCTCGCCGGCCACCGCCTCATGATCGATGTTCAGCTCGGCATCGAAGTGGGTGACGATCGCGGCGTAGACGCCTCTCATTGCGGCCTCCTCATATCGCGCGGGCTGGATCGAAGGCGCTCACTAGCTCATCGCGGGCGCCGTCGAGCAGCATCGCGGCTAAGAGCTCGCCGGTCAACGGCGCGAGCGTGATCCCAAGCGTCGCATGGCCGGTGGCCAGATGCACGCCCTGAAGCCCCGGGACCGGTCCGACGTAGGGCAGGCCGTCCGGTGAGAGCGAGCGCATCCCGGCCCAATCCCGTGGCTGCGGTGGCATCTGCCAGCCTGGGAGCGCGCGCTGCGCGGCGGCGGTGATCGCCTGCAGCCGGCGCGCCGAGAGCGACAGATCGCGGGCGCCAAGCTCGAGGGTCCCCGACACGCGCACGCCCTCCTCGTACACGCTGACCGCGACTTTCGGCTCCTCGAGATAGAGCGGCTGCTTCGGGCCGCTGGGATCGAGCGCGTACGTCCGGCTGTAGCCCTTGGCGGCGGCGATCGGCAGGCGCAGGCCGTGGGCGGCGAGCAGCCGCGCGGAGTCCACGCCGCCGGCGATGATCACCACGTCGGCCCGGCGCGGCCCGGTCGGGGTTTCCGCGACCCATTCGGTGTTGTCGCGGGTCAGGCGCGTCACCGGGATGCCTTCGATCACCTCGACGCCAAGCGCGATCAGCGCGCGGGCGACACCGGCGGTCAGCCCCTCGGGCCGGACCCGTCCCTCGCCGTAAGCGATCATCCCGCCGAGCAGATCGGGACCGAGCGCCGGCTCGAGCCCGCGCAACTCGCCGGCCGAGACCTGCTCGAGTCGCTGGGACGAGCCCGCCCGGTGGAGCTCATCGATCGCGTGGATCAGGAAATCGAGCTCGGCCCGGTCGAAGGCGGGAAACAGAAGCGGCTCGTGGTGGCGCTCGAATTCGACGCCGCGGTCGGCCAGGGCGTCGAAGGCCCGTCCGGCCCGCCCCGCCGCAAGCTGCAGTGCGGAAAGGCCGCGAGCGTACGCCGGCCCACGACAGTTCAGCGCGAACCGAGCG
>DATIEI010000321.1:0-5782 GCA_035455845.1 Solirubrobacteraceae bacterium
ACACGCGGGCACTGCTGGACGCGATCCCGCTGCTCGAGAACCCGTCGCACTCCCGGCTGGCCGCGGTTCCCGGCCAGCCGCCGGATCTCGCCGAGGAGCAGGTTGGCTGCCCGTTCGCGCCCCGGTGCCCCAAGGTGACCGAGAAGTGCCGCGAGCACGCGCCGCCGTTCGAGGAGCAGGAGCCCGCCCATCTGTGGGCGTGCTGGCATCCGATTGGACTGGACCGGGAGTCGTGAGCGAAGCGCCGCTGCTCGAGGTCTCGAACCTCGTTCAGGAGTTCACCCTGCGCGACTGGGGCGGAGGCAAGGCCGGCACCGTCCACGCGGTCTCCGACGTCTCGTTCACGCTGGCTGCCGGTGAGACGCTCGGTCTGGTCGGCGAGACGGGGTCGGGGAAGTCGACCCTGGCGCGGGCCATCCTTCAGGCGCCGCCGCCGAAGTCCGGCTCGGTGCGCCTTGGCGGCGTCGAGCTGGTCGGCCTGAAGCGCCAGAGCCTGCTCCAGGCACGGCGCAACGTCCAGATGGTCTTCCAGGACCCGTTCGGCTCGCTGGATCCGAGGTGGCGCGTGCGCCACCTGGTCGCCGAGCCACTCGTGGCGTTCGGGGTGGGGAGCCGCGAGGAACGGCGCCGGCGGGTGGACGAGCTGCTCGAGCTCGTCGGCCTTGACCCGAAGCGCTACGGCGATCGGCGCCCGCGCCAGCTGTCCGGCGGGCAGGCCCAGCGCGTGGCTATCGCGCGCGCTCTGGCGCTCGATCCGTCGCTGATCATCTGCGACGAGCCGGTGTCCTCGCTCGACGTGCTGATCCGCGCGCAGGTGCTCAACCTGATCGAGCGGCTGCGCACCGAGCTCGGGCTGGCCTACCTGTTCATCGCCCACGATCTGGCGCTGGTCAAGCAGGTGTCCGACCGGGTGGCCGTCATGTACCTGGGCAAGCTGGTCGAGATCGGACCTGCCGAATCGCTGTACCGCGAGCCGCTTCACCCCTACACGGTCGCCTTGCTCGCCTCGATTCCCAAGCCCGACCCGGCCGCGAGCAGAGCGCCGGTGAGCGACACGATCAAGGGTGAGCTGCCCTCGCCGCTCGATCCGCCCAGCGGCTGTCGCTTCCGCACCCGCTGTCCGCGCGCCCAGGACGTCTGCGCCGCCGAGGAGCCGCCGCTGCGCAAGCTGGCCGACGGCCACTTCGCGGCCTGCCACTTCCCGGTGTCGCGAGAGGCTCCGGCGCCGTCAGGACGCGAGCCCGCCCAACTGGCAGGAGGACCCCATGACCCTGCAGCAACCAGCTGACACGCTCGACATCTCCACGCTGCTCACCGACGGCACACAGCCGATCGGCGGCGAATGGGTGCCCGCCCGCGGCGGCGAGACGATCGCCGTCGAGAACCCGGCGACCGGCGAGGTGCTCGGGCATGTGCCGCGAGGCGGCGCTGAAGACATTGACGATGCGGTCGCCGCGGCCTCGGACGCGTTTCCCGCCTGGCGCGATCTGAACCCGAGCCGCCGCGGCCAGCTGCTGCTCGATTGGGCGGCGCTGTGCCGCGAGCATGCCGCTGACATCGACCTGTTGGAACGGCTGGAGGTCGGTCGCCCGAAGTGGGGCCCGCCGGGCGCCGGCGGGCCGATGCCGGGGATCCTCACGTTCACCGCGGGCCTGGCCGACAAGGTGACCGGGTCGACGCTCCCGAGCGCGTTCCCGGACGTGATCGGGATGACATTGCGAGAGCCGTTTGGCGTCTGCGGCAGCATCATCCCGTGGAACGCCCCGGGGCCGAACACCGTGAACGACGCCGGGCCGGCGATCGCGATGGGCAACACGATCGTGATCAAGCCGGCCGAGGACGCGCCGCTCACGTGCCTGCTGCTGGTCAAGCTGGCGCATGAGGCGGGGATCCCGCCCGGGGTGATCAACGTGGTGACCGGCTACGGCGCGGAAGCCGGCGAGCCCCTGGCGCGGCATCCATCAGTGAGGCGGATGAGCTTCACGGGATCCCCCGAGACCGGGCGTCGGGTGATGGAGGCGTGCGCCTCTCACCTCATTCCTCTGCACCTCGAGCTCGGGGGCAAGTCCCCCCAGGTGGTTCTGCGGGACGCGCCGCTCGACAAGGCCATCCCGACCATCGCCCGGAGCATCACGCTGAACACCGGGCAGATCTGCGCCGCCGGCTCGCGCGCGGTGGTCGACGCGTCGATCCGCGACGAGGTCGTCTCGGGGTTGGCCGATGCGTTCCGGGCGGTGCGGGTGGGGCCATGGTACGAGGACGTCGACATGGGGCCGCTGATCAGCGCCAAACAGGAGAAGCGGGTGCTGGGGTATTTGGAGAGCGGGCGTTCCGAGGGCGCGCACGTGGTCGTCGGCGGCGGCAAGCCGTCCGAATTCGACCGTGGATATTTCGTCGAGCCAACGATCTTCGACGAGGTCAAGCCTGAGATGCGGATCGCCCAGGAGGAGATCTTCGGCCCCGTGCTTTCGGTGCTCAGCTCCGAGGACGAGGAGGAGGCGCTGCGGATCGCCAACGGGACGAAGTACGGGTTGGTCGCCTCGGTCTGGACGCGCGACGTGGGCAAGGCGGTGCGACTGGCCCGTCGAATCGAGGCCGGGCAGGTGTCGATCAACACGCTGTGGTCGGGCGGGGTGATCGGCGCGCCGTTCGGCGGCTACAAGTCGAGTGGGTTCGGGCGGACGGTCAGCGCCGAGTCGATCCTCGACTACACCCAGGTCAAGAGCGTGATCATCGACGGGCGGGCCTGAGTCTCCGTGGACGTCTCGCTTGAGGGAAAAGTCGCGCTGGTCACCGGCGCGGGACCGAACATCGGCAGCGGAATCGCGCTCGCGCTCGCGCGCTACGGCGCGCGCGTGGCGTGCAACGACGTCTCACCGGAGGCCGCGGAGGCGAGCGCGCAGCGGATCACCCGCCACGGCGATTCGGCGATGGCGGTCGTCGGGGATGTCTCCGACGAGGACGACGTGACGCGCTATGTCGGCGAGGTGCTCGACGCGTGGGGCCAGATCGACATCCTGATCAACAACGCCGCCGTGCTCGGCGGCCGCGGCGTGCTCGAGGAGAGCCTCGAGTTCTGGAACCGCGCGATCGCCGTGGCCGGCGCGGGGACGTTCCTCAACACCAAGCACGTGGCGATCTCGATGATCGAACGCGGGATCAAGGGGAGCATCATCAACATCCTGTCCTCGAACGCCTGGCAGGGCTGCGCAGGCGTGATCGCCTACGCGTTCCACAAGGGCGGGCTGGCCAACTTCACCCGCGCCGCCGCGATGGACCTCGCCCCATACGGGATCCGGGTCAACTCCTACTCGCCGACCGCACCGCGGCCCGACAACCCCGAGCTGCTGGCCGAGCTGAGTGAGTCGGGCGGGCTGCGCCGGCACTTCAAGCCGCCGGGCGATCGCCCGTCGTGGTGGCGTGACGTCGGCAAGATCGACGTGCGCGCCAACATGCCGATGGCGCCGTCGACGCCGACCGACATCGGGCACTGCGTGGCCTGGATGTGCTCGGACTACGCGCGGCTGATCACCGGCTGTGACTTCGTGATCGACGGCGGGGCGCGCGCGAAGTACTGGGGGTACACGCCGCCGGAGGAGAAGGCGGAGCCGGTTCCGCTGATTCCTCTCTACGAGGACGAGACGATGCCGGGAGGCTTCTAGATGGATTCAGTGCGCGCAGCCGTTCAGACCGGGCCGCTGGCCTACGAGATCCGGGAGTTCCCGCGGCCGAAGATCGGCGACGACGACGGACTGCTCCGAATCGAGGCATGCGGGATCTGCGGGTCGGACGTTGAGCAGTACCGCGGCCACCTGGTGCGCCCCGGGATGTTCCCGCTGATCCCGGGGCACGAGCCACTCGGGGTGATCGAGGAGGTGGGCGAGCGTGCCGCCGAGCGCTGGGGGGTGCAAATCGGTGACCGGGTCGCGGTCGAGATCCTCAGGCCGTGCCGAGCCTGCGACTACTGCCTGACCGGGCGCTACATGTCGTGCCCGAACCGCGACGGCGCCTACGGCGTCACGCCACTCTCGCGCGAGCCGGCGCTGTGGGGCGGCCTCGCCGAGTACATGTACCTGCACCCGTGGGCGATCCTGCACAAGGTCGATAAGGACCTGCCGCCCGAGATCGCGGTGATGTTCAACCCGCTCGGCGCCGGCGTGCGCTGGGCCGCGTACCTCGGCGAGGTCGGCCTCGGCGAGACCGTGCTGATCCTCGGCCCCGGGCAGCGTGGACTCACCAGCGTCATCGCCGCGAAGGCGCGCGGAGCGGGAACGATCATCGTCACCGGTCTCGGCAAGGACGAACACAAGCTGGCGCTGGCCCAGGAGTTCGGCGCCGATTACACGATCAATGTCGAAACCGAGGATGTCGTCGAACGGGTGCGCGAGATCACCGACGGCGCCATGGCCGACGTGGTGCTCGAGCTCACCCCGATCGCCTCGCAGCCCGTGCTCGACGCGATCGAGGCGGTGAAGCACAGCGGGCGGATCGTGCTGGCGGGGTTGAAGGGCGGTAAGTCTGTGGACCTCGTGACCGACCGCCTGATCAACAAGGGACTGACCGTGCGCGGGGCGTTCGGGGTCAACGCCGACGCGTACATAGAGGCGATCCGGATCATCGAGTCGGGCCGGTTCCCGCTCGAGAAGATGCACAGCGGCAAGTACGAGCTGGCCGACACCGAGGCGGCGATCCAGGCGCTGGCCGACGGTGACGCGGTCCACGTCTGCGTCTGTCCAGATGCTGCATCGGCGCTGGCCGGGGTCGCGAGTAATGCAGAGGAGGCGTCAGATGCTGGTTGACATGCACGCACACGTGATTCCGGGAGCCCTCGACCCGGTCGGTTCTGAGGACCATCGCGGACCGCAGATCGGCCCCTGTGACGACCCGCATGCCCGGCTGCTCGAGAACGACCGGGGCATGAAGTTCAAGGCGATCGAGGCGTTCTTCACGGGCGAGCGCCGGCTCGAAGAGCTCGACCGCAGTGGCGTCGACGCCGAGGTCGTCTCGCCGATGCCGCCGCTGCTCGACTACGCGCTCACGGGTGCCCAGGGCCTGGAGCTCTCGCGCCGCGTCAACGAGTTCGTCGTGTCGCTGTGCGAGGCCGACCCGCGCCGGCTGCACGGCATGGGGATGGTCCCGATGCAGGCGCCCGAGCTGGCGAGCGCCGAGCTGTCCCGCGTCCGCGACCTCGGGCTCGTCGCCGTCGAGATCGCGTCCAATGTCCTGGGGCGTGCGCTGCACGGCGACGAGTACGAGGAGTTCTGGTCAGAGGCCGAGCGGCTCGAGATGCCGGTGTTCATCCACGCGATGCCGGCCGACTTCGGCGAGCGCCTGCCAGCCGGACTGATCCCGATCGCGGCGTTTGCGGTCGGCGCCGACGCGCTGCTGGCCTGCGCGGGGATCATCACCAGCGGGCTGGCCGAGCGCCACCCGGGGCTGCGACTCGCCTTCAGTCACGGCGCCGGCGGCTTCCCGATGATGCTCCCGCGCGCGATGACCTTCTGGGGCAAGACGTGGAACGAGGAGCCCCCGTCTTCGGACGCGGAGGGGACGTCGCCGGCCGAGCTCACCCGGCGCTTCTACTACGACGGGCTCGTGTTCGACCGTCGCGCGCTGCGCTTCCTGATCGACCTGGTCGGCCACAGGCAGGTGCTGGTCGGCTCCGATTTCCCGGCCATGCCGCGCGAGCAGCCGTGCGCCCGCACGCTGCGCATGCTCGATCTCGCCCCCGACGTGCTCGAGGACATCACCTGGCACAACACGTTCCGCTTCCTCGGCATCG
>DATIEI010000322.1:0-2577 GCA_035455845.1 Solirubrobacteraceae bacterium
ATCCCGGCCGACTTCTCGACCGGCTCAGTGGGGATCGGCGCCACGGCGACGATCTGGAGCGCGATCGCGCACCGGTACGTGGCCGGTCACTTCGAGGTGCCCCAGGGCGGCCGGCAGGTTGCCCTGTTGGGCGATGCCGAGCTCGACGAAGGCGCGTGCTGGGAGGCCATCGTCGATCCGGTCACGCCCCGGCTGGGCGAGGTCCTGTGGATCGTCGACCTGAACCGTCAGTCGCTTGATCGGATCGTGCCGGAGATGGCCGCGGGCCGGTTGATCTCGATGTTCGAGGCAGCTGGATGGCACACGGTCACGGTCAAGTACGGCCGCTGGCTCGAGGAGCTGTTCGGGCGCGACGGGGGAGAGGCGCTCCGGGAGCGCATCGACGCGATGCCCAACGAGGAGTACCAGCGCCTGCTCCGCGCGGACGCGGTGGAGCTGCGCGAGCGGATGCCCGGTCGGGGCCAAACCCGCAGCGCCGTCGAGCGGTTGATCGCGGACCTCGACGACAAGGAGCTGCTGCGAGCGATCCGCGACCTGGGCGGCCACGACCTGGCCCAGCTCTTGGCCGGCTTCGCCGAGGCAGACCGGGTCACCGACCGGCCCGCGGTGCTGTTCGCCTACACGATCAAGGCGTGGCGCTTGGCCACCGAGGGCCACCCGGGCAATCACTCGGCGCTGCTCACGGTCGAGCAGTGGGAGCGTCTGGCCCAGGACCTGGGCGCGGACCCCGAAGACCCGTGGGCGATCTTCGACCCCGGCACGCCCGCCCGCGAGCTGTGCGAGGCGGCGGCGCGCCGGCTGAAGCGCGAACCAATGCAACTCGCCTCGCCGCCTCGGGTGCCGAAAGACCTCGGTCGCCGCCACGGCGGAAGCGCGTCCACCCAGCAGGCATTCGGGCGGTTCTTCGCCGATCTCGCGCACGAAGCCGAGGAGGTCGCCCGCTACGTGGTGACCGTGAGTCCGGACGTCGCCTCCTCGACCAACCTTGGCGGATGGATCAACCGGACTGGGCTGTGGCAGATCGGCGAGAGGATCGACTGGTTCGCGGACGATCCGGAGACGCTCGTGCGCTGGCAGGGCTCCGAACACGGTCGGCACATCGAGCTCGGCATCGCCGAAGGGAACCTGGTCGGCCTTCTGGCGGAGCTGGGACTGACGTGGTCGCGCGACGGGCAGCCGCTGCTGCCGATCGGAACCCTGTACGACCCTTTTGTCAACCGCGCCCTGGAGCCATGGTCGTTCGGCCTGTATGCCGGCGCCCAGTCGATCCTGGTGGGCACGCCATCGGGCGTCACACTGTCGCCGGAAGGCGGAGCGCACCAGTCGATCATCACGCCATCGGTCGGCCTCGAGCAGCCGCGCTGCGTCGCCTGGGAGCCCGCCTTCGGCCAGGATCTGGAGTGGGCGCTGCTCCACGCTCTGTCCATGCTCGGGCGACCCGACGGGAGCTCCGCGTACTTCCGGCTCACCACACGGCCGGTCGATCAGACGCTGGCGCGAGTTCCCGACGATCCGAACGGACGCGAACGACGAAGAACGCTGGCCCTGGCCGGTGGTTACGCGTTGCGAACGACAACGAACCGCCCGGCGATCACCCTCGTCGCGGTCGGCGCGGTCGTGCCGGAGGCGATCGCCGCGGCCGAGGAGCTCGAGGATAGCGGCGTCCCATGCGACGTCGTCTGCCTCACCTCCCCGGACAAAATCTTCCGCGCGCTCCAGGCGCGCCGGGGCCTGGCCGACGGTGAGGACGAGATCCTCGACGAGCTGTTCGGAGCGGAGCGGGCGGCGCCGATCGTTTCGGTGCTCGACGGCCATCCGCACACCCTCAGCTTCCTGTCGGCGGTCCGCTGCGTGCCGATCGCGTGCCTAGGCGTCAGCGACTTCGGGCAGTCGGGGGACGTGGCCGACCTGTATCGATACTTCGGCATCGACACCGACACGATCGTCGGCGCCGCGCTTGACCTGCTGGAGGCCGCACCATGACCGACATCACGATGCCCCGGCTGTCCGACTCGATGGAGGAGGGGACGATCCTCAGGTGGCTGAAGGGCGACGGCGAGACCGTCCGGGCCGGGGAGGACCTGGTCGAGATCGAGACCGACAAGGCGACAGTGACGCACCCGGCTGAGACCGCGGGCACGCTCCAGATCGTGATCGCGGAGGGCAGCAGCGTTCCCGTCGGCGAGGTGATCGCTCGCGTTGGCGAGGGCCACGCCGAGGAGGGAGAGGGGGTGGCGGCGGCGGCCGATGTGCCGACGCCTCCTCCGCCCTCCAACGGAGGGGAGCCAGCACCGGAGGAGCCCGCCGTGCCGGACGGTCCACTCGTGGCGACACCCCTGGCCAAGCGCGTCGCGCGCACCCATGGCGTGGAGCTCGAGCGGTTGAGCGGGAGCGGGCCGCGGGGCCGGATCACGCGCGCGGACGTGCTCACCGCAGCAGGGGTGACTGAGAAGCCGGCGGTCCCCGAGAGCGAGGTGTTCGACATCCAGGAGCCGACGCGGATCCAACAGCTCATCGCCCGCCGGATGTCGGAGTCGCGCGCGACCATCCCCGACTTCGAGGTCGAGACCGAGGCAA
>DATIEI010000323.1:0-16323 GCA_035455845.1 Solirubrobacteraceae bacterium
AGAACGGGCAGTTCTCGAGCACCCTGCAGGAGGACATCAACAACGGCGGCGTGGGGATCGGCAAGATCGGTCCGGCCGGCGCCAAGTACGAGGCGCAGATCAACGACATCATCGCCAAGATGAAATCCGGGCAGATCAAGCCCCCGACGACGCTCCTGGTCACCAAGTAAGACCCCAGACCGCCGTGACAAACGCAAGCCCTCCGGCTCTCGAGCTGAGGGGCATCACGAAGAAGTTCGGCTCGGTCCTCGCCAACGACCGAGTCGACTTCGACGTGATCGCGGGTGAGGTTCACGCGCTGCTCGGCGAGAACGGCGCCGGCAAGTCGACGCTGATGTCGGTGCTCTACGGGCTGTACAAGCCCGACGAGGGGGAGATCCTGATCGACGGCGAACCGGTCGACATCTCCTCGCCCTCGGCCGCGATCAACCTCGGGATCGGCATGGTTCACCAGCACTTCATGCTGGTGCCGGTGATGACCGTGGCCGAGAACATCGTCCTGGGTCAGGAGCCCACCCTGACCGGCGGCAGGCTCGACCTCAAGGCGGCGCGAGCTCGGGTCAAGGAGCTCTCGGACCGCTACGGCCTGGCCGTCGACCCCGGCGCCACGATCGAGGACATCACCGTCGGTGCTCAGCAGCGGGTCGAGATCCTCAAGGCGCTCTATCGCAACGCTCGGATCCTCGTGCTCGATGAGCCGACGGCCGTCCTCACCGCGCAGGAGGTCAGGGAGCTCACCGGCGTGCTGAACCGCCTCAAGCAGGACGGCACCGCGATCGTGTTCATCTCTCACAAGCTCGGCGAGGTGCTCGAGGTCGCCGATCGGGTCACGGTGCTGAGGCGCGGGAAGAAGGTCGACACGGTCCCGCGGGAGGGCGCGACCGAGAGCAGCCTCGCGCGTCTGGTCGTCGGCCGTGACGTGATGCTCAGGGTCGAGAAGCCCCCGGCCAAGCCCGCCGGGCCGCTGCTCGAGGTGCGCGATCTTCATGTGCGCGACGATCGCCTGCTCGAGAAGGTGACCGGGCTCTCGCTCTCGGTGCGCGCGGGTGAGATCGTCGCGCTCGCGGGCGTCGACGGCAACGGCCAGCAGGAGCTGGTCGACGCGATCACCGGCATGCGCTCGCCGGAGTCGGGCGTGGTGGAGGTAGACGGTCATGACATCGCCGGCAAGGGCGTGCGGGCGGCGACGGAGGCCGGCGTGGCCCACATCGCCGAGGATCGCCAGCTCCGCGGGCTCGTGCTCCCGTTCACGCTCGCCGAGAACCTCGCGCTTCGCGAGTATCGATCTCCGGAGCTCAGCGGGCGCGGCTGGCTGCGCCTGCGTCACATGAAGGAACGCGCCCAAATGCTGCTGACCGAGTACGACGTTCGCGGCGGTGGAGCCGACACCTACGCCGCGGCACTGTCGGGCGGCAACCAGCAGAAGGTCGCGGTCGCGCGCGAGATCGCGTGTGACCCCAAGGTGCTGGTCGCGCACCAGCCCACCCGTGGCCTCGACGTCGGCGCGATCGAGTTCGTCCACCGCCAGCTCATCGGCGAGCGCAACAAGGGTCGGGCGGTGCTGCTCGTGTCGCTCGAGTACGAGGAAGTGAGGGCGCTCGCCGACCGGATCCTCGTGATCTACGAAGGCACGATCGTCGGCGAGTTCCCGCCGGACGCGAGCGAGGAGGAGCTCGGTATCGCGATGACGGGCGGCGGCAAGGCCGAGCCGGCCGAGGTTGCGCTGTGAGCCTGCTCGAAGACGAACTCCAAACCGAGGCCGAAGAGGCCAAAGGCGCCGCGGCCCTGTCCCCGGCGTCGCTGACCGCGTTCCGGCGGGGTCTCAGCGGGGTCACCGTGCCGATCATCACGACGATCATCGCGTTCATCGCCGGCGGACTGATCGTGCTCGCGACGGGCCACAACCCGCTCTCGACCTATCAGTCGATCTTCAACGGGACCGGGCTGAACTGGCTGTTCCCATGGGTCAGCGGGTCCGACCGGGCGACCGCCGCCGGCAACCTCCAGCAGACGCTTCTCAACGCCACCCCGCTGATCCTCGTCGGCCTCGCGGTCGCGTTCGCGTTCCGTGCCGGCATGTTCAACATCGGCGGCCAGGGCCAGTACACGGTCGGGTGGATCGTCGCGGTGTGGGTCGGCTCCTCGTTCCACGGGATGCCGTCGCTGCTCCACATCGCGTTCGCGATCGTCGCCGCGGCCGCCGCCGGCGGCGCGTGGGCCGGGATCGCCGGGGTCCTGAAGGCGACCACCGGCGCCAACGAGGTGATCTCGACGATCATGCTCAACTGGATCGCGATCTGGCTCGGCGTCTACTGCTTCCAGCTCGGCGGCCCCTTGCACAACCCGCACATGCCGTCGACGCCGGTGTCCAACAACGTCGTCGGAGGGGCGAAGCTCCCGGTCATCTGGGGCTCGCTCCAGGGGCTCGACGTCGGGATCTTCATCTCGCTCGCGATCGCGGTCGGCTTCGGGCTCTTGATCAACCGCACGCGGCTCGGGTACGAGGCGCGCACGGTCGGCTTCAACCCGGAGGCGGCGAAGTACGCGGGGATGAACGTCGGCCGCACCTGGATCCGCGTGATGGTGATCTGCGGCGCGTTCGCAGGCGTCGCGGCATCGCTCGACATCCTCGGCTGGAAGTTCAACCTGTTCACGAACGACATCCAGACCTCACAGATCGGCTTCTACGGGATCGCGGTCGCCCTGCTCGGCCGGAACACCGCCAGTGGCACGGTCGCCGCCGCGCTGCTGTGGGGGGCGCTCCTGACCGGCACATCGAGCCGCAACTTCAGCCTCAGCATCGATCCGACGCTGGTCCAGTACCTGACGTTCATGATCGAGGGGATCATCATCCTGCTCGTCTCGACCGACGTGATCACGCTCCGGTTGCTGAAGGGTGGGCGGCGGATCCGCATCGCGGTCAAGCGCTGGGGCGCTGAGGAAGTCACCGTGACCAAGGGCGACCACTCGTGAGCGTCGGTTCGGTCGCCATCTCACCCCCGCGGGCGGTGTCGGCGAAGCACGTCGGCCTCGCGGGCGTGATCCTCGGCGCGCTCGCGTGGGTGATCACGATCCCCCCGTTTGAGGTGCGCGGCGTGGTCCCGTCGATCGTGCTGGCGGCATTCGCCCTCCTGGCCGGCACGTGGGCGGTCGCCGGAGGGGAGCGCAAGCTCGGCATCGAAGCGATCCTGGTCGCGGTGGTCGCGTTCGCCGGCGCCGTCGCCTCGGCAAAATCGTCGGTCGCGACGCTCGAGTCCGTGTTCACCTGGTCGGCGCTGGTGGCGGCGACACTTCGTTATGCGACGCCGCTGGTGTTCGCCGCCCTCGGTGGCGTGATCTCCGAGTCAAGCGGCGTGATCAACATCGGGCTGGAAGGCATGATGCTGATGGGCTGTTTCTGGGGCATCTACGGTGCCGACCTGCTGGGCTCCTGGGTGTGGGGCATGGTCGTCGCGATGCTCGCCGGAGGGCTGCTGGCGCTCCTTCACGCGGTCTTCTCGATCCACCTGCGCGCCAACCAGATAGTCAGCGGGACGGGAATCAACTTCCTGGCGCTCGGGATCACCGGCTACTTCCTCGAGTACCACTACGGCCCGAACGGCACCCCGCTGAACATCTCGCAGGTTCCCAACGTCCACCTCCCGCTGATCCAGCACGTCGGCTTCTTCGGGGGGGCGTTCGGCAATGCAAACCTGATGACCTGGATCGGGCTGGCGCTGGTTCCCGCGCTCACCTTCTTCCTGTTCAGGACGCGGGGAGGCCTGCGGCTGCGCTCGGTGGGCGAGAAGCCGCGCGCCGCGGACACCGTCGGCCTGCCGGTGCTGCGGATCCGGTATGTGGCGGTCGTCGTCTCCGGCATGTTCGCGGCGCTCGGCGGTGCCTACCTGTCGGTCGGCTTCGTTGGGTCGTTCAGCAACAACATGACCAACGGCCGCGGCTTCATCGCCCTGGCCGCGATGATCTTCGGTAAGTGAAAGCCCTGGGGCGCGCTTTGGGCATGTCTGCTGTTCGGGTTCGGAAATGCCATGTCCGACCGCGTCTCCGGCGTCAATCAGACGCTCGGGACCCTGTTCCAGGCGCTGCCGTACGTTCTGACGCTGGTCGCCGTCGCGGGGCTCGTGGGCCGCTCGCGACCGCCGGCCGCCGACGGCATTCCGTACGTGAGGGAGTAGCGTAGTCCTGTGGCAGTAGCCCGGCTCGCTCTGACCAGCTTCGCGGACGGTGAGGTCCGTCTCAGCGACGAGGTCGAGCTCTACCAGCGCACGTACAGCACGCTCTTGCGCTCGAGTGGGGAGACGCAGCTGCGCGTGCTCGAGCCCTCGCACATGGCAATGGGCTCGAGCCTGCACCCCCTGGCGGCCAGCGAGGAGCTCGACCTTGGCGCCTTCCTGTACGCGGTCCGCCGCCTGCCCGACGGGATCGTCGGGGCGGAGCTCGTGGTCATGGGTCAGGACCCCGAGCAGCTCACCAACAATGGCGTTCCGGTACAGGCCGGGGAGGAGGCCGAAGCCCCGGCGCGGCGCCGACGCTGGTATGACAGCGGGGCCGGCACACTCGCGGTCCTGCTCGCGAGCTCGTCCGACGTCGACGATCTGGTGCCCACGCTGGTGGCCTTCCAGATCGAGTGGAACAAGATCCGGTTCAGGCAGCGAGCCGCCGGCTGGCCGTCAGCCGACGGCTCCCCCGACGTCCCGCCCGAGGAGTGCGCCCGCGAGCTGGGCGGCAGTCCCGACGACTGGGCTCGCCTGCGCGAGGCCTGGGGGCCGGGGTTCGGGGAGCGCATTCGGCTGATCGGGGAGCGGCGCCTGGCGCTCAGGGTGCGCATGCTCGGCGGCACCTACACGGGCTACGCGCGACTGACCCGGCGCTGGTGGACGCCGGTCAGCGCCGAGCTGGCGGTGGAAGGGCTCGCCGAGCGTCCGCTCTACTTCGTCAGCTCGAACTCCCACAGCCTGGTGAACATCGTCACCGGCATCGCCCACGAGCGCGAGCCCGAGCTCGTGGCATACGTCGAGCAGCTCGACGAGGACGACATCCTGCGCCAGGAGCTGACCGCCTTCCGGGAGGGCCGAAGCGAGGGCTCATGGGAGAACTTCCTGTACTTCGTGGCCCGCCTGTACTTCGGCGAGCGGGGCTCGGAGGCCGCCGCCGAGCGCCGCGAAGCCGAGAAACAGGGCGGCGTCACGCACCTGCGCAGCACCACCGCGCTCCGGGTGCCGGCTCAGGTCATCCCGCTTGCCGCGCTGGACCCACGTGCCCTGGACCCGCGGGTCGGCGAGATCGACGCCCGAGCCCTGGCGGCGAGCGGCGCGGTGATCGTCAACATCGACTATCCGCTCGGCGTCGCCGCGTACAACATCCTGCGCGAGGTCGCGGTCGACCGCACCGCACTGCGGGGCGTCTACATCCTCGGCAAGGCGGCCACGCTCAACGCCGACGTCGGCGACGTGATGCTCTCGAACGTGGTCCACGATGAGCACTCGGGCTCGACCTACTGGCTAGACAACGCGTTCAGCGTCAACGACCTGGCCCCCGATCTGCGCTTCGGTACCGGCCTCGACAATCAGCGCGCGGTCACGGTCAAGAGCACGTTTCTCCAGAACCGCTCCTACCTCGACTTCTACTACCGCGAGGCGTTCACGGTCGTCGAGATGGAGGCCGGCCCGTTCTGCAACGCCGTGTACGAGATCGCCGATGCCGATCGCCACCCGACCGGCGAGGCGATCAACTTCTCAAAGCTCCCGATCGACCTCGGGGTCATCCACTACGCCTCAGACACTCCGTATACCCAGGCGCGCACGCTCGGTGCCCGTGGCCTCAGCTACTACGGCATGGACTCGACCTATGCCTCGTCGCTCGCCATCATGCGCCGAATCCTGCGCCTGGAGGGCGTGCTCGACGACAGCGACCGTGGGCGCGGCCTGACCAGGCCCTACGGGATGCCCACGCTCCCGCGAGAGGGCTAACTAAGCGCCCACCGGGTGCCAGGCGGTCTTGAGCTCGGTGACCGCGTGGAGCCGCTCGAGCGCGTCGCCGGTCGCGTCCTCGTAGCTCGTGCTCGCACCGGCGTGGCGCACGCGCTTGATCGTCTCGGCGGCCAAGCGGTCGAGCTCGGCCGATAGCTCGCCGTCGCCGCCGGCGTCGACGATCGCGTTCAGGTCGCGGTGGGCGGCCAGGGCCTTCGTGAGTTCGGCGCGACGTCCCGACAGGAGGTTCACCACCCCGCCGGGCACGTCGGATACGCCGAGCGCCTCGGCCAGATCGAGCCCCGGCAGCGGCGACGCCTCAGACATAACCACCACCGCCACGTTGCCCGCCGCGAGCGCCGGCGCCAGCTCGGCGACCAGCCCGAGCAGCGGCGGCGCGTCGGGCGCGACGATGCCGACCACGCCGGTCGGCTCGGGCACCGAGAACGAGAGGAACGGCGCGGCGACCGGGTTGATCCCGCCCAGGACGGGATGGAGCTTGTCGGTCCAGCCCGCGTAGTGGAGCAGCACGTCGACCGACGCGTCGACCTCGCCGCCGTCGGCAAACCGGCCGCGGTTCGATTCGAGTGCCTCGGCCGCGCGATACAGGATCTGGCCGCGGTTGTAGGCCGTGCGCGCCGCCCACGGTCCAGCCGCCTTGCGCGCCGCCGCCACCGCATCGCGGACGTCCTTGCGCGACGCCCGGGGGAAGTTGAAGCCGCCGGTCTCGTCGTAGCGCCCGGATTCAGAGCGCACGAACGCGCCGCCAATCCACAGCTTGTACGTCTTACGGACCGTCAGCCGGCTCATCGCACGATCCGCAGGTACGGACGGAGTCCGGCCGGTCCGCCCTCGCGGCCGAAGCCCGACTCCTTGTAGCCGCCGAACGCCGCCGTCGGGTCGAAGTGGTTGTAGGTGTTCTGCCAGACAACCCCGGCCTGCAGCGCGCTCGCCACCTCGAACGCCTTGGATCCCTTGTCGGTCCAGATCCCCGCGGCCAGCCCGTAGCGCGAATTGTTGGCCTTCTCGATCGCTTCGGCCTGGGTCCGGAACGTGAGCACCGACACGACCGGCCCGAAGATCTCCTCGACCGCGATCCGGTGGGCCGGCGAGACGTCGGTGAACAGCGTCGGCGCGAACCAGTAGCCGCGGTCGGGCAGCTCGCACTCGATCGTGCGCCTGGTTGCCCCCTCCTGCACTCCGGCCGCCACCAGCACCTCGATCCGCTCGAGCTGCTCGGCCGAGTTGATCGCGCCCACGTCGGTGTTCTTGTCCAGCGGATCGCCCACCCGCAGCCGCCGCATCCGCTGCCAGAGCTTGGCGATCACCTCGTCGCGCACGCTCTCCTGGATGAGCAGCCGCGAGCCGGCGCAGCACACGTGGCCCTGGTTGAAGAAGATCCCGTTGACGATCCCCTCGACCGCCTGATCGAGGGCGGCGTCCTCGAACACGATGTTCGCCGATTTGCCGCCCAATTCCAGCGTCAGCTTCGTGTCCCGACCCGCGAGGGCCGCCTGGATATCCCTGCCGACCGCGGTCGAGCCGGTGAAGGCGATCTTTTGAATTTTTTTCGAGCGCACGAGGGCCGCACCCGTGTCGCCATTGCCCGGGAGGATCGTGGCCACTCCCGGCGGTAGCTCGGCCTCCTGGCATATCTCGGCGAGCAGCAGCGCGGTCAACGGCGTGGTCTCGGCCGGCTTGAGGATCGCGGTGTTCCCGCAGGCGAGCGCCGGGGCGAGCTTCCAGGCCGCCATCAGCAGCGGGAAGTTCCACGGGACGATCTGCCCGACCACGCCGAGCGGCGCGACCTCGCGGGCGTTCACGCCGTAGTGGAGCTTGTCGGCCCAGCCGGCGTAGTGGAAGAAGTGCGCGGCGGCCAGCGGGATGTCGACGTCTCGGGACTCTCTGAGCGGCTTGCCGCCGTCCATCGTCTCGACGACCGCGAGTTCGCGCGAGCGCTCCTGGATCAGGCGGGCGATCCGGAACAGGTACTTGGCCCGCTCGAGGGGCCTCAGTGCCGCCCAGTTCGGCTGCGCTGCTCGTGCGGACTGCACCGCCGCCTCGATGTCGCCCGGCCCAGCCCAGGCGATCTCGGCGACCGGCTCCTCGGTGGCCGGGTTGATCGTCGGCTCGTAGCGCCCGTCGGTCGGATCTTTGAACTCGCCGTCCACAAACAGGCCGTAACGCTCCTTGAGCCGTACGTGGTCGGTGGCCTCGGGCGCAGGCGAGTAGTCCCAAACGATGCTGGTTCGGACGCTCATTCCTTCGAGAAGTCCTCGCTCCGGCCGTAGCGGCCGGTCTCGGTCTTGGCGTACTGCATAAGGAGATCATTGAGCACGGACGACGCGCCGATCCGGATCCGCTCCGGGGTCAGCCACTCGTCGCCCAGCGTCTCCTTGACCAGCACGAGGCGGTGAAGGGCGGCCTTGCTCGTCGACACGCCGCCGGCCGCCTTGAAGCCGACGATCCGCCCGGATCTCTCCCCGTAGTCGCGGATCGCCTCGAGCATGACCAGGCACACGCCGGGGGTGGCCCCGGCAGCCGCCTTCCCGGTCGAGGTCTTGATGAAGTCGGCGCCGGCCTCCATCGCGATCATCGAGGCGTGGCGGACATGGTCGTATGACCCGAGCTCGGCCGTCTCGAGGATCACTTTGAGGTGCGCGTCGCCGCAGCGCTCCTTGATCGCGACGATCTCCTGCATCACGCGGGTGTCGTCGCCGGCCAGGAACGCCTCGCGCGAGATCACCATGTCGATCTCGTCCGCGCCCGCCGCGACCGCGTCCTCGGTGTCGCGCAGCTTGGCCTCGAGCGAGACTTGGCCGGCCGGAAACCCGGTAGCCACCGACGCGACCCTGACCCCCGTCCCGTGCAGCGCGTCCTTGGCCGTCGCCACGAGCTGCGGGTACACGCAGATCGCGGCGACCGAGGGGATCTCGGGCATGGTCGGCGCCGGGCAGACACCCTTCGCGCACAGGTGGCGGACCTTTCCCGGGGTGTCCGCGCCCTCGAGCGTGGTCAGATCGAGCATCGACACGGCCAGGCGGATTCCCTGCTGCTTGGCCGTGGTCTTGATCGAGCGCTTGCCGAGCTGCGCGGCGCGCTCCTCGACCCCGACTCGGTCCACATGAGGCAGACGGCGGATCACGCCTGCGAGGCTACTACGCTGGGTGCGGTGAAACGGGTTCTTGTCTTCTGTGGCTCGAGTCCGGGCCTGCGTCCGGAATACGCCACGAGCGCGGCCAACCTGGGACGCGAACTGGCGAGTCGCGACCTCGAGGTCGTCTATGGCGGCGCCAGCGTGGGCCTGATGGGCGCGCTGGCCGACGCCACGCTGGCTGCCGGGGGCACCGTGATCGGCGTGATCCCGAGCCGGCTGGTCCAGCACGAGATCGCCCACGCCGGCCTGTCCAAGCTGCACGTGACCGAGACCATGCACGAGCGCAAGGCGCTGATGGCAGAGCTGTCGGACGGGGTGATCGCCCTCCCCGGGGGCAGCGGCACGCTCGACGAGCTGTTCGAGCTGTTCACCTGGAAGCAGCTCGGCCTGCACCGCAAGCCGATCGGCCTGCTCAACGTGTCCGGATACTGGCGGCCGCTCCTGGATTTCCTCGAGCATGCCGTGAACGAGCGCTTCCTGCGGGCCGAGTACCTGGAGGACCTGCAGGTTGAAGAGAGCGCCGCCGCCCTGGTCGATCGCCTGGCCACCCACGAACACCGCAGCTACGACAAGTGGATGGACCGGCCGGCCGCCGATCAGGCGGTGCCGAACACGCGGTCTCCCGCGTCGCCCAACCCGGGCCGGATGTAGGCGTTCTCGTCGAGCTGGCGGTCGACCGCGGCGGTCCAGATCCGCACGTCGGGGTGCGCCGCCTGCACCGCCTCGATCCCCTCGGGCGCGGCGACCAGGCAGACCAGCTCGAGCTGCTTGGCCCCGGCCCGCTTGAGCTTTTCCAGCGCATGCACCGCGCTGCCGCCGGTGGCCAGCATGGGGTCGAGCACGTAGACGTGCGCGGCCGGCAGCCGGGGAGGGAGCCGCTCGTAGTAGTCGATCGGGACGTGCTCCTCCTCGTCGCGGTAGATGCCGACGTGGCCGACCCGGGCCTCCGGGACCAGGCGCAGGAATCCCTCGACCATCCCCAGTCCGGCGCGCAGCACGGGCACCACCGCGACCTCCTCGCGCAGTCGCAGACCGGTGGTCGATTCCAGCGGAGTCTGTATCTCGACTTCCTTGACCGGCAGGCCCCGGGCCACTTCGACGGCCATGATCGCCGCCGCCTCGAACAGCGCCTGGCGGAAGTCCCCATGTGTGGTGCCTCGGTCTCGCATCACCGAGAGGCGATCGGCCAGAACGGGGTGCTCGACGACAGTGACGGGTTCCGGCACGGCTGCGATGGTATCCGCGCACGTACGCTGTGCGTGATGTCCCGCGCGACCGAGGATCGGAACCGTCGGATGCTCAGAGCGCGCGACACGATGGATCGCGCGTACTCGCGGCCGCTCGATATCCCAGCCCTGGCGCGGGTGGCGCATGTCTCCCCGGCGCATTTCAGCCGGCAGTTCCGGGCCACGTTCGGCGAGTCGCCCCATCGCTACCTGCAGCGCCGCCGGGTCGAGCGCGCGATGGAGCTGTTACGCGAGACCGACCGGCCGGTCACCGAGATCTGCTTCGACGTCGGCTTCAGCAGCCTCGGCACGTTCAGCCGGACGTTCCGGGCGGTGGTCGGCGAGTCACCCTCGGCCTACCGCGCGCGATTCCAGGGCGACGGCGTGGCGCTCCGTGTGCCGGCGTGCTGGGCGATGGCGTGGATGCGCCCGGCCGGCTGAGGCGCCGCCGTCAGGCGCCGCCGACCATCCGATAGAAGAGCACGTTTGGAGAAGCGCCGGGCGCCGGGGCCGATTAGCGTGAGCGCCATGCTCAAACGAATCACTCACACCTTCATCCACGTTCTCGACCAGGACGAGGCGCTGGACTTCTACGTAGGGAAGCTGGGGATGGTCGTCAACACCGACGCCGACCTGGGCTTCATGCGCTGGCTGACCGTCAGCCCGCCGGACCAGCCCGACCTCGAGCTCGGGCTGATGCTGCCCGGTCCGCCCGCCTACGACGACGAAACCGCGGAGGAGATCCGCGAGCTGGTGTCCAAGGGCGCGGCGGGCGGCGGCGTGATCTTCCAGACCGACGACTGCCGCGGGACCTACGAGAAGCTGCTCGCGGCCGGCGTCGAGTTCACCCAGGAGCCGATCGAGCGCTTCTACGGCACCGACTGCGCGGCACGCGATCCGTTCGGCAACCCGATCCGAATCACCCAGCCGCCCGAAGGACCCGTCGTGATCCCGAGCGCCGAGGAGCTCCAAGCACATATGTAGGCGGTAGGCTCGCGCGCCGATGGCCAACGTCAACGTTGAGCTGAAGGCGCGCGACCCTAACCCCGAGGTCACGACCGCCCGCTGTCTGAACCTGGGCGCCGTCGATCAAGGCGCGCTGCGCCAGACCGACACGTACTTCATGGCCCGGCGGGGACGGCTCAAGCTCCGCTCGCAGGACGGCGGCGGGAGTGAGCTGATCGCCTACCTTCGCCCCGACGCGGCCGACACCAGCGAGAGCACGTATGTCCGGGCGCCCGCCACGGAATCGGTCGTCGAGGCGCTCGGCGCGGCGCTGGGCAAGACGGTTGTCGTCTCGAAGCGACGCCGGCTGTTTGTCTGGGAAGGAGTCCGGATCCACCTCGATGACGTCGAGGGCCTGGGCAGCTTCATCGAGTTCGAGGCCATGTTGCCCGACGCGGGCGATCTCGAGACGGCGCGCGCCAAGGTCGCTCGCCTGTGCTCCGAGCTCGGGATCGAGGACGGCGCGCTGGTCTCGGTCGGCTACGCCGATCTGCTGATGGACGGACCCCAGGCGCTCGTGCGGGCGGCGTCCGTGGCCATGCAGAACGCCTACGCTCCGTATTCCCAGTTCAAGGTCGGGGCCGCCGTGCGTGGCGCCAGCGGCGCGATCTACGCCGGCGCGAACGTTGAGAACGTGGCCTACCCCCAGGGGCAATGCGCCGAGGCGTCCGCGCTCGGGGCGATGGTGGCCGCCGGCGAGACTGCGATCACCGCCGTGGCGGTGGTGGCCGAGAAGCTCGAGGTCTGTCCACCGTGCGGAGGCTGCCGGCAGCGCCTGTCGGAGTTCGGCGATGCTTCGACGCCGGTGTACCTCGGGCCGACGACAACCTCTCTGGGCGAGCTGTTGCCCGGCGCGTTCGACCGCGAGGCGCTGGCGTGAACCTGGGAACGCCTCGCGTGGGGGTCGTGCTCGGGTCGGGCCTGGGCGCGGTCGCCGACGCCGTCGAGGATCCGGTCGTGGTCGGCTATGGGGAGCTCCCCGGTTTCCCGCGTCCCGGCGTCGCCGGCCATGCGGGCCGCGCCGTGCTCGGCTCGATCAGCGGCGTCCCCGTGGCCGTGCTCCAGGGTCGCGCACACCTCTACGAGGGCGGGGACCTCGACGCGCTGCGCACTCCGGTGCGCGCGTTGCGAGCGGCCGGGGCCGAGATCCTCGTCCTCACCAACGCCGCCGGGTCGTTGCGCCCGTCGGTCGGCCCCGGATCGCTGATGGCGATCACCGACCACATCAACATGACCGGCGTGAACCTGCTGATGGGCCCGAACGACGACACCGTCGGCCCGCGGTTCCCCTCGTTGCGCAACGCGTATGACCCCGCTCTGCTCGAGGCCCTGCGCGAGTCCGCCCGCGAGGAGGGCATCACGCTGGCCGAGGGCGTGTACCTGGCAGTGAGCGGGCCGAGCTTCGAGACCCCGGCCGAGATCCGCGCCTACCGAACCATGGGTGCCGACGCGGTTGGCATGTCGACCGTCCAGGAGACGATCCTCGCCCGCCACTGCGGCCTGCGGGTCGCCGCGGTGTCGGTGATCACCAACCTGGCCGAGGGCATGGGTGATGAGGCCCTTAGTCACGACCAGACGTTGCGCGCGGCCGAGGCCGGCGCGGGCGATCTGGCCCGTCTCCTCCTCGGTTTCATCCCCCGGTGTGTTTGACGAAACCGGAAATAATTCCCGGTTTCGTCGAGCGGAATGATGCTTACTGCCGAGCTGATCAGACGTAAGCGGGACGGACGCGAACTCTCCGACGACGAGATCGCGCAGCTCGTGTCGGGTATCGCGGACGGCAGCGTGACCGACGCCCAGGTGGGCGCGCTGGCCATGGCCATCGTCTGGCGGGGCATGAGCGCGGCTGAGCGGGTGGCGCTGACCGGCGCGATGACCCGTTCGGGGGATGTCCTCGATTGGAGCGATGCCGGTCTGTCCGGCTCAGTGCTCGACAAGCACTCGACAGGCGGCGTGGGCGACAAGGTGAGCCTGATCCTGGCGCCGATCCTGGCCGCATGCGGGGCATTCGTGCCGATGATCTCGGGCCGCGGGCTCGGGCACACCGGCGGCACGCTCGACAAGCTCGAGTCGATCCCCGGCTACGACGTGACGCCGGACAACGAGCGGTTTCGCGAGGTCGTGTCGCAAGCGGGGTGCGCGATCGTCGGTCAGACCGCCCGCCTGGCTCCGGCCGACCGCCGGCTGTACGCGATCCGCGATGCCACCGGGACCGTCGAGTCGATCCCGCTGATCACCGGCTCGATCCTGTCCAAGAAGCTCGCCGCGGGGCTCGATGCCCTGGTCATGGACGTCAAGACCGGCTCGGGGGCGATGATGCCCTCGCTCGGCCGGGCCCGGGAGTTGGCCCAGGCGATCGTTGAGGTGGCGATCGGCAACGGTCTGCCCACGGTGGCGCTGATCACGGACATGAACCAGGTCCTCGGGCGAACCGCCGGCAACGCGGTCGAGGTGCGGGAGTCGATCGACCACCTGACCGGCGCGGCTCGCGACGAGCGCCTGCTCGAGGTGACGCTTGCGCTGTGCGCCGAGGTGCTGGTGCTTGGCGGACTCCAGCCGGACCTCGCCCAGGCACGCGCGGCCGCCGAGCAGGCACTCTCCTCGGGCGCCGCCGCTGAGCGCTTCGCCGCGATGGTCTCGGCGCTGGGCGGTCCCGCCGACCTGGTCGATGTGCCCTCCCGCCACCTGCCGGACGCCCCGGTCGTGCAGCCGATCGAGCCATCGCAGCCGGGTACCGTCTCGTCGGTCGACGTGCGTGCGGTCGGGATCGCGATCGTCAACCTCGGCGGCGGCCGGGCCCGCGAGGACGACGTGGTCGACCACTGTGTCGGCCTGACCGAGGTGGCCGCTCTCGGCGAGCGGGTCGAACCCGGCGGGCGGCCCCTGGCCCTGTTACACGCGCGCGACGACGAAAGTGCCCGGCGCGCCGCCGACGCCGTCCGGGCCGCCTACGAGCTCGGCGACCCGCCGGCCGAGGTCTCCGGCCCGGTCATCGAGGCTCAGCGCACGGCCTAGATCGTTGATCAGATATCGAGCGGTATACGCAGCGATATGGATACTTGATCACATATCGACGCGTAGCCGCAGCGATATGGATCTTTGATCAAGTATCGAGCGGCTCGAGCAGGTGGTGGGGGGCCCGCAGGGCGATCGCCACCGGGTCGCTCCGCCGGGGCCTTCGCCCCTCGCGCGGCCTGGTCAAGATCTCGTCGGGCCCCGGTGTGAGCCCGCACCGCGAGCACCGTCCCTCGTCATCGAGAACCGCGTCGCACGGAGCGTGTACGAACAGACGGCTGTTCGTCGCCCGATGGCGGCCACCCCAGCTCATCAGCGCGTGCAGCGCCGGCCAGAGCTCCCGGCCACTCTCCGTTAATTCATAGAGATGCCGTCCGCCGTGGTCCGGATCGGGAACGCGGTCGAGTACACCTTCGACGACCAGCGCGCTTAGGCGGTCGGACAGCACGGCCTTGGGGATGTCCAGGTGCGCCTGGAAGTCGTTGAAGCGGCGCACGCCATAGAAGGCATCCCGGAGGATCAACAGCGTCCAGCGCTCCCCAACGACCTCGAGCGCGCGGGCGAGCGCGCAGTCCTGGTCCGCGTAGTCCTTTCCCAACATGAGTCAGAGCGTAGCATTGAGTTCGGTCATTGAACTCGAGTGTGCTAGGGTGTCGGTTCAATGATTGAACCGCGACGCACATGGATACCGATCGCCGGCGTCCTGGCCGGTGCGGGCTGGGGTTCCAACCAGTTCACGCCGATGCTGCTCGTCTATCACGCGCGCCTCGGGCTCTCGACCTCGACGCTCGAGGGGTTGTTCGGGGCATACGCCGCCGGATTGATCCCCGGGCTCGTGCTTGCGGGCCGGTGGTCGGACGCGCACGGCCGGCGTCCCGTCGGGATCTTCGCTGCGGCGGTGTCGCTGCTCGCCACCGTCAGCCTGCTCGCGGGGGCCCACGCGCTCGCGCTGCTGTTCCTCGGCCGCCTTCTGGCCGGGTTGGGCAGCGGCGCCGCATTCGGAGCCGGCACCGCGTGGCTTCGCGAGACGTCGCTGCCGCCGTTCGGCGACGCCGACCAGAGCATTGTGGCGCGGCGGGCCGCGGTCGCGATGACGGTCGGCTTCGCCGTCGGGCCGCTGGTCGCGGGAACGCTGGCCCAGTGGGCGCCGGCGGCGACGGCGTTGCCCTACCTGCCGCACATCGCGCTGATGATCGTCGTGCTGCTCGGCCTCCGTGGCGTGCCGGAGACCATCCGGCCGGGTGAGGCGGCACGCGCAGCCATCAACCTCCCGGCCGAGAGCGCGCGCCGTTTTCGCCGCCTGGTCGTCCCCGCCGCGCCCTGGGTCTTCGCCGCGCCGGCGATCGCCTTTGCGCTGCTGCCGAGCATCGTCGGCGCCGAGCATTCCGCCGACGGCGTCGCGCTCACGGCGACCATCACGTGCCTGACCGCGCTGGCCGGCGTGATCATCCAGCCAATCGCGCGGCGCTTCGAAGCCGGCGCCCTAACCGGGTTGATCGTCATGGGAGCCGGCCTCGCGCTCGCCGCACTCGCGGCGGACGCGCGGGAGGACTGGCTGCTCTTCCCGTGCGCGATCGTGCTCGGAAGCGCGTACGGGCTGTGCCTGGTCGCGGGCCTGGTCGAGGTCCAGCGACTCGCGCCGACCCGCGCCGTTGCCGGCCTAACCGCCACGTTCTACGTGTTCACCTATCTCGGGTTCGCGGCTCCGTACCTGATGACCGTCGCCGCGGGCGCGGCCAGCTACGCGGTGCTGCTGCTGCTCACGAGCGGTCTGGCGTTCCTCACCGCCGCGGTGGTCGGGCAGGCTCAGCGCACGGTGTACACACCGGTCGAGACCTCGTGGTAGCCCTTGGCCCCGACCGTGCGGGTCAACGGGCTGAACGGGTCCGCATGCTCGGCGAGCCGATCGAGGGCGTACCGGAAGTCATGGCGCGGCAACCACCCGAGGTCGGTC
>DATIEI010000324.1:0-27446 GCA_035455845.1 Solirubrobacteraceae bacterium
GCACCGCCGCGGCCAGCAGGATCCCCAGCACGAACAGCGCCTGGGAATGCGTGCCCGCGGCCAGCACGATCGCCGAGGCCACGCAGATCACGAACAGGGCACCGTTGATGATCGTCTGCCCGGGCAGCTTGATCGGGCGCCCGGGCAGGATCTCCTGGAGCTTCCCGAACGCGATGTTCGAGCCCCAGAACGAGATCGAGCCGACGATCGCGGCAAACAGGGTCGGGATCTGCGACTTCTCGACCCACAGCGATCCGCCCGACGCGAACTGGTGGCGGTACTCGATCCAGGCGATGATCGCCACCGCTCCGCCGCCCACGCCGTTGAACAGCGCGACCATCTGCGGCATCGCGGTCATGCGAACGTTGCGCGCGGCCGGAACTCCGACCGCGATCCCGATCACCAGTCCGAGCGCCATCAGCCACGGCGTGCTCGAGCCGCTCAGCACGTGCGGGGTGAGCAGCGTGGCGACGAACGCGACCGCCATGCCGACCGCCGCGATCTTGTTGCCGCGCACCGCGGTGCGCGGCCCGGTCAGCCCGCTCATCCCGTAGATGAACAGCGAGAACGCGACGATGTAGCAGGCGTCGATGAAGTTCTGCTTCTGAAGGAAGATCGTCCCCAGGGTCACTTGCCCTCGATCTCCTTCTCGGCTGCGCCCTCCGTCAGGTCGGGCTTTCGCTTGAACATCCCGAGCATCCGGTCCGTGACCAGGAAGCCGCCGACGATGTTGATCGTCCCGAAGGCGATCGCAATGACCAGCAGCGCGTGCTCGAGCACGCCTTGGGCCTCGTGCATCAGGAGCAGTCCGCCCAGGAGCACGATGCCGTGAATTGCGTTGGTGCCCGACATCAGCGGCGTGTGCAGCGTGTTCGGCACCTTCGAAATGACCTCGAAGCCGACGAATGCGGCCAGGACGAGGATCGCGATCTCGGTGATAGTGCTCATCTAGGTCCTTAGGTCAGGAGCTGGCGGCGGGCGTGGCCCCGGCGGCCGCCTTGGCGGCTTCGTGGACGATCTCACCGTCGCGGGTGATGCACGCCCCGGCGATCACCTCGTCGTCGAAGTCGAGCGAGAGTGCGCCCTCGTCGGAGATCATCAGCCCGAGCAGCGACTCGATGTTGCGCGAATACAACTGCGAGGCGTGCTCGGCCATCGTGCTGGCGACGTTCAGGGGCCCGAGGATCTTCACGTCGTGACGGACCACGGTTTTCCCGGCTTCGGTCAGCTCGCAATTTCCACCTGTCTCGGCCGCCAGATCGACGATCACCGACCCGGGCTTCATCAGCTTGACGGCATCCTCGGTGACCAGCACCGGCGCGCGTCGGCCCGGCACGGCGGCCGTCGTGATCACCACATCGACCTTGCCGATCGCCTCGGCCATCAGCTTCTGCTGGAGCTGCTGCTGCTGGGGCGTGAGCTCCTTGGCGTACCCGCCGGCACCCTCGAGATCGCCGCCGAGGTCGAACTCGAGGAAGTGTGCGCCGAGCGACTCGACCTGCTCCTTGACCGCCGCGCGGACATCGAAGCCCTGCACCACGGCGCCCAGCCGCCGGGCGGTGGCGATCGCCTGCAGGCCGGCCACGCCTGCGCCCAGGACCAGCACGGTCGCCGGTCGGATCGTGCCGGCCGCGGTCATCATCATCGGGAACAGGCGGCCGATCTCGGTGGCGGCGATCAGCACCGCCTTGTAGCCGCCGATGTTCGCCTGCGAGCTGAGCGCATCCATCGACTGCGCCCGGCTGATCCGCGGGATCGCCTCCATGGCGAAGCTGGTCGCGCCGGTCTGAGCGATCGCCCGGATCGCCTCACCGGCGGTCAGCGGTTGGAGGAACCCGATCAGCACGCTGTCGGACCTGAGCCGGCCGATCTCATCCGGACTGGGCGGCGCCACCTTCACCACGACCTCGGCTTCGTAGACCGCGCCGGGATCCTCGACCATCTTCGCGCCGGCCTCCTCGTACAGGGCATCCGGAAGCAGGGCGCCCGCGCCGGCGCCGCGCTCCACGATGACCTCCAGGCCACGTTCGCCGCCGGCGAGCTTGCGCACGACCTCGGGGACGAGCGCGACTCGCTGCTCGCCCTCCGCTGACTCCTTGGGGACTCCGATCCGCATGGGGGCGGCGTGGAGGCTAGCGAGTACGTCCTCAGCCCGCGCCGACGGTCGCCAGCGAGAGCTCGGTGAGGACACCCGTGTAGCCGGCCAGGGAATCGAGGTCGATTGGCGGCGCCGCGGACGTGCGCGAGGCTCGGCGCGGAGTCGCGTGCGTCGGCGCACGACGATGGGCCGCCGTGGCCGGCGTCGCCGCCGTCGGCGTCGCCGGCGCGGGGCGAGCCGGGACGGCCGGCGTCGCCGGGCGCTGCAGCGGGGCCCGGGTCGGGCGCGGAACCGCGGGCAGCGGCAGCGCCTTGCCGTCGAGCGCCATCAGCGCTTCGGCGGTGACCCACACCGGTGTCTGATCGGTGTCGCGCGCGTAGCGCACGTGGCCGTCGGCAGCAATCAGCGAGCGCAGGTAGTCGAGGGGCGAGGTGCCGCGGCGGCGTACGGAGCCTGGGTTCACGCCGGCGGCGAGCAGGCCCTGCACGGCGAACGCGGTCGATTGCGCGTTCGAGCCGGCTCCCGGCAGGCTGGCGAACCCGCCGTCGCCGTCCTGCTGGCCACGCAGGAAGCGCACCGCGCGGGATCGGGCATGGGCAGCGGCCGACCCCGCGGTTCCGGCCAGCGCCTCGAGCGCAGCACCGGTGTCGTCGGGATCGCTCTGCCCGCCCCGCGCTGCGAAGTTGAACCCGCCGTCGGCATCCTGCTGGCGGATCAGCCAGGCGATCGTGGCCGCCGGAGGATTGGTGCCGGCCGCCCGCAGCGCGAGCACGGCGAACGCCGTCCAGTTGACCTGGTTCGCCACCGAGCCGTTCTGGCGGATGTGACGCTCGAGCGCGCTCACGAGGTTCTGGCCGCCGAAGCTGTACGCCGAGATCCCAGCGGCGTGGAGAACCAGGATCGTCCGCTCAACCGAGCCCGGGTCGGTGGCCGAGCCCAGGCCGCCGCCGATGTAGTCGATCAGGGTGTGCCCGCCGTGGGCGACGTCTTGGGGGTTGTTTCCGGCCGCGGCGAGGCCGAGCGCCGCCCAGCCGGCATAGAGCTGGGAGGAGCCGGCCCCCGGTGAGGCGCCGAAGCCGCCGTCGTCGTTCTGGGCGGCCAGCAGGTAGCCGGCCGGCGTGCTCGCCGCGCGCGCATCGCCGACCTGGCCGGCCACCAAGCCCGCGCCGCCCCCCGTGAAAATGAGACTGAGAATCAGAATCAGTATCAATTGCGTGGGCGCGGGCGCGGGCGTGGGCGTGGGCGCCCATCTGACCTGCAACCGATTGGCGAACCGGCCCAGCGAATGGATCATCGCCGGCCCGAGGGCGAGCGCGAACACCAGGCAGCCGGCCGCGTGCACGGCATCGAACCCGATGCCCTTGCCCACGTACACCCCGAGCTGGGCCAGGCTGTGGTCGCTGTAGGTCACCCAGTCCCCCGCGTCCTGGAGCATCGTGTAGCCAAACCCGACCACCGTGCAGACGATGGCCAGCGACCAGCGTCCAATGCGCCGTCCGGTGACCACGGCCAGCCCGGCACCGATCACGCCGGTCAGCCCCCAGCCTGCCATCTGCCATGGAGTCCAGGGCCCCTGTCCGAAGAAGAAGTTCGAGGTCAGCCCGGCCAGCGCTCCCACCGCGAACCCGGGCCCGCCGCCCAGCGCGTAGCCGGACACGAGCACGATGTCGGTGGTCGGCTTGATGTTCGGGAGTGCGACGAACGCGATCCGGCCGAGCGCGGCGAACGCCGCCAGCGTGCCCACCAGCGCCACGATCCTGGCGTCAGGATGGATCCGCTCGTACCACGCGAAGCCACCGGCCAGCGCCAAGGCGAGGATCGCGAACGCTCCGACCTGCCAGGTCACGCCCCCACCTCCGACGCCGCCGTGAGCAGGACAATGCCGTCCTCGGGGCGCAGCGCGCCGCCGACACCGCCCAGGATTCGCGCCGTCTCAGTGGCGAAGTACGTCCCGCCCGCCAGGACCTCGCTCGGCGATCCGTCGGCGATCGGCGCGCCATCGGCGAGCAGGATCACCCGCTCGGCGAATGCCGCCGCGAACTCAGGGTCATGGGTGGCGACGATCACCGCCGCATCGAGCTCGCACAACAGCGCGGCCAGCTCGTCCTTCCGACGACGGTCCATCCCGCGGGTGGGCTCGTCCAGGCACACCACGACCGCCTCGTGAGCGGGATCGTCAAGCACGATCGCGAGGGCCAGCCGCTGCTTCTCACCGCCCGACAGATCGCGCGGGTGACGCTCGTACACGGCGGGATCGCCGAGACCGACGGTAGCCAGCGCGGCCGCGGACGCCTCCTGCTCGACCCGATCGTGCACGAGGTAGTCGGTCGGGTTCTGCAAGAGCAGGGCCACCCTTCCGGCCGACTCGATCTTCCCCCGCGTCGGGCGCATCAGGCCGGCGGCGTGACGGAGCAGGGTCGACTTGCCGGCGCCGTTTCGCCCCATCAGCGCGACTCGCTCGCCGGCGCGGACCGAGAGCGACAGGCCGCGCAGGATGGCGGCCCCGCGGTCGAGCTCGTGCCACACCCGTTCGAACCGGATCGCCTCGCGCCCGGACCGGCGCAGGGCGCTCACGGCCGGCGTGTCCGCGGCGGGGATGAGCCCCCGCCCGCGCAGGGCCGAGCGAGCCCGCTTCACCCCGGCCACCGGCGCCAGACCGAGCCCGAAGAGGAGCCGGGCTCCCGGCGTGGCCAGCTCGGGCGCCTCGGCAGCGGCCCAGGCAAGGAAATCGGCCGGCTCTGCGTCGCACACGACGCGCCCGCCCCGCATCGCGATCGCGCGGTCCGCGAACGGCAGGCAGCGCTCGAGCCGGTGCTCGGCCAGGACGATCGCGGTGTCGAAGTCCTCGCCGAGCCGCTTGAGCAGCGCGATCAGCTCATCCCCGGCCACCGGGTCGAGCTGCGAGGTGGGCTCGTCGAGCAGGATCAGCTCGGGCCGTCCGACCAGCGCGGCGCCCAGCGCGACCCGCTGGAGCTCGCCGCCCGAGAGCTCGTCGGTCGGACGGTCGAGCAGATGCGCGATCCCCAGCGCCAGCGCCACCTCCTCCACCCCGCGGGCCACCGCCGGCGCGGTCTCGCCCCGGTTCTCGAGCGGAAGTGCGAGCTCAGCCCGGACCGTGCCCATCACCACCTGAGTCTCGGGGTCCTGGAACAGGGTGCCGACCGCGGCGGCCAGCGCCCCCGGGCCGTGCTCGCGGGTGTCCATGCCCGCGACGGTCGCGCGGCCGGCGAACACGCCGCCGTGGAAGTGGGGCACCAGGCCGTTGGCCGCGCGCAGCAGCGTCGACTTGCCCGAGCCCGACCCGCCGGCCAGCACGACCATCTCTCCCGGGGCGACCTCGACGCTCACGTCGGCGAGCGCGGGTGTGGGCGCGCCGGGATAGCAGTACGTGACCCGCTCCAGCGAGAGGACGCTCACCGCTCGATCCCCCTCCGATCGGCGAACGGGAGCAGCGCGCACACGAGCAGGCCGGCCGCCACGGCAAGGCCACCGGCACTGACCGGCACGTGCAGGGCCGGGTCGGAGCTGAACCGCTCCAGGCCGGCGACGCGACCGCCGATGGCGAGCGTCGTGATCCCGATTGCCGCCGCGGTGAAGGCCAGGTCATGTCGCGACCACGCTCGTCGGAGCCCGGTTCCGCGGGGCGCTCGGCGGGCCGATCCGTAACCGCGCACCTCGAGCGCCGCGGCCACGTCGAGCGCGCGGTCGAGCACGCCCGCGGTCGCCGCCCGTACCAGTCGTGCGCGCGAGGGCGGGGGACCGGGACGGCAGCGCTGGGCCTCGGCCAGGCGCCGGGCGTCGCGAGCCAGCACCGGAACCATCCGGGTGGCCAGCGTGGCGGTCAGCGCGGAATGAAACGAGAAGCGCCGGAACAGCCGGAGCACCTGGTCGGGATCGACCGCGGCGGTGTACAGCGCCCCGCACAAGACCAGCGCCACCGCACGCGCCCCGAGCACGGCCCCCGAGACTGTCGCCTCGAGTGTGACGTCGGTCTGGCCGAACATGGGCAGATCCCCCAGCCGGGCGATCACCGTGAGCCCGTCGCGCACGACCAGCGCGTTGATCAGCATCACGGCCAGGCCGAGGCCCGTGGCGAACAGCGCCGCCCGGCGCATCTCCCGCCCCACCTTCGCTCCCACGCCGGCACCGGCGATCGCGAGCAACACCGCGCCGAGCGCGACCGGAGCCGACAGCACCAGCGCGGCCACCAGCAGCGACAAGCAGTACGCGCAGCCGGCCGCGGCCCGGGCCGCGTGCAGCGGGCTGGCCCGCCGGCGGTAGCTCACGCCGAACCCTCCAGCGGCAGCGGGAACTCTGCCTTCCCGGCCACGGCCAGCGCGAAGTGGTCGCGTAGCCGGGCCGGCGTGAGTGCGGCCGCCGCCGCCGACACGCCGGCGGCGTCGGTGCCGGTGATCATCCAGACTGTCCCGGTCGAGCTCTGGCCGGTGGCGGCGACCAGTCCCGCGCCCGGACCCAGCGTCCGCACGACCTGTCCGCCCGCGTTCAGCAGTTGCAGCTTGGACCCGCTCGGTGTGAAGCGTCCGTACACCCCGCTCGAGCCCGGGCCGTGCTCGACCAGCGACGCGGCAAGCTCTCCGTGAAGGTCGCGCCAGGTCCCGACGACCACGGCCAGCGAGTCAGGCCCGGAGCCGGTCCCGATCAGGACGGTCGGGGTGGCGATACCGAGGGACTTGAACTCGGCCGCGACGCGCTTGCACGCCGCCCCGGCATCCGGGGCGCATGCCAGTGTGGTCGGAAGGCGCCGACCCTTTGTGCCGTGCACGAACGGCTCGGGGAACGAGCCGACGACGGCCGGGATCGAGTCGGTTGCGCTCCAGTCGTGCAGGTCCCACCAGATCCGGTCGCCTCTGTGGACCGAGGTGCCGGCTGCGCCGAGAGTCGCCTGAAGCCCGTTCACGTAGTAGAACCAGTCATGTCGCGAGGATGTGCCGGACGCCCCGTTGATTGACTGCACGAACCCGCCGCCAAAGCGCGTGGTGACCCGAAAGGACCGCTCGAGCAGTCGCATCACGGTCTGCGATCCGGGCACCTTCGGCTCGCTGGCCGAGCCGACGGAAGCGGCCCCGAAGTTGCGGGTCACGGTCACCGCGACATCCGAGGTTCCCTTGCCGGCGCCGAGGCCGCAGCCGGCGAGCACGACCGCAATCGCGACCGCGCCCGCCGTGGCTGGGACCCGGTACGTCACTTGGCGATCTTGAACAGCAGCCGCTCCCCGGGGTGGAGCTTGACCGAGCAGATCCCCGTGCTCGCGGGCTTGCCGTTGACGACCAGCTCCCAGAAGTCGTGGCCCGGCGGCTTCACTCCGAGGATCGAGGTCACGAAGATCCCCGAAACGCTGGCGAAGTACGTACCGGTCCACCGGCCGTGAGTGGCGACGTCCAGCGCGCCGGCCGCGCTGGCGCCCGGGCACTTTCCTTTGGGCGTCTTCCCTTTCGTGATTGAGCCTTTCTCTCCGTGCACGCCGGTCGCCTTCAACAGCGTCTTGTTGAGCGTCTTGACCTGCACGCTCACCGCCGGGCCGGACCTGGCGGCCGCGGCCACGCCTGAGACGGCGAGGGACAGGACGAGCGCTCCAAGCAGAGCGCCGAGGGTCTTGCGATTCATGAGGGCCACCCCTTTCCACGAGGGCTGTTGGCTTTGTGGTCGGAGGCTGGTCTCCTGGCTTTCGGGCCTACCGGCCGCGCCTTCCCGGCGACTTGGCGTCGTCAGTGGCTTCTATGCGAACGGCGTCCCCGATCACAGTGGCGGGTCCGCGCCGGATTCCAACCGGCTTCCCATGACCACCGACCTCGAACGAGCAGATGGTACCGCCGTCGTCCTCCCCCGGTAGGTTGGTCGCGACATGTCCCAGACTGCGATCGCCCGCCGCTACGGAGCCGTGTTCGACACGATGGCGGCCGAGTACGACCGCCACCGCCCGACCTATCCCGACCAGCTGATCGACCTGGTCTGTCAGGCCGGCGGCCTGGCCACGGGTGACCGAGTGCTCGAGATCGGGTGCGGCACCGGCCAGCTGACCCGAAGCCTGGTGGCCCGGGGCTTGTCGGTGACCGCGGTCGAGCCGGGCCAGAACCTGATCTCCCTCGCCGAGCAGGCCGCGCCCGGCGTGGAGTTCGTCAACCGCCGCTTTGAGGACGCCGAGCTGGCCGAGCCGTTTCGCGTCGTGTTCTCGGCCGCGGCGTTTCACTGGCTCGATCCCGACGTGAGCTGGCGAAAGGTTGCCCGGTCGCTCGCCCCCGGCGGCTTGCTGGCGTTGATCCAGCACTGCGGTGTGCGGGACCCGGAGACCGCAGCCGACGCGGACGCGCTGCTGGCTGCGCTCGCCGGTGCCGCGCCAGCGATCGCCGCCGAGTGGCCCCCGCTCCGCGATCTCGAGACGATCCTGGCTGGAGTCTCCGATCGACGAGCGAACGTCTCGGACGTGTGGGCGTGGGTCGGCGGCCAGCCGGTGGCGCGCAGCTACGCCGCCGAGCTGTTCGCCGAGGCGGATGTCGCCGTTGTGCCGTCGCTGGTCGAGCAGACGGCGGACGAGCTCAATGCGCTGTTTCGCACCGCGTCGCCGTATCACCGCATGTCTCCCGCCCAGCGACGCGCGCTCGAACAGGCCAACCGGGAGATCGGCGAACGGCTCGGTCGTCCGATCCGCTCGAGCATGCTCGCCGTGCTGGTCACCGCCCGGCGGGCCTCTAGACTCGCAGACGGGCGATGACAGTAAACCTGACCCGCATATACACGCGTCTGGGTGACTCCGGCGAGACGCATCTGGGCGACATGAGCCGGGTGCCCAAGACCCACCCGCGGATCGAGGCCTACGGCACGGTGGACGAGCTGAACGCCCACGTCGGCCTGGCCCTCACGCTCGAGGACCTGCCGGCGAACTACGCGGACTGGCTGCAGCGGATCCAGAACGACCTGTTCGACGTGGGGGCCGACATCTCGGCGCCCGAGGACCCCGAGCGTGAGCGACTGAGGGTGATCCCCGAGCAGACCGCGTGGCTCGAGGAGCGCTGCGACGAGGTCAACGCGACGCTCAAGCCTCTCAAGTCGTTCGTGCTGCCGGGCGGCTCCCGGGCGGCGGCGCAGCTCCACGTCTGCCGCACGGTGTGCCGGCGGGCCGAGCGGCTGGCCATCGCGTGCGGCGACGACGTGAACGCCGAGGTCGTGCGCTACCTGAACCGGTTGTCGGATCTGCTGTTCATCCTCAGCCGGGGCGCGAACGGCGGCGACGAGCCGCTGTGGGAGCCGGGCCGCTACCGGTCATAGCCTCGCAAGGGCCTTGACCAGCCAGACCGACAGACGCCCCGGTCGCCTGTCCCCGCCCGCCGAGTGGGCAAATCCCCGTACCAAGAGCCGACAAACCCACCGTTCACCGCAGCACACACGCCGAGTGGGCGGAAAGCGGTCGAAACCGAGTACACGCTGTCTGGTAACTAACGCCGGACGCTCAGCAGCACCGCGGTCGAAACGGCCAGGCTGAGCGCCGCGATACCCGCCGCCTCGAGCACGAACGCCTGGTGCGCACGCGCGTAGGAGATCACGTCGTGCGGGCGGCTGACCGCCAGGATCGTGCCGAGCACGACCGCGCCGCCGATCACAGCCCCTGGGGCGCCGAGGACGGCCCGGAGCGAGATCGACGGGCTGCTGCTGGTCCGGTCAAGTGGCCAGCGCCGCTCGGCGGCCAGCAACCCGGCGACGATCGCGAGGGTCCATACAGCCGCCACCAGATAGCCACCGAGCACGTCGCTCGGATAGTGCAGTCCGGTGGCCAGGACCGAGTAGCCGACCGCGATGGCCAGGCACGCCCCCAGCGCCGCCGCGGCCGGGCGCAGGCGAGCCGGGGCGGCGAGAACCGACACGAGGACCAGCGACATCGCCGCGCTCGAGTGGCCGCTCGGCCACGATGACAACCCGAAGAACGGATCGACCGGGCGGGGCGACGGAACAACGTGCTTGAGCAACTCGGTCGTCGCGTTCGCGCCGAGGACGATCGCGCCGATCGCCAGCACTACCCGGGGCCGGCGACGGAGCAGCGCGACGACCAGTGCGGCCAGAACCAGGTACACGTACGGGTCGGGGTCGAACGCCCTTACAAAATGGCGCGCGATCCAGACCACGACGCTGTGGTCATGCAGGTTGTAGAACTGGACGAAGCCGGAGTCGTCGGCGTGCCGGAAGAAGCCAACGTGAGCGGTGGCGAACCAGACCAGCGCCAGCACCACCAGACTGATGCCGGCGCCCAGCAGCGCGGTTCTGGGGCGAATCGGCATACGTCCGAGGCTAGCGACGCATGCCGGTGCCGCCCCAGACCTAGGTCGAGTTCGCCTCGACCTCGTGCGGTGCGGCGCGAGTTATGCGCATCTCCGGAGAGGTGCCGGTGCGGCGCAGGTGCGCGTAGTGCTCGATGTCCTCGGGCGAGGCGACGTCCACGGTCAGACCGGCAGCCAGCTCGTAGCGGCCGGCCTCGTAGAGCAGCTCCTGATAGCCGGGCGTCCCACTCGGCTGTCCCTCGACGTCCAGATAGTGGGGTCCGGTGCCGAGCATCCAGCGCTGGGAGCCGGGCCGGGCATCAGGGGACAGCTTCGACGGCCGGATCTCGCGGCCGTCCTTGGCCCCGCCATCGGGACGGGGACGAGCCTGCGCGCCATCCAGCGCGCGCCAGAGGCGCTCGAAGTTGCGGCGGTAGGGTGCCGGGACGATCGCGACCGGACCGGGCGAACCGGCGCCTCCGCGAATGGCCTCGGCCACTGGACCGACGAGCACGAACTCGACCTGGTTGGCCTTGAGCCATTTGAGCACCGTGATCGACCCAGCCGACAGGTGCTCGAAGCCCTCGGCCGGGTCGACCGGGCGGCCGTCGATCTGCGGGGAGCGGCGTCTGAGAAGCATGGTCTGCGTTTCGCCGCACGGGCGTGGAGTCCTTCCGATAAGTTCACCACCGGGTGAGCCGGGAAGTCTGGTCGGCGCTGTCATCGCCGACCGCGGAAACCCATGCCACCACTCCTCGCCGCCCCGCTGTTCCTGGTCTCACTGGTCGTCACGCTGGCGGCGGCGCGCCTGTTCGCCCGCCGGCTCGACCGGCTCGGCGTTCGGTTCGGCTTCCCCGAGGCGCTGATCGGGCTGCTTACCGCGCTGGCCGCCGACGGGCCGGAGATCTCCTCGGCGCTGTTCGCGCTGATCAAGGGCGCGCATGACGTCGGGGTCGGCGTGCTGGTCGGCTCCAACGGCTTCAACCTGGCGGCGATGATCGGCCTGAGCGCGCTGCTGACCGGGGCCGTCCGGCTCCCTCGCGAAGTGCTCCTGCTGGAAGGCACGGTCGGGCTGCTCGTCACAGTGGTGGCCGGCGCGCTGCTGCTCGGCTGGCTCTCACCCGGGGCTGCCGCCGGCGGCTCCGCGCTGGTCCTGATCCCGTACCTGGTGATCGTGCTCGCCGGCGCCCGGACAGCCCCGGGAGTGCGGGAGCGGCCCGCGCCCGAGGCGACCACGGATCCCACCCACCACCTGCTGGCGCTGATCGTGCTCGACGTGGCGGTGATCGTCGCCGGGAGCGCCGGGATGGTGCAGACCGCGCTGACTCTGGCCGGCCACTGGCATGTCTCGAACGCGATCCTCGGCGTGCTGATCCTCGCTCCGCTGACCAGCATCCCGAACGCGGTCACCGCGGTCCGCCTGGGCCGGGCCGGCCGCGGTGCGGCGCTGGTCGGCGAGACGTTCAACAGCAACACGATCAACCTCGCCGCGGGCGTGGTCGTCCCCTCGCTGTTCGTCACGCTGGCCGCGATCTCGACGCTGGCCAAGCTCCAGCTCGCGTGGCTGCTCGCCGCCACGCTCCTGACCCTGTCCCTGCTCGCTCGCCCCGCAGGCATGCGCCGCGCCGGCGCCGTGGCGCTGATCGTCATGTACTTCGCCTTCGTGGGGGGTACGCTCGTGGGCTCATGAATGAGCGCCAGATCCGCGAGCAACAGATCCGCGCGCGGCGCTTGGCCCGGGAGCGCGAGCGGCGAGCCCGCGCCCGCCGGGCTCGCCTGATTGCGGTGGGCGCCCTGCTCGTGGTGATCGTGTCGGCGGGCGCGATCGCCTACGCGGCCACCAGTGGGGGCGGGTCTCATTCGACTCCGCCGAAGGCCTCGTCGCAGACGCACGCTCTGAAGCGGGTCGCGACCCGGCACGTCGTGTCCACGCGAAACGGCGTTCCCGGCTCCACGGTCCACGGCGTGGCCACCGGCAAGCCGGGAACCGCCACCGTGCCGGTGCTGATGTACCACGTGATCAACCCACCCCCGCCCGGCGCACCGTTCCCGGGGCTGTACGTCCCCGCGGACGAGTTCGCCGCCCAGGTGCAGGCGCTGAAGGCGGCCGGCTGGCACGCGGTGACCATGGATCAGCTCCGGGCCTACTGGACCCGGGGCGTCCCGCTCGGGCCGGGCAAGCCGATCGTCCTCAGCTTCGACAACGGCTACGCCTCCCAGTACGTGAACGCGATGCCGATCCTCAAGCGCCTGGGCTGGGTGGGCGACGAGAACATCCAGCTGAGCGGCCTGCCGCCCTCCGAGGGCGGCCTGACCGAAAGCCAGGTTCGCGGGCTGCTGGCCGCGGGGTGGGAGCTCGACACCCAGGGAATCAGTCACGCCGACCTGATCGCGCTCGACGCTTCCCAGCTTCACTACCAGGTGGCCACGGCGCGCCAGATGCTCCAGAAGCGCTACGGCGTCCCGGTGAACTGGTTCTGCTACCCGTCGGGTCACTACAACACCACCGTGATCGCCGAGGTCAAGGCGGCCGGGTTCGTCGGCTCGACCACGGTCATCCCGGGATGGGCCAACCGCAACGAGGATCCCTACCGCGTTCCCCGGCTGCGCGTGCTCGGCGGCACCAGCCCGGCGGCACTGCTCCAACAGATCGCCCAATACGAGTCGGCGGCGGCGCCCCCGGCTTCGTACGGAGGCGCGGGCACGGCGTGAGCCTTGCGCGCGTCCAGGCCAAATCTGGGTTTGGGCGTCGTCGTGGCGCTGGCCTCGGTGGCGGCGGCGACGGCCGCGATCTACGCGCTGAAGGACATCGCTCCGGTCGTGTCGCTGAGCGTCGTGTATCTGCCCGCCGTCCTGGTGGTCTCGGCCTACTGGGGGCTGCCGCTCGGACTCGCCACCTCGTTTCTGAGCGCGGCGGCTTTCAACTTCTTCCACCTCCCGCCCACCGGGCGCTTCACGATCGCCGACAGTCGCAACTGGGTCGCCCTCGGCGCGTTCACGATCGTTGCGGTGGCCGTGAGCGCGATGGCGGAGCTCGCTCGGAGCCGGGCCGGCGAGGCGGATAGGCGCCGTACGGAGGCCGACCTCGCGGCCGCCCTGGCCCGCGAGCTGCTGGCCGGCGCGCGGACCGCCGATGCCCTGGCGGCAACGTCACACCGGGTGGCCGCCGCGCTCGGGCTGAGCTCGGCCTCGATCGAGCTCGGCAGCACGCAGGGCGACGAGCGCCGCCGCGCGCTGGCCCTGTGTGGCGCGGACGGGTCGCAGGTGGCGACGCTGCTCGTGCCCCGAAATCTGTCGGCAGACGACGAGCAACGACTGCGCTCGGTGGTGGTGCCGGCGTTGGGAGCGCTGGTGGCAATCGCCCTGCGGCGCGACGCCCTGCAGGCCGAAGCGGTCGAGACCGAGGCGCTGCGGCGCTCCGACGACGTAAAGACAGCGGTGCTGCGCGCGGTCTCGCACGACCTCCGGACACCGGTGACTGCGATCGTGGCTGCGGGTCATGCCCTGGGCAGCGAGTCGCTGACCGCCACCGAGCGGAACGAGCTGAGCGCGGCGGTGGTGCAGGAGGGCGAGCAGCTTGCCACGCTGGTCGAGAAGCTCCTCGACCTGTCGAGACTCCAGGCCGGTCACGCGGAGCCGCGCAGAGACTGGGTTTCGCTCGAGGACGTGATCCTCGCGGCACGGGACGGTGTATCCGGAGCCAACGACCACGTGCGAATCGCGACCCCAGCCGACGTGCCGCCGATCCGGGCCGACGCCGCTCACCTCGAGCGCGCGTTCGCGAATTTGCTCGAGAACGCGCTGCGCTACTCGGGCGGCCTGCCGGTGTCCGTGCACGTACGCCAGAGCGGCTCGCGCGTCGTCGTGCGGGTCGTCGACCAGGGTCCCGGCATCGATCCTGCCGAGCGCGCCCGCATCTTCGAACCCTTTTACCGAGGTCCGGCCTCGACGGGCGAGCCGTGGGGCGGCTCCGGCCTGGGCTTGGCCATCGCCAAGGGCTTCGTCGAGGCCAACGGCGGGACGATCACGGTCGAATCGCTGCCCGGCCAGGGATCCAGCTTCGTGGTCTCGCTGCCCATCGAGGAGTCTGCAGTGCCCCTACACACATGACCGACCAGCCTCGCCCACGCGTGCTGGTCGTCGATGACGAGCAGCAGATCCTGCGCGCGCTTCGAGTGATCCTGCGTGAGGCCGGGTTCGAGGCGCTGCCGGCCTCAACCGGCGAGGAGGCACTCGACGCGGCCGCGCTCCAGCCACCGGACGCGGCGATCATCGACCTCCTGCTTCCCGACATGGACGGCGTCGAGTTGTGCCGGCGCCTGCGCGAGTGGACCGAGATGCCGATGATCGTGCTCTCGGCGGTAGGCGACGAGGACGCCAAGGTCCGGGCGCTTGCCGCCGGCGCCGACGACTACGTGACCAAGCCGTTCGGGCCGCGCGAGTTGATCGCCCGCCTGCAGGCGAACCTGCGCCGGATTGCCCCCGGTCCCGAGGAGGCCCAGATGCGCATGGACGGTCTCGAGGTCGACCTGGCCCGCCGCAGCGTGCAGGTCGACGGCCACGAAGTCCATCTAACCCCCACCGAGTTCGACCTGCTCCGCCAGCTGGTGCGCAATCGGGGCCGGCTGATGACGCACCGCGAGCTGCTGACCGCGGTGTGGGGGCCCGGCTACGGCGAGGACACTCAGGTGCTGCGGGCGCACATCGCCAACCTGCGCCGCAAGATCGAGCCGCCGGAGGGGCGCCGTTACATCCGCACCGACCCGGGCGTGGGCTACCGGTTCGCGGTTTGACGCTCCCGCGCCCGGCGCCCTTCGTCCACGGACGCCGGCCGGACCTGCGAGGCGCCCCGGCCGCTCGAAGCACCGTTACGACCGTCCTCGGGTGAGGTCTCGATCACCACCCGGCAGGGCCGGTGCGCGAGCAGGTAAGCGGCGGTGGGGCCCAGGGCCCGCTCGGACGGCGGCGCGTGGGCGGTGCCCAGATAGATGATCTCGGCGTGATGGCGCTCGGCCTCCTCCACGATCGCCGCGCCCGGGCTCCGGGTGCGGATCAGCCTCGTCTCGACCTTTAGTCCCGCTTTCCGTCCGGCCAGTTTCGCGCTCTCGAGCACGCTCAGCCCGAGCTGCTCCTCGTCGTGCAGACCGGCATCCAGCGAGAGCTGGTTGGGCACCCGCAGGATGTACACCGCTTCAACCGTGGCCCCCTCGCCGACCAGCTTCGCAGCCGCCCGCAGAGCCGAGGCGTCGACGTCGGTGCCGAAGATCGGCACGATCGCCGAGTGGTATTCGAGCTCGACGAAGAAGGCGGGCCGCTCGCGCCGCTCGATCTTGTGGTGGCTGGTCAGGTCGAGACCCTGGCTGCGGCGGTAGTAGACGTAGCCGATCAGCCCCAAGACCATCCAGCCGCTCCCCACGTAGCGAGCGTCGACGTGCAACGCGAGCACCGAGACCCAGGCGGCGAACGTCCCCATCCCGCCCACGACCGCGCTGATCGGGATCGCCGCGCCCCTGAATCGGATGTTCACCCCGATCCGGTATGGGCGCGCGCGTTCGGGATCCTTGATGCGCAGAGCAATGATCGCGGCATGCGCGGTGGTGAAAGACAGCATCGCGCCGTACGAGTACAGGTTGCCCAGGAAATCGGTCTTGCCCGGGATCAGCAGGGCTCCCGCGAACACCGAGAAGACCAGGATCGTGAACCACGGCGTCCGGTGCTTGGGGTGCAGCCGGGCGAAGATCCCCGGGATCTGGCGGTGCTCGGCCAGCGACCACGACAGCCGCGAGATCCCGATCAGCCCGGCGTTGGTGGCGATGAACAGGATCGTCGCGGCGAGCACGCCGACGTAGTAGCGGAGCACGTGCGTGGCCCCGGTCGCAAGCCCGAGGTGCGAGATGATCCCGAGCACCGGATCGTTCTGATAGCCGCCGCGCGCCGGTGTCTCTCCCAGCAGCGTGTAAGCACCGGTGCCGTGCCCGATCACCGGCAGCGCCGACAGCGCCACCACGGTCATGCCGGCGTACACGCCGAGCACCGCGATCAGGATGTAGTTGACCGCGCGCGGCACGTCCCGGCCGGGGTCGCGCGCTTCCTCGGCCATGTTCGAGACGGTCTCGATCCCGGTGTAGGCGAGCATCGCCAGCGACAGCGCGAAGATAAGGTGCGAGTAGGTCGGCGTCGAGCCAAGTTCGACCTGGTGGACGAGCAGCGATGGGTTGAGCACGAGCACCGCGCCGATGCAGATGATCAGGACCTGCGTGGCGAGGTCGAGCACCGCGAGGACGAGGTTGAGCTTCGCCGACTCGCCGATCCCGCGGATGTTCAGCCACGCCAGCAGCGCAATCACGATCAGCCCGCCGATCACGTCTCCGGGCGGGTGGGTGAGCGCCGGCCAGAACGCACCCAGGTAGTGCGGCACGAAGAACGCCGAGATCGCGATCGTGAGGATGTAGTCAAGACTGAGCGCCCAGCCCGCGAAGAACGAGACCAATTCGTTGAACGCGTGACGGGCGAACGACGACGATCCCCCCGCTTCCGGGTGCATGGAGGCGCCTTCGGCGTACGTCTTGGCCGTGAGCGCGAACAGCCCGCCGGCCAGCATGAACACGACCGGCGTCAGTCCAAGGGCGTAGGCGGCGACCAGCCCGAGCGCGTAATAGATCGAGGAGCCCACGTTGCCGTAGGCGGTTGCGAACAGACCGCCCACCCCGACGCTGCGCCGCAGCCCATGCTGCTCAATGCGAGCCATTTGCCCGCATCGACAGTAGGTATTACGGCGTCAATGAGCCGCTAAGGATCCGGGCCTTGCCGTAGAGAATCCGCTAAGAAGCCAACTACCACAGCGGATCTTCACAAGATCTGTATACGCGCCAGGCGATTTAACACGCCGCGTTGACGCTGCCGGACACAGCATCAGGGCACGGTGTCGATTACCCGCCCGCCGATACGGCCCTCGGAGCCGCCGCCCGCCGACTGGGTCGCGCTGGGTACGCGCCGCCGTTTGTGGCGGCGGCTGCGCCTGGCGCTGATCGTCCGGTGGCGAAGCGCGGAGCTCGACCGCCAGCTCGCGGCGGGGATGAGCCCCTGGCGCACTGACGAACTCGCGCTCAGAGCTCGGAGAATCACGCGACGGCGCAGCCGTCGCCAGCTGGCCGCCGGGCTGTCACGCGCTGTCCGCGCGGCGGAGGAAGTCACCGGCTTCAGCGCCGCGGCCCGCCCGCACCCCAGCGAAGTGCTCGACGCCCGCACCATGCTCTCGGCGATCGCGTGGCGGCTCCGGGCTCATGAGCCAGTCGCGGCGCACGGCGTGGCGATGCTGCAACTTCTGCTCACCGACGCGACGAGCTCGCTGTACCGCCCGGCCGTGCCGGGAGCGCTCGGCAATCGCCTGCGCGTTGCAGCCGCCGCAATGGAACCGACCGATCCCGTGGACGGGATGCCATGAGCGCATCGGAGCGCCGAAGCTTCAACGAGGCGGCCCACAAGCTCGGATACTGGGCCCCACCGAAGGTAAGCGCCCGCGAGCAGGAGTCCGAGGCGACGAGACGCCGGTTCGAGGCCCTGGCCGATTCGCAGCGGGATGTCGTCGCGCATGCCGGCAGGGCGGCTCTCGTGCTGGGCGCACTCGGGGTTGTCTACGGCGACATCGGAACCAGCCCGCTGTACACCGAGCAGGTCATCTTCAGCTCGTATCGAGCCACGTCACACATCACGCCGGCGGGGGTCTACGGCGTCGCGTCATTGATCTTCTGGGCGCTGATGGTCGTCGTCTCGATCAAGTACGCGGGGTTCATCATGCGTGCGCACAACCGCGGTGACGGCGGGATCATGGCGCTGACCGCGCTGCTCCAACGCAACAAGGTGACGCACGGGGCGCTGCTCGTCACGCTGGGGATCTTCGGGGCGGCGCTGTTCTTCGGCGACGGCATGATTACGCCTGCCATCTCGGTCCTCGGCTCGATCCAGGGCGTGCAGGTGGCGACCCCGGCCTTGGCCCATCTGGTCGTGCCGCTGTCCGTGGCGATCCTGCTCGGCCTGTTCGTCCTCCAGCGGTTCGGCTCAGGAACGATCGGGTGGTTGTTTGGTCCCGTGATCCTGGTCTGGTTTTCCGTGATCGGGCTGGTTGGCCTCAGCCAGGTCGTCAAGGACCCCGCGGTACTCCAGGGCCTATCCCCCAGTTGGGCCGTTCGGTTCATGGCCGATCACGGCATTCAGGGCTATCTGGTGCTCGGCGGTGTCGTGCTCGCGGTGACGGGCGCCGAGGCGCTTTACGCCGATCGGGGCCACTTCGGTGCCGGCCCCATCCGCCTGGGCTGGTTCGGCTTCGCTCTGCCGGCGCTGATGCTCAACTACCTGGGGCAGGGCGTGTTCATCCTTCACCACCCGACGCTGGCGAAGGACGCGGGCACGTTCAACCCGTTCTACCAGATGACTCCCCATTGGGCGCTCTGGCCGATGGTGATCCTGGCCGCTGTGGCGACCGTGATCGCCTCGCAGGCCGTGATCTCCGGATCCTTCTCGGTGGCAAAGCAGGCCGTGCAGCTTGGCTTCCTGCCCCGTCTCACCGTGCGACACACCTCGAAGGTCGAGGGCCAGATCTATGTCCCGATCGTCAACTGGATCCTGTGCGTCGGCGTCGTCGCCCTGACCCTCGTCTACCGGTCTGCCACCAGACTGGGCGATATCTACGGCGTAGCGGTGACCGGAACCTTCATCCTGAACACTCTGCTGTTCCTGTCCGTGGCTCGGCTTCTCTGGGGCACCTCCAAGCTGAAGCTGGCGCTCGTCGCGCTGCTGTTCCTGACCGTCGAGATCGCGTTCTTCAGCTCGAACATCGCGAAGATCGCCCACGGCGCCTGGCTCCCTCTGGGGATGGGCCTCGTAATGTCGATCGTGATGATCAACTGGCGCCGTGGCCAGGTGATCGTGACGCGGAACCGCGTGGCCCAGGAGGGCTCCTTGGACGGGTTCCTGGACGCTCTGGCCGCGAAGAAGTCGCTGATCAGAAGCCCTGGGGTAGCCGTCTTTCTCTGCCGGGACAAGGACACCACGCCCTTGGCGATGCGCGCGGGTGTTGAATACACCCATACGCTGCCCGAGAAGGTCGTGATCGTCTCGGTCGAGACGATCAGCATCCCGCACGTGCAGACCTTTGAGCGCTGTGCCGTCGAGGTGCTCGGCCGTGGGCTGTTCAAGGTCGTCCATCTGACCGCCCGGTTCGGCTATCACGACGACCCCAACATCCCTGAGGCGCTGGTGGAGGCTCGCAAGCAAGGGCTGCTCGAGCGCAACCTGGACCTCGAACATGCCTCCTACTTCGTCTCGCGGATCACCATCACCCCATCGGATTCGCCCGGCATGCGGCGCTGGCGCAAGAACCTGTTCATCGCGATGGCGCGTAATGCGTCCAGCGCGATCGAGCACTTCGGACTCCCGACCAACCGCACCGTGATTCTGGGCTCTCAGGTCCCGCTGTGACGGTGAGCTAGGCCGACGGGTCGCGCAGCCGGTACCCCACCCCCGGCTCCGTGATGACGTATTGCGGCCGGGACGGATCGGGCTCGAGCTTGGCCCGGATGTGCGCTACGTGCACCCGCAGGTAGTGCGTTTCGGCCCCGTACTCCGGCCCCCACACCTCGCGCAGCAGCTGGCGCTGGGTGACCAGCCGGCCTTGATGCTGGGCGAGCACGCGAAGCAGGTCGAATTCGATCGGGGTCAGGTGAACGGGCTCGCCGTCCCGGGTGACGAGACGGTCAGCCAGGTCGATCGTCAGCGCCCCGATCTCGATTCGGGGGCTTCCCCCGACGTCGACCGAGCGGCGGAGCAGCGCCCGCAGCCGGGCCAGCAGCTCGTCGGTGCCGAACGGCTTGGTCACGTAGTCGTCGGCGCCGGCGTCGAGGGCCCGCACCTTCTCGCGCTCGTCGCCCACGGCCGACAGAACCAGGATGGGCAGACGGCTCCAGCGCCTGACCTCCTCGCAGATCTCGACGCCGCGCCCGTCGGGCAGGACCAGGTCGAGTACCAGCGCGTCGGGGGGGCGCGACACCAGCTCGACCAGCGCATCGGCCTTCGTCTCGGCCGCCTCGACGGTGTAGCCGGCGCTGCGCAGGAGGATCTTCAGCCCCCGGACGATCTGCGGTTCGTCATCAACGACGAGAACCCGCGGCGCCGTGGCGCTCATGATCAGGCCCCGACCGCGCTGGCCGGCTGCGAGGCGACCGGGAAGCTGACCGTGAAGATCGTCCCGGTGTCCCGTCCGGTCTGCAGAACGATCCGACCGCCGTTGGCCTCGACGAAGCCGCGGCAGATAGCCAGCCCGAGTCCGGACCCGGCCCCACCGCCGCCTGAATCGCCGGCTCCCGGCCCGCCGCGGCCACGGAAGAACGGCTCGAACACCTGCGAGCGGTACCGGCGCGGGATTCCGCTCCCCTGGTCGGCCACCCGCACCGCGACTCGGCCGGCGCTCGCCCCGCCGGTGATCCGCACCGGCGCGCCAGGAGGCGAGAACTTGATCGCGTTCTCGATCAGGTTCGAGAACACCCGCTCGAGCTGCGCGGCGTCGGCTCGCACGAGCGGGAGCTCGGCCGGCAACCGGAACTCGATCGGGTGCTCGTCCGAGCCCGAGGCGTGAGCGGCCGCCGAGGCAACCACGTCGTGCAGGTCGCACCAGTCGGCCTGCGGCGCCACCGCGCCCGACTCGATGCGCGACAGGTCGAGCAAGTCGTCGACCAGCTTGGCCAGCCGCGCGCTCTCGGACTCGATCACCTCGATCAGCTCGGCCCGCTCGGCCTCCGACACCCCGAGCGCGAGCGTCGAGCCCGCGGTGGTGATCGCGGTCAGCGGCGAGCGCAGGTCGTGCGAGATCGCGTGCAGGATCGCCGTCTTGGCCACCTCGGCCCGCCGGGCCGCCTCGGTGTCGGCGGCGCGCTCGGAAACGCGCTCACGCTCCACCGCCACGTCGATCAGCCGCCCGATTGGCGCGGCCACCCGCTCGATCGCCGTGAGCTCCCAGCTCACGTCGCGGGTCAGGTAAAGCCAGGCGTTGCCGGCACGGGCATGTAGCGGGACGTTGATCTCGTCCGAGCGCGGTGCCGGGACCCGCTCGAGCACCACGCGGGCTCGCTCGGCGCCGGTGGCCGCCGCGATCCGCTTGCCGATCGTCTCGAGCTGGGTCCCCACGCTGTTCCCGGCCAGGATGGCCGAGGCGACCTCGGCGAGCAGGGTGGCTTCGCGCTCGCGGTCGGCCGCGAGCGACGCGCGGCTCTCAGCCTCGGCGGCTCGCTCGCGGGCGACCGCGGCCAGCCGCCCCACCACGACGGCTGCGATCAACAGCACGGCCAGCTCGACGACGTCCTGGGAGTGGGCGATGTCCAGCTGATGGCGCGGCGGGAGGAAGAAGTAGTTGAGCGTGAGCACGCCGAGCACGGCGGTGATCAGCGCCGGCACCTGCCCGTGGCGGACGGCCACGGCCAGTACCGCGAGCAGGTACAGGATGGCCAGGCCGTTCACGGGCGTGCTGGACTGAAGCACGGCCACCCCACCGGTGGCGATGGCCACCGAGAGCACGATCTCCAGCCCGATCACGGCGCTCCCGACGACGTTCGCGCGCCCCCGCTCCCGCCTCGCGACGCCACGCCCCAGCCTCAAGGAGCTCGGACCAACTCGCCAATCTCTCATCGACGTCTGTTAAGGCTACGCCGCCACGGAAGGCCGCCGGCGCTGCGGTCGCGGGAGCGATTCGACGATCACCCGGCAAGGGCGTTCGCGGAGCACCGTGGCGAGCGCCCGGCCGAAGCCGCTGCCGTCGTGAGCCATCGGCATCACGATGGCCGCCGCGTGCATCGCCTTGGCCTCGTCGACGATCCGGCGTCCGGTCTGCCCCGCCCTGACCTTCTCCCAGTGACCGCTCACCCGCCGCCCTACCTGGACCTTTGCCTCTTCGATGATCGACTGGGCAAGCGCCTCCTGCTCGGGAAGGCTCGCGCCGATCGGGCTGTTGGCGGGCACAAGGATCGTCACCATCACGTGGATCCCGCGCCGGCGGCGCGCGGCGAGGCGCGCCGCAGTGGCCATGATCTCGGGGACGTAGCCCCCTTCGTCGAACGCCACGAGGACCGACTGGTACTCGGCCTCGGTCTCGGTCGCCGGGCGCGGAATCGCGATCTTTGTCGTGGTGACCAGGTCGAGCCCTTGCCGCCGGCGGTACACGATGTAGACGACCACGCCGCACATCAGCCACCCGATGCCGGCGCCCGCCACCGCGAGGTGCAGCACAGTGACCGTGACGAAGGCGAAGAACGTGCCGAGGCCGCCGATAACCGCAAACAGCGGAAGCGAGCGACCGGCCACCCGGAGTGTGCCAGGCCCGCGGTAGGGCCGCTCGCGGTCTGGCGCGATCAGGCGCAGGCGAATCACCGACAGGTGCGCGATCGTGAATGACAGCATCGCACCGAACGCGTACATGTTGCCGAGGAAGTCGGCCTGGCCGGGGATCAGCGTCAGGCAGGCGATCCCGCCGAACACGATGATTCCGATCCAGGGCGTGCGGAAGTGCGGATGGAGTTGGCGCAGCTGGTCGGGGACCTGTCGGTGGAGCCCCATGGAGTACACCAGCCGGGAGACGCCGATGATCCCGGCGTTGGTGGCGATGAACAGGATCGTGGCCGCAAGCAGTCCAACGTAGATCTCGCCCGCATGCTGAAGCGGCCCCAGATGGAGGTGCTTGACGATCCCGAGCACAGGGTCGCCGGCGAAGCCGCCCTTGTCCTCGCTCACGCCCAACAGGGTCTGGCAGTGGCTGCCCACACAGCGCACCGGCAGGGCTGACAGGGCCACCGCGGGCAGGGCCGCGTAGATCGCGAACACCGCGAGGACCACTCCCTTGATTGCGGCCGGGATCGTGTGCGACTCGTCTTTCGCCTCCTCGGCCATGTTCGAGATCGTCTCGATTCCGGTGTAGGCGATCATGCCGACCGGGATCGCGATGATGAAGTCCTTCCACGTCGGCGCGACTCCCAGGTGGACGTTGTGGATCAGGACCTGCGGCGAGAACACCAGCAGTCCACCCACGAGCACCAGCAGCAGCTGGGTCGAGAAGTCGATGAAGGCGAGAAATATGTTCAGGCGGGCGGCCTCCTTGACCCCGACAACGTTGATCGCGGACAGCAGCACGATCACGCCGATCCCGAAGAAGATGTCGCCCGGCGAGGTTTTCAGGTAGCCCCAGAAAAGTCCGCCGATGTAGTGGGGCACGAAGAAGGCCGAGATCGCGACCGTGATGATGTAGTTGAGCATCTGCCCCCAGGCGGCAAAGAACGACCAGAACTCGTTGAACGCGTGGCGCGCGAAGCTCGACGAGCCGCCGGCCTCGGGGTACATGGCCGTTGCCTCCGCGTAGGTGGCCGCTGTGAGGTAGAAGATCACCCCGGTCAGCAGGAACACGATCGGGGTCAGGCCGAGCGCGAACGACGCGACCAGCCCGAGCGCGTAGTAGATCGAGGACCCGACGTTGCCGTAGGCGGTCGCGAACAGGGCGTTGACTCCGAGCACCCGCTGCAGCCCGGGAACTTGGCGCTCGGCCATCAGCGAGTACCTCGTTCAGTCCGGTCCTCGAGCTGAGCCAGCGTCTCCTCGGCCTCGGCGTCGAGCTCGTCCGGGGCTGCGGTCGGGGCCAGCGCCGGCTCCTCGTCGGCCGGCGGCGGCGGGCCGACACGCGGCTCGGGCCGAGCCCGCCAGTCGGCCGGCGGCGCGGTCAGGATCACCCGACACGGCGCCTTGGCGATCACGTAGCGCGAGACGTCGCCCACGTAGTTCTCGAGCGGACCGCCCACGCCGCCGAACAGCGACCCGCCGCGCACGCGCGAGGACTCCTCGGCCGCCAGCACGATCGCCTCCACCCCGCGCCGGCGGGCCTCCCGCACGATCGCCTCACCGGCCCGGCGGGCCCGGACGATCGCGGTCGCCACCTCGACTCCCTCGTACTCCTCCCCCACGAGCTTGGCCCGGGCCAGCGCCTCGCGCGCCCGTTTGACCTGGGCATCGGGAAGCGGGGCATCCATGGGCAGCGCCAGCGGGATCTCGAACACCCAGATGGCCTCGATCACCGCTCCCTCGGACTCCAGGTCATCCCGGGTCTCCCCGGCCAGGCGGCCGGCGGTCTGGATGATGTCGTCGTCGAGCGCGGTGCCCAGGATCGGCACCAGGATCGAGCCGAACTCCGGCTCGAGGGCTTCGTAGCGCAGGGCGCGCTCGGGAATCGTCACCCGCCGCAGCAGGGGCTTCTGCTGGGTCTTGCGATAGACGACGTAGAGCACGATGCCGCCGGCGAGCCAGGCCAGGCCGACGTACCGCGCGCCGGAGTGGAACACGAGCAGCGCCAGCCAGCCGAAAGCTGACGCCACCGCCCCGACCACAGCCGGGATCGGCACGTTGGCGCCCCGAACGACGATCGACATGGGGACCCGGTAGGGCCGCTCTCGGTCAGGCTCGCGGAAGCGCAGCGCGACCACAGAGGCGTGGGCGATCGTGAACGCGAGCATCGCCCCGAACGCGTAGATGCCAACCAGGAAGTCGAGGTTGGTGGGCAGGACGAGAGCCGCCGCAATCATCGCGGCCGCGCCGATGACCACGTACGGAGTTCCCCACCGTCCGTGCAGGCGCCCGATCGCGCTGGGGATCTGCCGGTTGGTGGCGAGCGAGTAACCGACGCGGGACACGCCGAGCATGGCGGACCCGGCCGCTGCGACCAGTCCGGCGGCGCCGCCGATCGCCACGGCGTACTTGAGCACCTCGGCGAGCCAATGGGGATGGAACGCTTCGACCACGCCCAGCACGGGCGCCTTGATGTGGGTGGTGCCGAGATCGGTCATGCCGTTATGGACGGGCAGCGCTCCCACGCCGACAAGCGAGATCCCGACGTAGATCAGGACGATCACCCATGATCCGGGCCCGACCAGCCACTTGACCTGCTTGCGGGTGGCGTTCACCTCGCCGGCGATGCTGGCCGCCGCCTCGATTCCGGTGAACGCGATGACCGCGATCGGCAGCGCGTAGGCCAGGTCTCCGACGGTCGGGGCGGTCCCCACGTGAATGCTCGCGCTGAGCGCGTCCGGATCGAACACCAGCGCCAGTCCGAGCACGATGATCAGCGCCTGAAGGATCAGGTCCGCGGCCGTGATCAGCAGCCGGGGCCGGAGCCGGCGCGCGCTGACCCCGGTCAGGTTGTCAACCGCCACCAGCGCGATGACCGCAAACGCCACGGCGATCTCCAGGGCCCCGTGCCCGATCGGCGCCGCGAACGCGGCGAGGTAGCTGGGGACGGTGAGCGCGGTTACCCCGATCAGGATCGTGTAGTCGAGGAAGATCGCCCAGCCGGCCACGAAGCTGACCAGCTCGTTGAACGCGTAGCGGGCGAACACGGCCGAGCCGCCTCGCTCGGGATGGAGCGCGGCACCCTCGGCGTAGGTCATCGCGGTCAACCCGAAGAACAGCCCGGCGACCAGGAACACAGCCGGGGTCAGGCCATTGGCCCGGTGGGCGACCACGCCGAGCGCGAAGTAGACCGAGCTGACCGAGGTCGTGTAGACGACCGCGAACAGCGCGCGGTAGCTGAAGGGACGATCTCTCACGTGCTTCTCAGCGCTGCCATGCCTCCGCTACCCCCGAAGCTGTAGATACAAGCGAGCGGCTCCGGCCAGCACGAACAGGACGCCCAGGACGATGCCGGTGGCGATCGCGCCACCGCCCGCCGCGAGCGTGCGCACGATCAGCGCCACCCCGATCAGGATCATCGCAATCGAGAGGATCCGGGTCGAGGAGGAGTACATCTGACGCCGACGCGGCATGCATCTCGAAGCGTAGTCGGAGCCGCGCGGGTCCGCAGCCGGGGCGCCCGGCCGGTCGGCCTGGTCGCTGAGGCCCGGTCTTCACAACATCTGTATGGCCGGGAGCGCTTTCTGCATGGGTCCTTGATCCCACACGGGCCACGATCTGTCCATGGACTTCATAGCCATATTGCTTGGACTGCTGATGTTCGCCGTGCTGCTCGGCCTCGTGTACGGGATCGAGCGGATATGAGCGGCGCCGATCTGTTCGGGCTGATCGCCTCGGCGCTGGTCTGCATCTACCTGCTCTACGCGCTGCTCCGCGGAGAGAGGTTCTGACATGACGTTTCTCGGCTGGCTGACCATCTTCGGTTTCGCGCTCATCCTGACCGCGCTGGCCATGCCCCTCGGCCGCTACATGGCGGCCGTCTACGCCGGCGAGCGTACGTTCCTCGATCCGCTCTTCCTGACCCCGGAGCGCCTCTTCTACAAGCTTCTGCGGGTCAACCCGAAGCGCGGCCAGGACTGGAAGGCGTACGCCAGGAGCCTGATCATCTTCTCGCTCGCCGGCTGGCTACTGCTGTACTTCATCCTGCGCACGCAGACCCTGTGGAACTGGACCGGGTTGAACCCGCAGGGTTTCCACTCGGCGCCGTGGAACGTCACCTTCAACACGACCTCGTCGTTCGTGACCAACACGAACTGGCAGTACTACGGCGGGGAGACCACGATGAGCTACTTCAGCCAGATGGCGGGGCTCACCGTGCAGAACTTCCTGTCCGCCGGGGTGGGGATCGCCGTGGCGGTAGCTGTCATCCGCGGGATCATCGGCCGCAGCGGCAAGAGCATCGGAAACTTCTGGTTCGACCTGATCCGAACCGTCCTCTGGGTGCTGACGCCCATCTCGTTCGTGGTTGCCCTGATCCTGGTCTTCCAGGGCTCCATCCAGAACTTGTCTCACTACGCGAGCTTCAACGGCCCGTCCGGCCTGGCCAACCAGCTCGCGATGGGACCGGTCGCCTCGCAGGAGGCGATCAAGGAACTCGGCACGAACGGCGGCGGCTTCTTCAACACGAGCTCGGCTCACCCGTTCGAGAACCCCACCGGCTTCACGAACCTCGTCGAGATGCTCTCGGTGCTGATCATGCCGGCCGCGCTGGTGTTCATGTACGGCAAGCTCGTCGGCAACCGGCGGCAAGGCTACGCGATCTACGCGACGATGATGGTGATGTTCCTCGGGGCGGCGAGCGTCGCCTACAT
>DATIEI010000325.1:0-6281 GCA_035455845.1 Solirubrobacteraceae bacterium
CCGCGCTTGAAACGTGCTGTGAACCGCAGGACAAGCAGGACTGCTGCGGACAGCCCTCGAGCGGGGTGACCACCGTGGCGGCTCCGTCTCGCTGTGGGTGTGCCACGTGATCGCGCCGCTCGGCGAGGCCCGCGGCGGGATCGATACCGGGGTGCAGGTGACTGTCGAGCGCGCGGACGCCGGGGTGTCGCTCGTGCTTCAGCAGGCGTTCTTCGCCGATATCGCCTCGCGTTATCCCGGGTGGGAGCCGGCGAACTCGCAGTCCGTGGTCCTGTCGGAGCTCGTGCCACCGGACGGAATCTGGCTGGTCGCATACCGCGATCGTGACGCGATCGGCTGCGGCGGCCTGCAGCGGTTCGATGCTGAGACCGGGGAGGTCAGGCGGATCTTCCTCGATAAGAGCGAGCGCGGTCGTGGAACAGGACGCAGACTGCTTGGCGAGCTCGAGGAACATGCCCGACGCCTCGGCTATAAACGGATCCGACTGACAACCGGCGATGGACAGCCAGAGGCGCTTCGCATGTTTCAATCCGCCGGTTACCAGGAGATCCCGCCGTTCACCGATGGCGTCTTCACGCGCCATTGGATGGAGAAGTCGCTCTCGTGACTCGTCCCAGTCGCCATCGCACAACGGCTGCTACCGGATGGGCGCCCGATCAGGCTGGGGTTCTCCACGGTCTTCGTCAGCGCGGTGGATGACCCGACACGAGCGTGTCGCCCCTCCCGGGGTGCTGCGCTCCATAGCACCAGGGCCACGATGTGGTCAGGCCACGACCGCCCCCGCGCTGCAACGTCAGACATGATCGGCTTCTTGTCACGTCATCCCTGCCGGCGCACGTTGAGGGCGCGCTGAACTCAGGAGGTAAGTCCTATGCCGCGTGTAGCAGCCTCGGCTCTTGGTGAGACCACGGCCGACCGCGTGATGGGTCACCGACCCGAGCTCCTGAAGGCATGGGAGAACCTCAAGCACGCGCTGCTCGGGCCCTCGTCGACGCTTTCACCGCAGCTCAAGGAAGAGGTCCGGCGCACTCTCGCTCAGCGAACCGGCTGTCGGTTCTGCGCGTCCCTCGGGTTGCCGGCCGATGATCACGCAACTCGTAGCGAATCACTCGCGGTGGCATTCGCGGACGCGGTCGCGCTGGACCATATGGCGATCAGCGACGCCCAGGTCAAGTTGCTGCTCGACGAGTTCACCCTGCCCCAATTCGTCGAGTTGCTGATCTGGATCTCGTTCGAGTACGCCGGGCAGATGTTCGGCTGCCTCATCGGCGACGACCCCGCCACCGCCGAGGAGAAGCGGGCCTTCGCGGACTCCACCGCCACGCGCTCGACGGGACCTACTGCCTCTCATTCCCCATCCACAACGCCGGACTCCGGCGTGGGCTCGCGGTAACCGCGCACCTTGTCGTGGCCATCCCGTCGTTTGCTTGCGGGAGCCGAATCGCGACGTTCGAAGACCGCGCCCCGCAGGGTCGAGACATCAGCGCTGGGTCAACGACGGCCAGCCGTCGATCGTCGCGGTCGATGACGGCCAGGTGGCCGGATCGGGCGCGAGCCGGCGCCTCCTCAGACCCGCTGCGTCTGCCAGGGCGTCGGCGAGCACGCCGTGGACGTCCACCCGGAAGCGCGAAGGCGCGGACTCGGACGGACGCTCCTGATCGAGCTGTGCGCCGACTCCGAACGCCGCGGGTCGTACAAGCTGACCAGCGGCTTGTTCACCGACAACGAGCCAAGCCGGGCTGCGCACCGCGCCGCCGGTTCGAGGATGTTGGCGTCGACCGCCGCCACGGCCAGCTCGACGGGCGGTGGAAGGACTGCGTCCTCCTCGAGCGCCTCCTCGGCCCCGCGGCGGGCTGACCCAACACGCCGCCGCGTTCCTCCGGTGCGCTAAACCCGCCGCCGAATCCGCGGGAACCACGGATGTCTGCGCATTTCTATCGACTATTGTCGATTGAAACGATGATAGTCGATCTAACGTGTGGAAGGAGGGGATGCTCGCGATGACCGTTCAGGTGCTCGGCCGTGGCTGTGGGCGCTGTGAAGTGCTCCATCTCAACACGGTGGCCGTGGTCTCGGAGCTTGGGCTCGACCCGCCGGTCGAGAAGATCTACGAGGAAGCCGAGCTTCCGCGCGCCGGCGTGAAGGCCACGCCGGCGCTTGTGCCCGACGGGCGAGTGCTGGTCTCCGGCGCCGTCCCGTCGGTCAAGTTGATTCGCAAGCTGCTAGCCGACGCCCTGGGGTAAGCGCGATGGTGACTGCGCTCACCCCTAAGCACAAGCACGCGGCGGGCGCGCGCTGCACGGTGGCGCCGGCTCGGCCTTCGATCGACGGAGAGCGGGCAGCGCAACTGGCTGCTTACGCCAAGGCGCTGGGCGATCCGGTCCGCGTGCAGCTGGTTGACGTACTTGCCGCCCATCCTGGTGAGCTGTGCGCCTGCGAGCTCTTGCCGCTGTTCGAGATCGCCCAGTCGACGCTCTCGCATCACCTGAAGACGCTCGCGGACGCCGGCATTCTGGAGACCAGACGCCAGGGCCTGTTCGCCTACTACCTGGTGCGTCCCCAGACGCTGGCGGAGCTGTCTGGCTGGCTGGTGAGGGCAGCGGCGCCCGAGGGTGGCGTGATGACGGCGGCGTCGCAGCGCGATGGGACTCAGTCGCGTGCCGGCGCATCAGAACTGAGATGAGGACGAAAGGACATGTGATGAAGATCAAGGTGTTTGACCCCGCGATGTGTTGCTCGACCGGCGTGTGCGGTCCTAGTGTCCCGCCCGCGCTGGCGCGGTTCGCCGGCGATCTGGATTGGCTCAACGGCCACGAGGGCGTCGAGGTCACCCGCTACAACCTGGCGCACGACCCGCGGGCGTTCGTCGCGTGCGAGCCGGCGCGGGTGGCGCTGGCTGAGCGGGGCGAGCAGGCGCTGCCGCTGATTCTCGCCGATGGCGAGCCGGTCTCGATCGGGCGCTATCCGTACCGGTCAGAGCTCGCCGCATGGGCGGGCGTGCCGATCCCGCGCCGCCGCCATACCGCTCTCCCGATTGCCGCGCCGCCGGTCGCAGGCTCTGGCGGCGGCTGCTGCGGCGGGGGAGGTTGCTGCTGATGAGCGCGCTGTCCTCACTGATTGAGCGTCCGACCCGGGTTCTTTTCTTCACCGGCAAGGGTGGGATGGGTAAGACCACGCTGGCCTGCTCGGCCGCGGTCGCGCTCGCGCGCCAGGGCAAGCGCGTGCTGATCGTCTCGACCGACCCGGCCTCGAATCTCGATGAGGTGCTGGGCACCGAGCTGTCAGAGCAGCCGTGGCCGGTGGCGGGAGTCACGGGTCTCGAGGCGGCCAACATCGATCCCGAGGCGGCCGCGCGGGAGTATCGCGAGCGCGCGGTCGGCCCCTACCGCGGGCTGTTGCCCGACTCGGCGGTGGCGAGCATGGAGGAAAGCCTGTCCGGTGCATGCACGGTCGAGATCGCCGCGTTTGACTCGTTCGCGTCATTGCTCGGGGACCCGCAGGCGACCGCCGGGTATGACCACGTGATCTTCGACACCGCCCCGACCGGGCATACGCTGCGACTGCTCGCGCTGCCCGCCGCGTGGACGGGGTTCATCGATACCAACACCTCCGGTGTGTCCTGTCTGGGGCCGTTGGCCGAGTTGCAGGACCAGCGCGAGCTGTACGCGGCGAGCGTCAGCGCGCTCTCCGATCCGAAGGTGACGACGCTGGTGCTGGTCGCGCGGCCGGAGCGCTCGGCGCTCCAGGAGGCCGAGCGGACTCGCGGTGAGCTCGCCGCCGCGGGCATGCGCCATCAGGTGCTGGCGCTCAACGGTGTCTTCGACGATGGCGGCATCTACGACCGGACTGCGGTCGCGCTCGCCCGCCGACAGGCCGACGCGCTGAGCGCCCTGCCCGCCGGCCTCGCCCGGCTGCCCCGGCTCGAGGTGCCCTTGCTGGACTTCGCGCCGATCGGTCCTGAGGCGCTGGCACGGGTGCTCGACCCCACCTCGCCCGCATCGGCCGGTGAGGACACACCCGGGATGGAGGTGCCGGCGGCGGCGCTGTCTGAGCTGATCGAGGAGCTCGAGTCCGCCGGACGCGGGGTGATCATGACGATGGGCAAAGGCGGGGTCGGCAAGACGACGCTCGCCGCCGCGATCGCCTCCGAGCTCGCCTGCCGCGGCCATCACGTACACCTGTCGACCACCGACCCCGCGGCGCACGTCGCCGAAGCGGTCGGCGACGGGGTGGCGGGGCTGTCGGTCTCGCGGATCGATCCGGCCGAGCAGACGCGCATCTACTCCGAGCAGGTGATCGCCGCCGCAGGCGACGGTCTGGACGATCACGGACTCGCACTGCTGGAGGAGGATCTGCGCTCGCCGTGCACCGAGGAGATCGCGGTGTTCCGCGCGTTCGCCGATGTCGTCGCGCGCGGCGAGGACGGGTTTGTGGTGCTCGACACCGCCCCGACCGGCCACAGCCTGCTGCTGCTCGACGCCACCCAGTCCTACCACCGCGACGTCGCCCGCGGCCTCTCCGAGGTGCCCGACAGCGTCGCGCAACTGCTCCCGCGGCTGCGTGACCCCGACTACACCAGGGTGCTGATCATCACCCTTCCGGAGGCCACGCCCGTGCACGAAGCGGCGCGCCTGAGCGCGGACCTCGAGCGCGCCGGGATCGTCCCGTACGCGTGGATCGTCAACCAGAGCCTCGCTGCCGCCGGCGCCGAGCACCCCACCCTGGCCGCCCGCGCCCGCGACGAGCACCCCTACCTCGCCGAGGCCGCCACGCTCGCCGAGCGCCTCGCGCTCGTCGCCTGGCAACCCCACACCCCGGCCGGCAGCCAAGGACTCCGAGCAATGGTCAGCGCATGAGAAGGCTCACCTCCTCACGCTGCCCGACTGTCCGGTAAGCGACCACGCCGATGTTCGCCCCGCAGATCACACAGCTCGACTGGCGCGACTGGCGGACGCCGTTCGTGTTCTTCACCGGCAAGGGCGGGGTCGGCAAGACCACGATCGCCAGCGCGGTCGCGCTGGTACTTGCTGACGCCGGTCGGCGTGTGCTTCTGGTCAGCACCGATCCCGCCTCCAACCTCGCTGATGTGCTCGGTGCGGCGGTGGCGCCAGAGCCGCAGCCGGTGCCCGGCGTTGCGAGGCTCGAGGTGATGAACCTCGATCCGGACACAGCGGCGTTCGCGTATCGCGAGCGTGTGATCGGGCCGTACCGCGGCGTCATCGCCGAAGCTGAGCTCGCGGCGATCGAGGAGCAGCTCGCGGGGGAGTGCACTGTCGAGGTGGCGGCATTTGACCAGTTCACCCAGCTGATCGTCAGGCCCGAGTTGACCGGCCGCTACGACCACGTGTTGTTCGACACCGCTCCGACCGGTCATACGTTGCGGCTGATGGACTTGCCAAGCGCCTGGTCGCAGTACATCGAGACAAGCCCGGAAGGCGCCTCCTGTCTGGGCCCGAGCTCGGGCTTGCAGGCCCAACGCGAGCAGTACCGCGCCGCAGTCAAGCGGCTCGCTGACCCACAGCGCACCAGCTTGGTCTTAGTCAGCCGTCCCGACGCGGCCGCGCTGCGCGAAGCGGCCCGCGCCGCCTCCGAGCTTGCCGACCACGGTATCCGCAACCAGCGGCTGGTGATCAACGGCGTACTCGCCGAGCCGCTGGCCGGTGACATGGTTGCGGAAGCACTGGCCCAGGGTCAGCGCCAGGCGCTCCAGTCGCTGCCGACGGAGCTGCAGGCGACGCCGGCCGCCTGGGTGGCGCTGGTCGGCGTGGATCTCACCGGCGTTGCGGCCTTGCGCGCATTGGTCGGCGGCGAGAGCCCCGTCGCCGAGCCGGCCACCAAAGAGTCCGCCGGGGGGCTGCCGCTGCCCGACCTGAGCGCGCTTGTCGAGGAGCTGGATGTCGGCGGTCCGAGGGCGGTGCTCGTGATGGGCAAGGGAGGCGTCGGCAAGACGACGATCGCCGCCAGCATCGCCGTCGCGCTGGCCCGTCGCGGGAATGAGGTGCATCTGTCGACGACCGATCCCGCTGGGCGGCCCGCCGACATGCTCGGTGCTGACGCGCCCGAGCACCTCACCGTCAGCCGGATCGACCCCGCCGCCGAGCTCGCGCGCTACACCGCCGAGCGGCTGAACGCCGCCGCGGACATGGATCCCGAGCGCCGAGCGCTCCTGCAAGAGGACCTGCGCTCACCCTGCACCCAGGAGCTCGCCGTCTTTCGCGCGTTCTCCGGGCTGATCTCCGAGGCCCGCCGGCGCTTCGTCATCATCGACACCGCGCCCAGCG
>DATIEI010000326.1:0-5048 GCA_035455845.1 Solirubrobacteraceae bacterium
CACCGACCGCGGACCGGGGACGGGGTCGAACGGGCGTCGCTCCCAGGTCAGGCCGCCCAATATCGGCTCGGCGCCGTCGTACACGCGGGCCGGCTCGGACGTGGCCAGGGCGCCGACCACGTCGCCCCCGCCGCCCATGCCGATCACCAGCGGACGACGGGATCCGCGCAACAGCAGTTCGGCATCGCGCATCCCCCTAGTTGTATCGAGCGGACGGCGGCGTCCGTGTTACGAACCAACACTGTTTCGTCGCCCGCCGAGCGGGAAGCACATAACCGAGAGTCGACCCGCCGGAGGAGAGGGGAGTCATGACCGCCGAGCGAAACCCGGGGGCCGATCCGGCTACCCGCGCAGACACTTCAGAAGTCAATGAGGAGCGTGCGCCGGAGGCGCCGACTCGCCTGCCCAAGCGGTCGTGGGGCGGGGTGCTCAAACGCACCGTTCGGGAGTTCAAGGACGACAACCTCACCGACCTGGCGGCAGCGCTGACCTACTACGGGATCCTGGCGATCTTCCCCGCGATGATCGCGCTGATCTCGGTCGTCGGCCTGGTCGGCCACTCGGCCACGGACACGCTGATCAGCAATCTCGACAAGCTCGCCCCGGGAACGGCGCGAAACGTGTTTACGAGTGCGATCAACGGCTTGGCCAAGAGCCGCAGCGCCGCGGGTGTGCTGTTCATCGTCGGGATCGCCGGCGCGCTCTGGTCGGCCTCGGGCTACGTGGCGGCTTTCATGCGCGCCTCGAACCAGATCTATGAGATAGAGGAGGGTCGTCCGTTCTGGATGACGATTCCGGTCCGGCTGGCCGTCACCGTCGTGATGCTGGTGCTCCTGGCGATCAGCGCGTTCGCCGTGGTGATCACCGGCGGGCTCGCCGGAAAAGTCGGAAACCTGATCGGCGTCGGCGGCACCGCAGTGCAGGTGTGGGACATCGTCAAGTGGCCGGTGCTCCTGCTCGTGGTCAGCTTCATGTTCTCGATCCTGTACTGGGCCTCGCCGAACGTGAAGCACCCCGGCTTTCGCTGGATCAGCCCGGGCGGCGTGCTTGCGGTGGCCACGTGGGTGATCGCCTCGGGTCTGTTCGCCCTCTACGTCTCGAACTTCGGCTCCTACAACAAGACCTACGGCACGCTGGCCGGCGTGATCATCTTCCTGGTCTGGCTGTGGATCTCGAACATTGCGATCCTGCTCGGGGCCGAGTTCAACGCTGAGCTCGAGCGCGGCCGCCTGATCGAGGCCGGCCATCCCGCCGAAAAGGAGCCGTTCATGGAGCCGCGCCGCGCACCCAAGGCGGCGCGCACCTGACTACCCCCGCGGTTTGCGGCTAATGCGCGCCGCGCGACTCGGCGAGGCGCCGCATCGCGTACCGGAACCACTGCTCGCCGTACGGCATGTACACGCGGACAGGGATGCCGCGCGCGGCCAGCGCCACCTGATCGTCGGGGCGCACGCCCAGCAGCATCTCGACGCCGACGCCGGGCAGCGCCGGCAGCAGCGCCTCACGCAGCACCGGATCGTGCGTGGCCAACCAGACCGTCGCGCCGGCCCGGTGCAATGAGTGAGCCAGATCCACGAAGGCCAGGTCGGTGGGGTCTCCCCACGCATAAGCCACCGCCGGCGACTCCGCGTAGGCGCCCTTGACCAGCCGGATCGGCACGCCCGCGTCGACGAGCACCGAAGCGTCCGAAGCGCTCCGCCGCAGGTTGGCCTGGAGCGTCGCGGCGACCCCGCCGCCGCCCCGCCCGACCGCGAGCACCGTCTCGAGGATCCGGTCGGCCCGCGCGGCCTCCTCGGCGCCGACCTGGACGAACACGCCGGGCGGCAGCGCGCCCGCAATCCGCTCGAGACGCCGCCCCACCCCCGCATCGTCAATCGCGAGGTGCGAGAGGTCGACGGACAGATAGGACCCCGGAGCTTCCGGGCCAACCCGCCGGGCCAGCGAGACGTACGCCTCGGTCACTCGGTCCGCCTCGGCCGGGTCGCTCACCCGCTCGCCGAAGAAGTCGATCGAGCTGAGCACGCCGCGCTCGGCCAGCCCGCGGGCCGTGGCCAGCGCGTCCTCGGCGGTCAGCCCCGCGACGTAGCGCGACGCGAGCCGGTACGCAAGCGCCTCGCCACGCGCGCTCGCGCGGACGGCCCGCTCGAACCGGTCGCTCGTGGCGAGGGCAAACAACGGCCGGCGGATACCGATTGGCATACCAGCACCATTCTGATGGCACCGCGGCACTCAGCTCACCTTCGCGCCCCCTACGATTAGCCCGGTGTCGGGCGTCGGGCGCTACGTGAAGTTCACCGCTCAGCCGGGTCGAGGCGACGAGCTTGCCGAGCTGCTCCTGCGAGCCGCGGACTCGCTCCGGGACACCGCCGGGTGCGAGCTGTACGTGATCAACCGCGCCAAGCAGGACCCCGACCAGATCTGGGTCACCGAGCTGTGGCTTGACCAGGAGGCACTCGATGCCTCACTCGACCAGCTCCGCAGCGAAGATGCCAAGACGCAACTGGGCCAGGTCATGACGCTGCTCGATCCGAACAACCCACCCGAGCGCGTCGACCTCGAGCCGCTCGGCGGAGTCGGCTACCTCCCCGGAGGCACCGGATACACGCACCTCAATCTGGGCGACGTGGAGGACATGGCGCCGCGCTTCGGGATGGACGCACAAGGCGAGGCGCGATTCGCGACGCGTCCGCTCGAGGCGCGCCGGACCGGGCTGAGCCATCAGCGCCTTCGACCGGGCGTGCGTCAGGCGTTCGGCCACCGCCACCACCACGCCGAGGAGGTGTTCCTCGTGCTCGCCGGCGGCGGCTGGATGAAGATCGACGACCAGGTCAGGAACGTTCGCCCGCTCGATGCGATCCGGGTTGCCCCGGGCTCGACCCGCGCCTTGGAAGCGGGGCCGGATGGGCTCGAGTTCGTGGTGTTCGGGGCGCACCATCGCGGCGACGTCGTCGTGGATCGTGCATTCTGGGAACGATGAGCACGACACAGATCGACCAGAACCTGATCCAGATCACCCGGTGGCGGTTCGTCGACGCGGCCGCCGGGGGCTGATTGTCCGCCTACAGCTACGCCCGAGTCGAACGCGACGGCCACGATGACGTCGTCGCGATCGAGGAACCGCTCGAGATCCGCGTGGACGGCAGCCCGCTCACCGTGACGATGCGCACCCCCGGCCACGACGAGGAGCTCGCGCTCGGCTTCCTCTATGGCGAGGGCCTGATCGACGGCCCCCGCCAGGCCGGCCCGACCGAGGACTTCGCGGCCAACATCGTCGACGTGCAGGGGCCTCTGTCGCGCGACCCCGGCCAGCGGCGCTTCTACACGACCTCCTCGTGCGGGGTGTGCGGCAAGGGCGCCCTCGAGGAGGTCGCGGTGCACAGCGCCCCCCTCCCCGATGGTCCAAGGCTCGGCCGCACGCTCCTCGCCGGCCTGCCCGACCACCTCGTGCAGCCCGCCTTCGAGCGGACCGGCGGCATGCACGCCACCGGGCTGTTCACCGCCGACGGCGAACTGCTGCTCGCCCGCGAGGACGTCGGCCGCCACAACGCGATGGACAAGGTCATCGGCCGCGCGCTCCTCGACGGGCTGGTCCCGCTGGGCGAGCGGATCCTGTGCGTGAGCGGCCGGCTCTCGTTCGAGCTGGTCCAGAAGGCGGCGGTAGCCGGCGCGCCGATCCTGGTCGGGGTGGGGGCCCCGAGCTCACTGGCCATCTCGCTGGCCGACGATCGCGGGATGACCCTGTGCGGCTTCGCCCGCCGCGGCAGGGTCAATGTGTACACGCGTCCCGAGCGCGTCCGCGACGACTAGGTTCAGGCCGCCGCGGCGAGATCCACCAGCCGCTCGATCTCCTCCTCGGACGTCCACGCGCCCACCGACGCGCGGACCAGACCGAAGGCCGGAATGCTTCGGACGACCACCCGTTCGGCGGCCAGGCGCGCCACCTCGGCGTCCGCGTCCGCGGCCGCCCACGACACCAGCGTCGAGCGGCCGCGGGGGCGGACCTCCAGTCCCCGCTCGGTCAATCGATGCGCCAGCCCGGCCGCCAGCGAGGCCGCGCGCGAGTGCACCCAATCCCAGCCGGCCGCCTCGAACACCCCCATCGAGGCCAGCGTCCAGGCGCTGCGCATCCCGGCCGGGAAGCCGTGGTCGAAGCGCGCGACGCCCTCGGCCCAGTCGGACTCGAGCGCGTCGTGGGCGTCGTCCAGCGATGAGTAGCCCGGCCACGGCACGAGCAGGTCCTCGAGCCGATCGGGGCGCACGAACAGCGCGCCGCTCCCCTCAGGTCCACACAGCCACTTCTGGCCCGAGCCGGCGTAGTAGTCGACGCCCAGGGCGTGCATATCGACCGGGATCGCGCCGAGCGACTGGGCTGCGTCGAGCAACACGGGGACCCCGGTGGCCACCAGGGCCTGCACGTCGGCGACCTCGCCTCCCACCCACGACACGTGCGAGCAGGCGATCAGGCGGGTCGAGCTCGTGACCGCGCCGGCGATCTCGGCGAACGGCACGACCCGGATCGAGATGCCGTGGCGCCGGCGGGCCCGAGCCAGCGGCGCGAGCAGGCCCGGGTGCTCCTGGTCCGAGGTCACGATCTCGTCCCCGGGGCGCAGGTCCAGCCCCCCGATGACCGTGTTGACCCCGTCGGTGGTCGAGCCGGTCAGGGCGACCTCCGAGGGCTCGGCCCCAAGCACCGATGCGTATGCGGCGCGCGCCCGATCCCTCAGGCTCATGGTCTCCTCGAAGTACGCCCGGCCACATCGCCCGCCGTCGACCTCGAGGTCGATCCGCTGATGTACGACCTCGGCCGCTGCCCGGGGCAGCGGCCCTTCGGTGCCGGCGTTCAGGTAGGAGAGCCGCTCGAGCACCGGGAACTGGGCCCGGAAGCTCTCCGCGTCAAGCGATGAGCTCACGCCTCCGCGCCTGACTTCTTCTTCGCCTTGGTCTTCCCGTTCGACTTGCCGTCCGCGTCGCCTGAGTCCTCACCGTCCTCATCCTCGTCGGCCAGCTCGCGCTTGAGCACCTTGCCGGTCGGGTTGCGCGGCAGCTCG
>DATIEI010000327.1:0-4295 GCA_035455845.1 Solirubrobacteraceae bacterium
CGACTTCGACCGCTTCAACCAGGCGGTCACCCTGTCGGCGCCGACCAACACGGTCAACCTGCCGTCGGTGGGTTGAGAGGAAGCGGGGCGGAGATCAGCCGCGGGCTTCGCTGACCCGGCGGCCGAACACGGCCAGGCAGCGTGCCCAGACACGGCGGAAGAAGCCCGGTCGGCTGCGGGACACTGCCTCGGCGAGCGTCCTGCCGACGGACGCGCCGGGCGGCGGTGTGCTGGACACCGGCTCGGCGGTGTGCCGCGGCCGCCGGCGGGTGGCGGGGGCGGTGCGTGCGTTCGCGGCCCGAGCCGGCACGGCCCCGGGTCCGCCAAACAGCGACTCGGCGGCGCTGTTGGCCCACATCAGCGCCTCGAGGTAGACGTCGCCGGCATCGGAGATGAATCCGGTGGCGGGTCCGTCTTCACCGGTCTCCAGGGCGGTGGCGCAGTTGAGCAGCTGGCCCATCTGCCCCTGGCGAGAGACGAGCGCCTCGCGCATGTCGTCGGCCAGGGGGAGCGAGGCGACCACGTCGTGCATGGGCGCGTCCATCATGCCGTCGATTACCGAGAACAGCCCGAGCGTGAACAGCTCGGCGGTGCTGCCGATCCCGCGATGGGCGCCGGCGAGCTCGCAGAAGCGCGCGCGGATCAGCGCAGTCAGGGTCAGCTCGGTCGGCTTGTTGTCGATCGTGGCGAGCGTCGAGAGCGTGGCCCAGCGGCGCACGTTCTCCAGGCCGAGCAGGGCGAGCGCCTGGCCGATCGAGCGGACGTCGCCGCGCAGACCGAAGAACGCGGAGTTCACGTAGCGCAGCAGCCGGAAGCTCAGGGCGACGTCGCGGGCGACGAGTTGCTCGATCTCCGAGAGCTCGATGGCCGGGTCGTTGAGCGCCGCGACGACCTGCAGGAGCGCTAGCCGGTTGGCCGAGATGCCGCGCGTGCCGACCACCGCCGGACGGCAGAAGAAATATCCCTGAAACAGGTCGCAACCGGCGGCGATGCAAACCTCGTGCTCGGGTCGCGTGCCCAGCTTGTCGGCGAGCACGAGGCCCGGGTATGGGCGCAGCTGGGCTGCGAGCTCTCGCATCTGCTGGCGGCCGAGCTCGGGCATGCTCAGCTTGACCACGTCGAACAGCTCGAGCACGGCATCCGAGCCCTCGCGTGCGCAGTAGTCGTCGAGCGCCAGCTTGTAGCCGGCCTCCTTGAGCTCGCCGAGTGCCTCGACCATCTCGGCGTCGAACGACTCGGTCTCCGGAATCTCGAGGCCGACCACGCTGGGCGGAACGGCCTGGATGAGATCGTTCAGAACGAACTCTCGCGTGACGTTGATCCAGGCCGTCTTGCCGGCCACGATCCGATCCATGTCGAGCTCGGTCAGCGTGTTCAGCACGACCGTCGCGGTGGCCCGCGCGGCGTCGTCGATCAGCGCTCCCGCCGCGTAGCCCTGGCCGCGAAACAGCAGCTCGTAACCAACCACGTTGAGCTTGTGGTTGAAGATCGGCTGGCGGGCGATGAAGGCGGCTTGTGACATGGGGCGACTCTCTCAGCACATATTCGGCATCTGGGCCCTGGCAATGAAGTCTCCGAGCCCTTGTTTAGACGCGTTGATGCACGCTTGTTGCGCCCGCCGCCAACCCGCCGAGGCGGGACCGGTGCCGATGCGATAATCGGGTCGGTTCGTGATGGCTTCTGCGGATCGCACGCGCGTGCTCGTGGTGGCGCACCGAACAGCAGCGACCGCGCTGCTGGTGAACGCCGTGCGGGCTCGGTCGCGCCGCTCGGAATGCTCGTTCGTTCTGCTCGTCCCGCGGCCCTACTGGGATCCCGACACCGACGAGGCCGCCGCCACGCTCGAGCTGGCCATCCCGTTGCTCGAGGAGGCGGTCGGGGCACCCGTTGAGGGCGTGATCGGCGACAGCGATCCGTTCGCGGCCGTCGAGGAGGCGGTGACCCGCCTGGGCGTCGACGAGATCATCATCTCGACCCTGCCCGCGCGAGTCTCCCAGTGGCTGCGGCGGGACCTGCCGCACCGCGTGCGGGGGTTCGGACTGCCGGTCACCGTGGTGACGGCCCGGCAGTCCGAACGCCCCGTGGGCACGCGTTAGCGCTCGCTGACGTCGGCGCTGAGCTCCCAGGGGAGCACCACGGCCTCCGCACCGGCGAAGCGCACCTGTGTCACGAACTGGTGCGAACCGGCCGGCTTTCCCGTGCGCCGGCGGCTGATCTGCACGCGCAGCGGCTTGCGGTGATGCGATCTATCCAGCGATCGCCGGACCTGAACGGTGGAAACGGTGCTCGTCATGCTGCCTCCAATTCGAACTGCACTGAATCGTGGTCCTGGACCCGGTTGAGGTCGGCCCGGACCTCATCGGGGCGAGCCGGCGGGCGCAGCCACAGGAGCGTGATCAACGCCCCGACGGCCACCGCGCCGGCTCCGATCGCCCAGGCCAGATGGAACCCGCCGGTCAGGGCCTGCAGGTGGTGCTGCCCGAGGCCGGCCAGGACCTTGGTCCGCGAAGCCGCCACCGTGCCCAGCGCGGCGATCCCGATCGCCGCCGAGATCTGTAGCGATGCGTTGACGATGCCCGAGGCCAGGCCGGCGTCGCCGAGCGGCACGTCGGCCATCGCGATCGTGGTCAGGGGCAGGAACGACAATCCTGCGCCCAGACCCAGCAGCGTGAACGGGACGAAGATCGCCGGCAGGTAGCTGGTCTGCGCCGGTAGGCGGGAGAGCAGGATCAGCGCCGAGGTGATGAAGACCAGCCCCGCCACCAGCACCCGGGACGGCCCGAATCGCTCCATCAAGCGCGCGGTCACGCCGAGCGAGAGAAGCCCGAGGACCAGGGTCAGCGGCAGGAAGGCCAGCCCGGTCCGCAGCGCTCCGTACCCGTGCACGTGCTGCAGATAGAGCACTCCGAGCAGGAAGGTCGAGAACATCCCGGTGACCAGGAAGCCGCGGACCACGCTCGAGGCGGCGAGGCCCGGAACCTTCAGGATCCGCAGCGGAAACATCGGGTTGGCCAGCCGCGACTCGACCGCGACGAACACCCCGAGCAGGGCCAGGGCAGCGGCGCCGAAGCCCAGCGTGTGGGCCGAGACCCAGCCGTACTGGCTGGCCTTGACGATCGCGTATACGCCCAACATCAGCGCCACGGTGACCAGCAGCGAGCCGATCCAGTCGATTCCATGGCCGCCGTCCAGGCGCTCGGTCTCGTTGATCAGCGCACGGCCGAGCACGAACGTGAGCACGCCGATCGGGACGTTGATGAAGAAGATCCAGTGCCAGCTCACCGCCTGGGTGAGCACGCCGCCTGCGAGCAGCCCGATCGAGCCGCCGCTCGAGATGATGAACGTGTAGACGCTCATCGCGATCGCACGCTCGTGCGGCCGCGGGAACTCGGTGACCAGCAGCGCCAGCACCGCGGCCGACGCAACCGCCCCCCCGAGGCCCTGGGCGAACCGGGCTGCGATCAGCGTGCCCTGGCCGTCGGCCAGGCCGCAGGCGATCGAGGCGAGCGTGAACATGACCAGCCCGATGAGGAACATCCGCTTGCGACCGAGCAGATCGCCCAGCCGTCCGGCCAGGAGCAGGAAGCTGCCGAACGCGATCATGTACGCGTCGACGACCCAGGCCAGGTTGGCCTGCGAGAAGCCGAGGTCCCGCTGCATCGAGGGCAGCGCGACATTCACGATCGTCGCGTCGAGGACCATCATCAGCTGGCCCATGCACACCACCGCCAACGCGACCCAGCGGCGGCGTTCTCCGCTGATTAAGCTTGTGAAAATAGTGATCATCCTTCCGATATAGCTTTTCGCTTTCGCGTTGATGATCACTGTATCATGGACTATCATTGCATGCAAGATGATAATCCTGATACCATTTATCCCGGTATGGCTGTAGAAACATCGTCCGGAACGGTCGTGATGCTGATGCGGCTGGCCACAGCCATCAAGAAGCGGAGCACGGAGGAGCTCATGGGGCTCAAGCTGCGGCAGCTGATGCTCCTCAGCTACCTGAACGCCGGCGCCCCGGCGCTGCAGCAGCAGTTGTGCGAGGCGCTATGGCTCGACGCCAACAACTGCGTGCTGCTGCTCAACGAGCTCGAGGATCTCGGCTACGTCCAACGTCGGCGGGACCCGGCCGACCGCCGGCGACATGTCGTCGAGCTCACCGAAGCAGGCCGGACCGCGCTCGAGCGGGCCGAGGCGGCCCAGGAGAGCCTGGGGGACGAGCTGTTCGCCGCGCTCAGCGATGAGGAGCGCGCCACCCTGCGCTCGCTGCTCGGCCGCGCGACCGTCTAAGG
>DATIEI010000328.1:0-24576 GCA_035455845.1 Solirubrobacteraceae bacterium
CAGCACCATGCCCACGGCCACGTCGACCAGCCGCTCGGTGTCCCAGGAGAAGCTGGTGAGCGGTGGCGCGAGCAGGATCGAGACCGGGTGGTCGTCGTAGCCGATCACCGACAGCTCACCGGGAATCCTCAGCTGGAGCTCCCGGGCCGCGGCGTAGACGCCGTAGGCGATCGAGTCCGAGAAGCAGAACACCGCGGTGGGCCGTTGCGTGGCGGCCAGCACCGCGCGGGCGACGTCGGTCGCCTCCTGCAACTCGTAGGGCGCGCTGACCACATCGACGTCGAGGCCGAGGCGGTCGGCCTCCGCGCCAACATAGACCTCAGCCGGCCGGTCGTTGGTGGGCGAGCCGGGCGGGCGGAGCACCGCGATCCGGCGGTGCCCCAAGGCGTGGAGGTGCTCGAGGGCGTTCCTGACTCCGGTGCGGTTGTCGAACAGCACCTCGCCGACCGCGCCTCGGCCGGGCAGCGCATCGCCGATCGAGACGATCGCCACCGACTCCGCGAGCTCGGACCAGAAGACGTCGGACGGATCGACGGGCGAGAGGATGAGCCCGTCCACCTGCTGGTCGCGCAGCTGGGTGGCGAGCGCCCGCTGGCGCATCGGGTCACCGCCCGCGTCGAGGATCAGCGCGTAGCGCTCGTGCGCGAGCAGCACGCGTCCCGCCTCGGCAACCAGGCGCTGCTGCCAGAGATCCTCGAGCGACGGCCCCAGAATCCCGACCATCCCGGTGCGGCCGCTGGCCAGGGCGCGGGCGATCGGGTTGGCCTCGTAGCCGAGGTCGCTGGCGACCCTGCGCACCCGCTCCTGGGTCTCCTCCGAGACCTGGATCCCCCGCAGCGCGTAGGACACAGCGGCCGGCGAGACCCCGGCGGCATCGGCCACGTCCCGGATCGTCGTGCGCTTTGCTGGGGGGCTCACGGCTAGGCCTGATCGGGTTTGGCCATGGCCCCCGGACGGGGGTGGCCCTCGGCTAATCATGTCATCGCCGTCGGCCCGGTTGACAAGGCGGTTCTGAACCGCTTCACTTAACCGATTCAATGAACCGGTTAAGAACGAGTGGGGCGGGAGCGGCCGACGTCCACCAGCACCTGTGGCCGTCGGCGCTGATCGCCGCGCTGCGGGAGCGGCGGGAGCCGCCGCGGCTGCGGGGCTGGACGCTTCAGCTGGCCGGCGAGCCCGACTACTCCGTCGATCCGGTGCATCACGACGTCGATGTCCGGGCGGCTCAGGCGTTTGGCGACGGGCTCGATCTCGCCCTGGTGTCGCTGTCGAGCCCGCTCGGGATCGAGACGCTGCGCCCGGGCGAGGCCGGCGAGCTGCTCGACGCTTATCACGACGGCGTGCTCGACCTGCCGGCGCCGTTTGGCGGCTGGGCGGCGGCGTGCCTCAGCGAGATCGATCCCGCGGCGCTCAGCCGTCGCCTCGAGCAGGGGTTCGTCGGGCTGCAGCTACCGGCGACGGCACTGCTCGATGCCTCCGGATATGACCGCGCCGCGCCTCTGCTCGAGGCGCTCGAGGCCGTGGGCAAGCCGCTCCTGGTCCATCCGGGGCCGGCGGTGGCTGCGTCGGGCCCGGCGTGGTGGCCGGCGATCGTCCCCTACGTCCAGCAGATGCACGCGGCGTGGTTCGCCTTCCGCGCGTACGGGCGTCCCCGACATCCGCGGCTGCGAGTGTGCTTCGCGATCCTGGCCGGGTTGGCGCCGCTGCACGGCGAGCGGTTCGCGGCCCGCGCCGGTGGGCGCAGTCCGGTCGACCCCGGAGTGTTCCTGGAGATCTCCTCGTATGGCACGCGGGCGGTCGACGCGACGATCCGCGTGCTCGGCATCGATGCGCTCGTGAATGGATCCGACCGGCCGTACGCGGACCCCGTGCGCCTGAACCTGGGCGTGGCGGCGACGCATGCACTGCGCAGCGCCAACGCTGGGCGTCTTCTCTATCCGAAGGAGGTACTCGATGATGTGGCCGTCGCTGCCTACGCGTAACCTCGACCGGGCCGAGTTGCAGGCGCTGGTCGACGAGCTGGCCGAGAACCCCGGGCGGTGGGGCGAGCACGTCGCGTTCTCGGGTCAGAAACGCCATTACGTCTCGCTTCACCGCGACGAGTACGTCGACGTGTGGCTGCTGTGCTGGCAGCAGGGCGACGACACGGGCTGGCACGACCACGACATCTCCTCCGGAGCGGTGCGCGTGGTGCGCGGCACCGTGAGGGAGTCGAGCCCGCGCATCGGAGGCGAGCCGGTGACCCGAGTCGTCGACGCCGGGGCGTCGTTCTCGTTCGGGCCCGAGCACATCCACCGGCTGGCCGGCGAGGACGCGCAGGCGGTGTCGATTCACGCGTACTCGCCGCCGCTGTGGCGCCTCGGCCAGTACTCGGTCGACGCCGACGGCGTGATGCGGCGCGAGCCGGTCAGCTACGCGGATGAGCTCCGTCCGCTCGAGGCCGGCGTCGCCGTGTAACCCCCGGGCGACGTTGACACCGCTCCACGTGTAAGGCTAGACTTACACGTAAGTGAACGCTTACGCGACCACGCCTTGGACGGCGCTGGGCGACCCGACCCGCCGGGCGATCTTCGAGCGGCTGGTCGAGGGGCCGAGCCCGGTCAACGACCTCGCGCACGGGCTGCCGGTCAGCCGGCCCGCGGTGTCGCAGCACCTGAAGGTGCTCAAGGGCGCCGGGCTCGTCGTCGATCGCCAGTCCGGCCGGCAGCGCATCTACGCGGTCGATCCCGCCGGCCTGGCCCAGCTACGCGGCGAGCTCGAGCAGTTCTGGAGCAAGACCCTCGCGGCCTACAAGGCGATCGTCGAGCAACCAACCGAGGAGGACGGATGAGCATTCAGACCGAACCGACGGCGATCCACACGCAGATCGTGGTCGAGGCGCCGATCGAGCGCGCCTTTCGCGTATTCACCGAGGACTTCGACCGGATCAAGCCGCGCGAGCACAACATGCTCGGCGTCGAGATCGCGGAAACCGTGTTCGAGCCACGCGCGGGCGGGCGGGTGTTCGACCGCGGCGTGGACGGCAGCGAGTTCCAATGGGCACGGGTGCTCGCGTTCGAGCCGCCCGACCGGGTCGTGTTCAGCTGGGACATCAGCCCGCAGTGGCAGATCGAGTCCGACGTGGCCAAGACCAGCGAGGTCGAGGTGCGGTTCATCGCCGAGGGCCCGGAGCGAACCCGGGTCGAACTCGAGCACCGGCATCTGGACCGGCACGGCGAGGGCTGGCCGAGCATGCGCGACGCGGTCGACGGCGAGGGTGGCTGGCCGCTCTACCTGCAGCGCTACGCCGACGTCATCACGGCGAGCGACTGACCGCGGTGTCGGTGAGGCGAAGCACCATCTGCTCGAACACGCGGTCCGCGTACCCGTGCAGCTCCTCGACGCTCAGGAGCTGCACGGGGTGGGGGACGTAGACCATCCGATAGTCGGGCATGCCGAGCACGCGAGCCTGCTCGAGCGCCTCGTCGACGAACGGCTCGGTGGCCACCGCGGCGGTGGGAACGCCGCGACGCTCGAGCTCCACCATGTCGCGCACACTGCACGACGTGCAGGAGCCTCAGTCGGCCAGGCCCTCCACGACGAGGTCGCCGCGGTTGGCGATCCGGCGCACGATCTCGGGCGCGGCCGGCTTGGAGAAGATCTCCTTGACGAACCGCTCGGTGGTGGCGCCGCGGGCCTGCAGCAGCTCCTCGATCCGGTCGAGGAACTCATCGCCGCGACGCTTGTTGATGTCGAGCAGGGCGATCCGGGCGCCCTCCAGGCCGGCGGGGCGGGGCGCGAGCGGCTCGGCCTGGCGCCGGCGCTCGTCGAACGGGCTCACGTAATCCACGGGACCTCCTTCGAGATCGGCTGGGCGTCCATGCCGAGACAGGGTCCGAACACGGCCGAGAAGCGGCCCGCCTCGCCGCCGGCCACCACGATCACGATGTCCTGCGGGCTCGACCACTTGCCCACGAGCTGATCGTCGGGCGCGGCTTGCACCAGCGGCGTGGTTTCGCCCCAGCGGAGCGACGCGGCCGGCCGGCGGACGATTTCGAACATCGCTTCGCGCAGGCGCTGCTTGCTCCAGCCCCACTCGGCGAACGAGCGGGCGTGCTCGGGGCAGAGGACGAACAGCGAGGTCCCGCCGAGCGGCCACCAGTTAGGGCTCCAGGTGGCGCCGGCCGCCTCGCCCAGCACGCGGGCCAGCTCCTCGGGCGAGGTGCTGCGGTGGTCGGAGACCGACAGCGGAGCGTCAGCCCCAAACACGGTCACCACCGAACGCTCCGGGGCGTGCCCGCGCTCGACGTGCAGCGACTCCCACGGGCTGACCTCCTCGTCCTCGGCGAAGCAGAGGCCGACCTTGCCCGGGTTGGCCAGCGCGGAGCGGTCAAGGCGACCCGGGAATCCGCCCCCGGTCAGGCTGATCACCAGGCGCAGGGCGCGCCCGACGGTCATGTTGGCGCGCCACCCGGGTCCGAGCGCGCCGACCCCGCCATTCAGGCCGATCGTGTCGCGCACGGGCCCGTTGACCACGATCACCTGCCCGACGGGCTGGGTGGTGACCGCCTGGCCGCCCACGTTGAACGTCGGCTCGAGTGAGGCCTGCACCGCGGCCACGACCACCGGGAAGTACTCGGGGCGGCAGCCGGCGAGCACCGCGCACGCGGCCACCCGCTCGAGCGTGACCCGGGCCATCGCCGGGGCCATCTCGCCCAGGAGCTCATCGGGGTCGTGGCCCCCGAGCATCGCCTCGACCCGCGCAGGCGTGGGCGGGATCACCGGAAGCCCGTCGGTCCATCCACGTTCGAACATCTCCTCGAGCTCATCGAAGCCGGCGCCGTCGAGCGCGCGCAACGACGCAGCGTCGTAGGTGTTCTTGGCCGCGCAGCCGGGCTTGCGGCGCGGTGGGTCGAGGGGCAGCGATACGGGCAGGAGGCCTTCGAGGCCATCCGCATCCCACCCGACCACGCGCCCGATCTGCTCTCCGCTCCGATCGACCAGGACCATCGTGGGCAGGCTTGCGAGCTCGTACGCGCCCGAGACCTCGTAAGGCGCGGGCTCGGACATGACGGTGCCCGCGAACCCGGTCCGGCGGGCGACCCGCGCGGCGACCTCGAGCGGATCCTCGAACACGGCTGCGATGGTCAGCCCGGCTGCCGTCAGCTCCGGCACGACCGGTGCCAGCCGACGCAGGGTCAACGTGCAGGTCGGGCATTCCTCCGAGACGAACAACAGGAGCGCGGGTCCGTCGGCGTGCAGCTCGGCCAGGCGGAGTGAGCCGCCGGTCACCGACGGGAGAGTGAACTCGGGGGCCGCCACGCTCATGCCGGACTCAACTCTCGAGCGGGTCGACGGTCGGCCACCGTGCTTCCACTCTGGATGACCATCCAGAGCCGCTGCGGATCGAGGAGCATCCGCATGTCGGAGGCCGGATCGCCGTCGATGACGACGAGATCGGCGACCGCGCCGGCGCCAACGGTGCCGACGTCGAGCAAGCCGAGGGCCTTGGCCGAGCCCCGGGTGGCAGCCGAGATGCCCTCGAGCGCCGGCAGTCCGCCATCGACCATCCGTACGAGCTCGATCGCGTTCTCGCCCGGCGGTCCCGAGTCGTGCCCCATGGCCAGCGTGACCCCGGCGGCGCTGGCGGCGAGGAGCGTGGCATATGCCTCCTCGAGCTGGCGCTTGGCCTGCTCGACCAGGGCCGGCGCGAACGCGTCGGTGAAGCGCTCGGCCAGGTCGTGAAACGTGCTCAGCGTGGGCACGAGCACGATCCCGCGCCGCGCCATCTCGTCGAGCAGCGCGGGCTCACGGTGCAGGGAGAGACCGTGCTCGATCGTGTTCACGCCCGCGTTGACCGCGAGCCGCGCCCCGGCGAGCCCCTCCACATGGGCGGCCACGCGGACGCCGAGCCGGTGCGCCTCGTCGACGATCGCCTCGATCTCGGTCGCGGTCATCTGGGCCGGCTCGGGATCCTCGGCGAGGACCGAGCGCGCGCCGGTGGCCATCAGCTTGATGAAGTCGGCACCGCGGCGAAGCTGCTCGCGGACCGCCCTGCGCATCTCGTCGGCGCCGTCGGCCTCGCGGTACATCGTGGTGAAGATCGCGCCGCCTGGCGCGGTGGCGGAGATGATCCGCCCGCAGGAGAGGATCCGCGGGCCCTCGACGATCCCCAGCCGGACCGCCTCGCGCAGGGCGATCGCCTCGTCGTCGTAGCTGCCGACGTCGCGGACGGTGGTGATGCCGGCGGCGAGCAGCGTCCGCGCGGTCTTGGCCAGCACGAAGTAGCCGAGCTCACGCGGCCGCGGCAGCTCACCCTTCAGGGGTGGCGGGGGCCCGAACCCGGGGCTGCGGCTGATGTCGCTCGAGAGGTGGGCGTGGGCGTCGATCAGCCCGGGCATGACCGTGCGGCCCTCGAGGTCGATCGCGGCGTCTGGAAGTGCGCCGTCGAACATCCCGACCTCGACGATCCGGCCGTCCTCGATGCGCACCGACGCGCGCTCGATCGGCGCCCCGCCGGTGCCGTCAATCACTCGAGCGTTGGTCAGGACCATATGCCAGGGCACCGTACACCGCCGACGAGCCGGCCCGAGGCCACGAGGTCGCGGACTCGCTCGACGTCGGCGGCCAGCGCGCGGTCCTCGGTCACCGGCGCCGCGACCTCGGCGAGGAGCGACACGGCGTCTTGGAGCGGCGCCGGCAACTCGGCACCGGCGAGGAAGCTGGCCTGACGGAGCGCGACCAACTCGTGGGCCAGGGCGAGCTCGAGCGCGCTCAACACGCCGTCGAGCTGAGTCGCGGCGAGCTGCGTGTGGGCCTGGAAGTCCTCCTGGCCGGTCGAGCCGTCGAGGACGTGCACGCCGGCGGGCGCGGCCAGCATCCGCGCTTGGGCGGTTATCCCGAGCACCTGTTTGTGGAGGACGACGACACCCGACCTGCGTCCGGGGTCCGGCGTAAGCTGATCGGGCAGCTTCGAGAAGCGCGCGTCGAGCAGTCGGTGCAGCCGCTTCTCGAGCAGGTTCACCACTTGGGCGAACGCTGTGGTGGCGGCGGCAAACAACAGAACCAAATACTGGGCGTGGAAGTTGCCCGTCGAGTAGAGGCCCTCCGGCTCGGTGCCTGAGGGCGCGTGGGCATGCGCGCCGGGATCGGTGTCGCGGTCAGTGTCGGCGGGGTCGGGGCCGCGGTCGGGGTCGGGGTCCGCGGCCGGCAGGTAGGCCGGACTGTCGGTGACCGCACGCAGCTCGCGTTCGACCTGGGCGCGCAGGTGACCGAGGAACTCGGCGGCGGCGCCGTGGACCTGCGGGATCACGCGCAGGGAGATCGGCGCCTGGCGCGTGTCGAGGAGGCGGTCGGGCGTGGGCTCGAGCAGCGACCACAGCCGACGGTGGATGGCGAGCTGGCCGGGGTCGCCCTTGAGGGCGCCGATGCGAGGGGTGTAGGGACGCAGCGATGCGCCGGTGAGCGCGATGGTCAGCGCGCCGCCCAGGGTGGCGTGGTCGAGCAGCGCCTCGGCGCGCAGGAGGAGCGGCACGGCCAGGGCCGGCGCCAGCGGGGCGCCGTTGATCAGCGCGATGCCCTCCTTCGCACCGAGCTCGTAGGGGGCCACGCCGACCGAGGGTGGCGCCTCGTCCGCGTGGGCCGCCGGGGGCGCCTGCGCGGTCGCGAGCGCGTCCGCGGCGGGGACGATGCGGCCGTCGAGGTGCACGAACCCGTCGCCGACCAGCGTGCCGAACAGGTGCGACAGCGGCACGATCTCGCCCGCGGCGCCGCTCACCCCGCCGGGAACGACCGGGTACCAGCCGTCGTTCAGACGTGCGGCGATGAACCGGCAGAGCTCGGCGCTGACGCCGGCGTGGCCGCTCAGGAAGCCGGTCAGGCGCAAGAGCATCGCCCCGCGCACGACGGCCTCGGACAAAGGCGGGCCGGTACCGGCGGATCGGCCGGCCAGGATCGAGCGCTGGAACGCGGCGTGGTCGTCGACGGCCACGGCATGACCGGCCAGGAAGCCGAGGCCGGTGGTCACGCCGTACGCGCTCGCGCCGCCGGCCAGGTGGGCCAGGAGGGCATCGCGGGTCTGCTGAACCGTGCCGAGCAGGGCATCGGCAAGGACCACCGGCGCGCGCTCGAACACGATCCGCCGGTAGGTCGGCAGGTCGAGCTGGTCGGGACGCTCGAGCAGAACGGTGGCGGCTGTGGACACCTAACGCAACTTAACTTGACACCGTCGCGTGCGGTGTGAGAGAAACGCGCTGGTCCATCGGCTGAACGCTGTTCTACCTGCGGACCAGGAGAGAGGATGGAGGCTGCTATCGGTTACCCGCCCGCTCGCGCCGCGTCGCCGGGAAGTGAGGAGACGTCGGCTGGCGCTTGCGCCGCGTCGCCGGCCGCCCGCGCGGCGTCGCCGGGAATCTCCGCCGTGCTCGACGTGTTGGACGTGCTCGACCGCCAGGGCCCGACCACGCTGGCTCAGCTGGCCCGCGAGACCGGCACGGCCAAGAGCACGCTGCACCGCGTCTGCTCGATGATGTCCGACCGGGGGTGGGTGGCCCGGGATCCGCGGAGCGGCTACATCGAGCTGGGTCCGCGTGTGGCCTGGCTGGCGCGCGCCGCGCCGGTCTCGCCGCTGACCGCCGGCTTCCACGGCGTCGCACGGCGCCTGGTCGCCCGGCATAACGAGACCACGTGCCTTACCGTCCTCGACGGGCGCGACAGCGTGTTCATCGCCAAGGAGGAGACCACGCACGCGGTTCGCCTCCTCACCGCGGTGGGGAGCCGGCTGCCCGCGTTCGCCGCCGCTTCGGGTCGCGTCTTGCTGGCCGACCGTCCCGAGGAGGAGGTCGGCGCGCTGCACGAGGACTGCGAGCTCGTGACCCCGACCGGCCGCCGCCTGGACGGCCTCACTGAGCTCCTGGGCATCCTGCACGAGGCCCGGCGGCGGGGCTACGCGGAGAACATCGACGAAACCGCGCTCGGGCTGCATTGCGTGGCCGCGCCGGTCGGTCCGCCGGGCCGGGTGGTGGCCGCGATCACGTTGTGCGTACCGTCGGGACGGATGAGCCCCGCCCGCAAGCGCGAGATGCTCCCCGATTTGATGCGGGCGGCGCGGGATATCGTCCCCAGTCCGCTCGATGGCGATCCGGCATCGCCTGCGAAAGCTGTACAAAATCAATCAAATAAGTTAACAACGATATCTGCGCCGATCCCGCGAAGGGGCGGACGGCGCCGGCCCGATCCCAACAGAAAGGTGGCTCCATGAGGCGCAGCAACAGCGAGCTGGATCGGCTCCGCCAAGGGCGCAGCGAGCTCGAGAACCACTACATCGACGAGCTCGTCGCCGGCAACGTGAGCCGCCGTGATTTCCTGCGCCGCGGCAGCACGATCGGCATGTCGATGCCGCTCCTGGGCGCGATCCTGGCCGCCTGCGGCTCGGGCTCGTCTTCCTCGAAGTCGGCGGCCGGCGGCTCGTCCAACTCCAGCGGTGGCACCCCGACCAAGGGCGGCACGCTCCGTGTCGCGGGCGTCACCCCGGCGGCGGCGGTCAACCCGCTGACGGTGGCCGACGCCGGTGGCCTGCTCATGCTCAACCAGACCGGCGAGTTCCTGATCTTCGACTCGAACCTGAAGCTGGCCCTGCAGCCGATGCTGGCGCTGAGCTGGTCGCCCAACAACGATGGATCGGTGTGGACGTTCAAGCTGCGCCAGGGCGTGAAGTTCCACAACGGCGCGGCGATGACCGCCGACGACGTGGTGTACACGTTCCAGCAGCTGTCCGATCCCAAGAACGCGTCGAACGCGCTGTCGACGTTCACCGGCGTGCTCACGCCGTCCGGAGTCAAGAAGGTCGACCAGTACACGGTCGAGTTCCATCTCGAGGCGCCGAACGGGAACTTCCCCTACCTGGTCTCCTCGGACAACTACAACGCGATCATCGTCCCCAAGGGCACCGACTTCGCCAAGTGGCAGAAGACGTTCGTGGGCACCGGCGCGTTCAAGTACGGCTCCTACACCCAGAACGTGGGCGCGTCGTTCGTTCCCAACCCCGACTACTGGGGCACCAAGCCGCTGCTCAGCGGGACCAGCTTCAAGTTCTACTCGGCCCAGGGCCCGATGATTCTGGGCCTGCAGGGCAACGAGGTCGACGTGGTCTCCCAGTTCGTCCCGGCCGGGGCCAGCGCGCTGCTCAACAGCTCCTCCTACAAGATCATCAAGCTCAATTCGGCCAACCACCGCGAGCTGTCGATGCGCAACGACCAGCCGCCGTTCAACGATCCGCGCGTGCGCCAGGCGCTGGCCTACAGCCTCGATCGGGCCGGGATGGTCAGCGCCCTGCTGAGCGGCGACGGCCATGTGGCCAACGACTATCCGTTCGGCCCCCGGTTCCCGTCCACCGACACGAGCGTTGCCCAGCGGGCGCAGGACATCGCCAAGGCCAAGCAGCTGCTTCAGGCGGCCGGACACACCAGCGTGAGCGCCACGCTGGCCACCGAGATCTACCAGGAGATCCCGCAGTTGGCCCAGGTGATCAAGGCCGACGCGGCCAAGGCGGGATTCAACATCAACCTGAAGATCGAGCAGCAGAGCGCCTATTACGGGAAGGCCACGTTCGGGAACTCCGACTGGCTCGACTCCACGCTGAGCCTGGTCGACTACGGTGACCGCGGCGTGCCGAACGTGTTCCTGGAGGCGCCGCTCACCTCGAGCGGTCCCTGGAACGCTGCGCACTTCAAGAACAAGACCTATGACGGATTGGTAAAGCAGTACGTCGCGGCAACCGACCTGCAAACGCAGAAGTCGATCGCCGGGAAGATCGAGCAGCTGCTGCTGAACGAGACGCCGCTGATCATTCCGTACTGGATCGACGGGCTGACCGCCTCGACCCCGAACGTGGGCGGCCTCAACCCGACCGCGATCGCCCAGCTGTATCTGAACACCGCGTACAAGTCGGCCTGAGGGCTCGGGAGCGCCCGGCGACACATGCTCCGGTTCATCCTCAAGCGGCTGGGCCTCGCGCTCATCACGCTGTGGATCCTCAGCGTGATCGTGTTCTTCGCCGGGCAGGTGCTGCCCGGCGATCCGGCCCGCGCCATCCTCGGGCCACTGGCGGCGCCGCAGGCGGTGCACGCGCTGCGTCACCAGCTCGGGCTGGACCAGTCGCTGCTGAGCCAGTACTGGAACTGGATCAGCAGCTTCGTGAAGGGCGACCCGGGAACGTCCTACCAGTACCAGGCACCGATCGGGCCGATCCTGACCGCAGCGCTCGGGCGCTCGCTCAAGCTGGCCGCGCTGGCCTTCGTGATCGTGGTGCCGCTGTCGATCTTCGCCGGGATCGTTGCGGCTTTGAACGTCGGCCGGCCCGTCGATCGCACGATCAGCGTGGTCGGGCTGTCGGGCACGACCGTGCCCGAGTTCGTGTCGGGAATCATCCTGATCGTGGTGTTCGCGGTCGGGCTCGGCTGGCTGCCCGTGTCCGCGCTGGCGCCGCCGGGATCGAGCTTCCTGACCCAGATCAAGTACCTGATCCTGCCGGCGATCCCGCTCGTTCTGGTCCTGTTCGGCTACATCATGCGGATGGCGCGGGCAGGCACGGTCGAGGCGCTCGAGTCCGACTATGCGCGCACGGCCACGTTGAAGGGCCTGCCGCGGGGGGTGATGATCCGCCGCCACGTCCTGCGCAACTCGCTGCTCCCGACGATCACGGTGATCGCCACCCAGACCGGCTATCTGATCGGTGGCCTTGTCGTGGTCGAGGTTCTGTTTCGCTACCCCGGCCTCGGCCAGTTGGTCGCTCAGGCGGCGACCAACAAGGATTTCCCGATGCTCGAGGCGGGAGTGTTGACGATCGGGATCGTCTACATGCTGGTTACGTTGATCGCGGACATCGGGTTCTCGTTGCTGAACCCGCGCATCCGGCTGAGCGCGGTCGAATGAGCATCGACGCGGTCCCGATCGAGTCGGCCGGCGCGCTTGCCGTCGAACGCAGCGAGGTTCGCAAGGATCTCCTGCGGCAGCTGGTCCGCTCCCCGCTGTTCCTGATCGGCGCGTTCATCCTGCTCGTGTGGATCGTGTGCGCGATCTTCGGCTCGGCGATCGCCCCGCACAGCGCGTTCGAGCAGAACCTCGAGAACATCAACCAGGCGCCGTCGAGCGCCCACCTGTTCGGGACCGATCAGCTCGGGCGGGACATGTTCTCGCGGGTGATCGTAGGGTCGCGGAACATCATGATCATCGCGCCGCTGGGGACGATTCTGGGCACCGTGCTGGGTACCGCGCTCGGGCTGATCATGGGCTACTTCCGAGGCTGGCCCGACGACACCCTGGGCCGAATCGTGGAGGCGTTCCTGGCCCTGCCGCTGGTGGTCACCGCGCTGCTCGTGGTCACCGCGCTCGGGCATTCGAACGCGATCATCATCCTGGTCATCGGGATCGTGTTCACGCCGCTGATCGCGCGGACGGTGCGCGCCGCGGTGCTGCTCGAGAGCGGGCTCGACTACGTCTCGGCGGCGCGCCTGCGCGGAGAACGCTCGCCGTACATCATGTTCGTGGAGATCCTGCCCAACGTTTCTGCGCCGATCCTGGTCGAGTTCACGGTGCGGCTCGGCTACGCGGTCTTCCTGGTCGCCACTCTGTCGTTCCTGGGCCTGGGAATCCAGCCGCCTTCGCCCGACTGGGGCCTCGAGATCTCGCAGAACGCTCAGCAGGTGGCGGCCGGTTACTGGTGGGAGGTCGTGTTCGACGCGGCCGCGATCATCTCGCTGGTCGTCGCGGTCAACCTGGTGTCCGACTCGATCGAACGGGTGCTCGAGCGATGAGCAGCACGGCGGCCGATGCGCTCACCGTCGAGGGGATCGACATCAGCTACCGCGTGCGCGGTCGCGACCTGGTCACGATCCGCGACGTTTCGTTTCGGATCGGGCGCGGCGAGTCCTACGGACTGGTCGGCGAGTCGGGATCGGGCAAGTCGACGATCGCGCTGGCCGTCGTGCGCTACCTGGCTCGCAACGGCCGGGTCAGCAAGGGGTCGATCGCGATCGACGGGCGCGATGTGCTGGCCCTGAATGGCGGTGAGCTGCGCAAGCTCCGCCAGGACACGGTGTCGATGGTCTACCAGGAGCCGGGCAAGGCGCTGAATCCGACCATCAAGGTGGGACGCCAGGTGGCCGAGGTGTTCGAGTTGGCCGGGTTGAAGGGTGCGGAGGCGCTCGATCGCTCGCGCGAGATGCTCGAGAAGGTGCGGATCTCGGACCCCGCCGGGGTGATGAACCGCTATCCACATCAGCTCTCGGGCGGGATGCTCCAGCGGGTGGTGATCGCGATGGCGCTGGCCGCCGAGCCCTCGCTGTTGATCCTCGATGAGCCTACGACCGCGCTCGACGCGACGGTCGAGGCCGAGGTGCTCGATCTGGTCTCGGCCCTGCGCACCGAGTTCCAGACCTCGCTGCTGTTCATCAGCCACAACCTGGCCGTGATCGCCAAGATGTGCGACCGCGTCGGCGTTCTGTACGCCGGCGAGATGATGGAGGAGGGGTCCGCGCGCGAGGTGTTCGACGACCCGCGCAACCCGTACACGGTCGGCCTGCTCCGCTGCATCCCGCGGCGCGGCACGGCCAAGAACCAGGACACCCTGGACACGATCCCGGGCTTCCCGCCGGGGCCCGGGGAGACCGGGCAGGGGTGCGTGTTTGCCGACCGCTGCGGGCTGGTGGAGGAGCGCTGCCGTACCGAGGCTCCGCCGCTCTATGACGCCGGGCCGGAGCGCGAGTCGCGTTGCCATTTCCACGAGCGCGCCCAGACGCTGCCGCGTGTGGTCAAACCCGAGACCGAAGTGGCGGCAGCGGCCAACGGGTCGGGTCCGGGCGAGGTGCTGGTGAGCGCCGCGGACGTGTCCAAGACGTTCCACATCGAAGGCCAGACGATTCACGGACTGGTCGACGTGAGCGTCGAGGTGCGAGCCGGCGAGACGCTCGGGCTGGTCGGCGAGTCGGGCAGCGGCAAGACCACGCTGGCCCGCGTGCTGCTCGGTCTGACCTCCCCCGACCAGGGCGCGATGCTCGCGATCGAGGGCAAGGCATTGCCCGAGAACGCTCACTCGCGCACCCTCGATCAGCGCAAGGCGCTCCAGATCGTCTTCCAGAACCCGGACTCGGCGCTGAACCGCCGCCACTCGATCCGGCGCCTGCTCTCGCGCGCGCTGGACAAGCTGGGCGGCTACCGGGGCGAGGCGCTGACCACCCGGCTGCGGGCCCTGCTGTCCGAGGTGCGGCTGGCCGAGCGCTATCTGCCGATGCGGCCTGCCCAGCTCTCGGGTGGGCTCAAGCAGCGCGTGGCGATCGCCCGCGCGTTCGCCGGCGATCCGAAGATCGTCGTGTGCGACGAGCCGACCTCGGCCCTCGACGTGTCGGTCCAGGCGGCGATCCTCAACCTCCTGAACGACCTCCAGCGACGAGAGCAGGTCTCGTATCTGTTCATCAGCCACGACCTCGGGGTCGTGCGCTACCTGTCGGACCGGATCGCGGTCCTGTACCTGGGGCGGATCATGGAGATCGGGACGGCCGAGCAGGTATTCAACGCGCCGCATCACCCGTACACCGAAGCTCTGCTCTCGGCGGTGCCGACGCTCGAGTCAGGCGAGGCTGCTCGTGAGCGGATCAAGCTCGAGGGCGAGATCCCCAGCGCGGCGAACCCGCCCACCGGCTGTGTGTTCCACACCCGCTGTCCGCGCTTCCTGGGCGACGTCTGCGTGAACACCGAACCGCCGCTGGCCGAGGCCGAGCCCGGCCACGCGATCCGCTGCCACATCCCGCTCGAGGAGCTCCGGCGCCTGCAGGGCGAGGAGGTCACGGTTGCCGGCGCCGGCGACTGAGACGGTGGCGTTGGCCGCACCGGAGGGCTTCGCGGCCACGGTCGAGATGCGCGCCACGGTGCTGCGCGAGCCGCGCGCGCCGGTGGCGACCGAGACCGTGTTGCTGGCGCCACCGCGGCGCGGCGAGGTGCGGGTGCGCGTGGCGGCGGCCGGCGTGTGCCGCTCGGACCTGCACCTGGCCGAGGGCCTGCTCGGTCCGGGGCGCTCTCCGATAGTGCTCGGCCACGAGGGGGCCGGTGTGGTCGAAGCGGTCGGCGAGGACGTCTCGACGCTCGCGGTCGGCGATCACGTCGGGTTCTGCCTGGTCCCGGCCTGCGGTCTGTGCGCTCCATGTCGCTCGGGCCGGCCGACGCTGTGCGAGCCGGCGGGACGCCACGGAGTGGCGGGCATGCTGATGGACGGCACCTCGCGCCTGCGCGCAGCCGACGGCACCGAGCTCCAGCACGCGTTCATGGTCGCCTGCTTCGCCGAGCACGTGGTGGTGCCCGCCGCCGGCGCGGTGCCCCTTCCGACGTCGATTCCACTGTGGAAGGGGGCGCTGCTCGGGTGCGGCGTGGTCACCGGGATCGGCGCGGTCAACCGGGCCGGGGTTCGGGTCGGCGAGACCGTGGCGGTGATCGGCTGCGGCGGCGTCGGCCTGCAGGTGATCGCGGGGGCGCGGCTGGCCGGGGCGGCGACGATTGTCGCCGTCGACCGGGGTGAGGAGAAGCTGGCGCGCGCGGTCGCGCGCGGGGCGACCCACGCGGTGGACTCGGCTGACGATGGCGCGGCGGACAAGGTGCTCGAGCTGACCGCGGGCGGGGTGGACCACGCGTTCGAGGTGGTGGGCACTCCGGCGACGATCCGGCAGGCGTGGGACATGCTGCGTCCCGGCGGAACCGCGACCGTGGTCGGCGTCGCTCCGTCCGGGGTCGAGGTGTCGTTGCCGGCCCTCGAATTCCTGAGCGAGAAGACGATCACCGGCAGCTACTACGGGTCCTCAGATGTCGCTCGGGCCATGCGCGGCATCGCGCAGCTCGTGGTCGACGGGCGGCTCGATCTGGACGGAGTGGTGTCCGATCTGATCGCGCTCGAAGAGGTCGAGGAGGCGCTCGGCCGGCTCCGTCGCGGCGAAGGAGCGCGGTCGGTGATCGTGATCGACGAGGCGCTCGCCGGGGTGGCCCGGTGAACTGGAACGAACAGCTCGCGCGCCGCCTGGACGGGCGGATCGGCGAGGGCTGGGGCGGCGACCCCGGGCCCAACGGTGTCCATGTGAATGTGGTCCTGGGCGTGCGGGGCAGGCCGACCGCAGCGGCTGTGATCGGCACGTTCACCTCTCCCGCGCCCGGACACACACCGATTCTCGTCGTGGTCGGCGAGGCGCAGGACCGCTACGAGCTCGTGTGGCCGCCGACCGTCATGATCAACAAGGCGACGGCGACCGAGGAGCGCCACCAGACGATCACCTGGGGCGCCGGGCAGCTGGGCATCGCCCAGGGCGTGCTCGACGCGGTTGCGGACGGGTTGCTGGAGCCGACCGGGGATCTGGTGGTGCTGGTGTGCATCTGGATCGACCCGGGCGCGTCGGATGAGACCGCGGTCCGGGGTGCGGCGCGGATCGCGACGCGGCGGGCGATCGGCGTTGCCGTGGAAGGCCGCGACGAGGACGCGGCGCGCGACCTGGTCGCGCGGCGCGATTCGCTGACCAGCCCGTTCTACGGAGGTTCGTAGGTGCGCATCACGGCGATCCGGCTTCAGCGACTGCTGTTGCCTTTGGAGCCGCCGTTCCTGGCCGCCTGGGACCCGACGCCGCGTGGCTCGTTCGAGGCCACGCTGGTGCGGGTGGAGACCGACGTCGGCCTGGTCGGCGTGGGTAGCGGAGACACGATGACCGGGTTCGAGGAGTTCGAGCACCTGTTCGTCGGGCAGAACCCGCTGGCCATTGCCCGCCATGCCCGGACGCTCGAGACGATCTCGTTCCATGCCGGTCGCTACTGGCCGCTCGAGGCGGCGCTTTGGGACCTGCTCGGGCAGGCGTGCGGCGAGCCGGTGGCGGTGCTGGTCGGGGGCTCGGTGTCGGCGATTCCCGCGTATGCCTCGTGGGGGTCGCTGTGCGATCCGGGTCAGCGGGCTGAGGACGCGCATGCGCTGGTTGACGAGGGCTTCCGCGCGGTCAAGGTCAGGATCGCCCGCGAGCAGATCGATTCCGGTGTGGCCGTCGTGGCGGCCGTGCGCGCGGCCGTGGGTGACCGGCTGGACATCATGGTCGACCTCAATCAGTGGTGGCGGATGCCCGGTGACATCGAGCCCGGGCTCGGACCGGCCGAGGCGCGGCGGGCCATCGAGCGCCTGCGCGACTACGGCGTGCTGTGGGTCGAGGAGCCGCTGGCGGGTGCGGACCTCGCCGGGATGCGCATGCTGCGCGAGCAGACCGGTATGCGGATCGCCGGCGGCGAGATGGCCCGCACCTTCGACGAGCTGGGGCGCGCTCTGGAAGTGGACGCGCTCGACGTCTACCAGCCTGACGTGGTGCTGGCGCTGGGCATCTCGGGCGCGCGCATGCTGGCCGACCTGGCCCTGCGGCGCAACCGCTGGTTCACGCCCCACACCTGGACGAACGGGATCGGGCTGCTGGCCAACCTGCACGTGTGCGCCGGCGTGGGCGGTGGCCCGATGATCGAGTTCCCCTACGACCCGCCCGGGTGGACCCCGGAGCGCCGCGACTTCATGCTCGCCGAGCCGGTGACGGTGGGTCCGGATGGGATGGTCTCGGTGCCTGGCGCCCCGGGGCTGGGGGTGCGCCTGGATGAGGAGGCGGTGGCGTTCTACGCGCGGCCCGGCTCCGGCTCCGGCTCCGGCGCCGGCGCCGGCTCCGGCTCCGGCGACGCGGTGCGGGTTTGACGCGGGTCGCGTTCGTCGGGCTGGGCAACATGGGCGGCCCGATGTGCGGCCACCTGGTCGCGGCCGGTCATGACGTGTCGGCGTTCGACCTCGATGCGGGCGCGCTGGCGCGGGCGGTGGCGTCCGGCGCCCGCGGTGCCTCGGACCTGGCCGACTGCGTGCGCGGGGCCGAGGTGCTGATCACGATGCTGCCGGCACCACCCCAGGTCGAGCAGGTGCTGATTGGTTCTTCGGGGGCGATCGCCGCGCTCGATCCTGGGTCTTTGGCGATTGACATGAGCACGAGCTCGACCGCGGTGGGCGCCCGGGTGCTTGCCGCCGCCCGGGAGCGGGGTGTGGAGGTGCTCGATGCGCCGGTGGCCGGTCAGTCGATCGGGGCGAAGGCCGGTTCTCTGGCGATCTACGTGGGCGGCCCGCGCGATGCGTTCGAGCGCGCGCTGCCGCTGCTGCAGGCGATGGGCGACCCGGATCGGATCTTCCACCTGGGCGATCACGGGGCCGGATACACGGTGAAGCTGCTGCTGAACCTGCTCTGGTTCATCGAGGCGGTGGCGGTGGGCGAGGTGCTTTCGGTGGGGGTCCGGGCGGGCGTCTCGTTGGACAAGCTCCACGGCGCGCTGGTCGGCTCGCCGGCCAACTCGGTGTTCCTCGAGCGCGACGTGCGCATGGTGCTCGACGACGGCGACTACGACGAGGCCTTCCCAATGCGCCTGGTTACCAAGGACCTGGGGCTGGCCGTGGACCTGGCGCGCGAGGTCGGCCTGCCGGTCGAGCTGAGCGCGTTGGTCGAGCAGATCCACCGGCGAGCGCGCGCCGCGTATGGCGACGAAGCCGGCGAGATCAGTGCGTTGCGCCTGTACGAGGACCTGGCCGGGATCCGGTTGCGGCTGGCGCAAAGCTGACCATCGCCGCGCTGCTCGCCGGGAGATTGATCAGGTACTGACCGTCGGTCGGCGTCAGATGGTCGGCTTGGAACTTGCCGGTCAGGGTGCCGGTCGTCGTCTCCTCGCCGAAGCTCTGGCCGGCCAGCGTGACTCCGCTCGTGGCGCTGGCACCGCCGGGCGCATTCAGTCGCTCGACGATCGCGGACTTGCCAGTGCCGGCGGGCGACTGCAGCGCGATCGTCTGATCCGTGGTCAGGCTGTCGTTGAGCAGCACGACGTGGATCAGGCCGTCGGGGGTCAGCGCGGCGCGGACCCGGATGTCGGGGTTGGCCGGCGTGGAGACGGCCAGCAGCCGTGAGCCGGGCGGAGCGGCCTCGGTGAACAGCAGCATTCCGTAGTACTCGGGAAAGACGCTCGCCTGCCAGCGCCCGTCCATCTGCTGGAACGTGAACGGGTGGTAGATGGCCTCGGGGAGCGTGTGGATGTTGACGCCGTCCACGCCCGTGCGCGCCATCGCGAACAGCGTGTCGAGCATCCACAGGGCGGAGGCGAACGTGTCGCTGACTCCCGGCTGGCCCTTGCACGCCACCGAGTTCAGCTCATCGACTCGGAACGTGGCGCCGTGCCTGTGGGCGAGCGCGATGTAGGGCCCGGTGCCGCTGAGCAGACCGCGCGCGGCGTTGGGGCTGAGCAGGTTGGGGATCGAGGGATAGCCCGCGTCCCCGGGCTTGCTGAAGCAGCGGATCAGCGGATAGCGGTGGTAGCTCACCACCTTCAGCTTCGGCTCCACTTTGAACAGCTTGGGCAGGCGAGTCAGCCATCTGTAGTTGCCGGTGGCCGGCCCGGCGAGCGGGACGGGACCGAGTTGCTTGGCGAAGCCCGCCATCTCCTTGACGTAGGCGGCGCGGTTGAAGCTCTTGGGCCGGGGATAGACCGGCGTGTGGTTCGGCTTGCGGTAGTAGAACGGGGTGATCGGATAGAGCTCGGGCTCGTTGCCGATCTCGAGCGCCTTGATGTTGCTTGCCCCGATGCCGGTCTCGAAGGCATGCGCCTCGGCCACCATCTCGGGCGTGCTGTTCAGCTTGAGGTTGAGGTCGAAGATCATCCGCCCGCCGGTCTGCTCGGCCAGCGCCCGTGTGGTGGCCAGCCAGCTCGGGGTGATCGTGAAGTTGATGCTTGGATTGACCTTCACGCCGCGGGCCGGGATCCAGGTCTGGTCGGCGCTGTTGCCTCCGATGCGCAGTACCGGCGATTGCTTGGGGTTCAGATCGCGGATCAGCTGAACGAGCACGGGGTTGATGGCCCTGGGGCTGGACCCGGTGTACTCGCGCACGGCCTTGTACTCGAACGAGAACCCGAGGAAGCCGGGCGCGATCGGGCGGCCCACTCTGGTACGGCTGACCTGGACGTCGACTGGGGGCGGCGCGAGCGGTGTGGTGGTGGCCGGCGTGGTGGTGGTCGGCGTGGTGGCCGTCGGGGTAGTGGCCGTCGGCGTGGTCGCGGCCGGCGCTGCGGCGGCAGCGAGGATCGACCCCGCGGATCCGGCGGCGATCGCCCCAGCGGCCAGTGCGGCCACGGTCAAGGATGTCGGCATCCGGCGCACCCGGCCGGGACTATTTCAGACCGAGGCGACGAGCAGCTCGCCGGCGGCCGCCGCATCGAGCCGACGGCTGAGGAGATACCCTGGCGGGCGTCGGCAGGTTGGGGTGTCGCTTGGCTGCTCACCCCTGGACATCGGACCACCCCTGGACTGTCTTTAAGCCGCTTGTCTCGGTTTGCAGACGTTGTGGGACTCAGCCCTTGTCCCACCGGGCGTGGAGGGTTGGCGGCTTGCGGAACACCAGTCCCGTGACGCTGGACGGATGATCGGGATCGAGGCGCAGGTTGGGCAAGCGCGTTGTCAGCGCGGTCAGGCCGGCGCGGGCTTCGAGCCGGGCCAGGTGGATGCCGAGGCACACATGCGGGCCCTGCGCGAACGCCAGGTGCCGCCGTGCCCTGGGCCGACCCGGGATGTACTGGTCGGGATGCTCGAAGATCGCCGGGTCGCGGTTGGCGGCGGTGATCGACACCCGCACGAGGTCGCCTTCGTCGATGTGAGCGTCCGCAAGCGTGGCGTCTGTGGTCGCGTAGCGGTCGATCACGGCGGCGGCCGGCTCAAGGCGGAGCGATTCGTCGATGACCGCGTCGAGGTGTGACGGGTCGGTTGTGGCTGCGGGGTCCTCGTTCTCGAGCAGGTAGAGGAGTGCGTTGGTGATCATCCCCTCGGTTGTCTCGATCCCTCCGAACAGCAGGATCGCCGCGTTGGAGACGACCTGATCGTGGGTGAGATCGGAGTGGGTCGCGGCGGCGCCGAGAAGCTCGCTTTCGTCGGCGATCACCGCGTTCAGGCGGGTGCGCAGCGCGGCGAACGCGTCGCGTCCGCTGGCCGGGACGGTGTGGCCGGCGGTGATCTCAGTCACCGCCGCGACGATGCCGTCGTACCAATCCAGCATCGGTGTGACCTCGTCCTGGGCGAGACCGAGCGCGCGGGCCATGATCGAGGCGGCCAGCGGCCCGGCGAACTCGCGTCGGAGCTCCGCGTGGCCGGTGGCAGCAAATCCGTCGATCAGGCTGTTGGCCTCGGCGGCCGCTGCGTCCGCGAAGCGCTGCTTGACCGCAGTGGGGCGGAACGGGGGCGAGAAGGGCGCGCGGTGACGAGCATGGTCGGCGCCGTCGAGGCTCAGCATGCTGGGGCCGACGACCTGCCCGGTCGAGAACCGCGGGTCGTCAACCGTGAACGTGCTCGCGTCGCGCATCACGGCCATGGCGAGGTCGTGCCGGGTGACGAGCCAGCCGTGTAGTGCGGGCAGCCACGACACCGGCTCGTGTTTCCGGAGGCTTGCCAGGATTGGGTGGGGGTCGTTCTCGAGCTGGTCGAGCGTGACCATGGCGCCGAGTGGGAACGCGTTCTTCGTGTGGGTCATCACCGGCGGGCGATCCGCCACTCGGCGTCCGAGCGCACGTACACCGGCTCGCCGGCCACGAACGTCGCGGCCACCGGGTTGTGCCCGAGGCGGTATGCCACGTGCTCGGCCGGGCTGTCGAGCAGGACCAGGTCGCCGCGCTTGCCGGGTTCGATCGAGCCCAGTTGGTCATCGAGGTTGAGGACGTAGGCGGCGTTGAGCGTGACGGCGAGGAGGGCCTCGCGGGTGGATAGCCCGTACCGGCGGACGGCCAGGCCGACGATCAGCGGCAGCGAGAAGACCGGCGAGGTGCCTGGGTTGGCGTCGGTGGCGAGCGTGACGATTGCGCCTGCCTCGATGAGTTCTCGCGCGGGGGCGGTCGCCTCCGCGCCCATGAACTCGGCACCGGGGAGGAGGACGGCTGCGGTCTCGGACTGCCCGAGCGGATTGATGTCGTCGGGGTGGATCGCCGAGAGGTGGTCGAGCGAGCGCGCGCCCAGTTTGAGGGCGATCGGGACCGACCGCATGGTCGAGAACTGCTCGACGTGGGCGCGGAGCCGCAGCTTGTACTTGGTGGCGAGCGCGCCCATGCGGTCCAGGTGTTCGAGCCCGAAGGCGATCGACTCGACGAAGATGTCGAGCGTGTCGGCGTGCTCGGCCGCGTCGGGGAGCATCGCCTCGACCTCGTCCATCCACGCGTCGGCCGTGTAGCCGTCTGGGACTGCATGAGCCAGGAGCCCGGTGCGGGTCGTGGTCTGCTTTACGTGGGCGTCCAGGCCACGGGCGAGCTTGAGCGAGCGCAGCTCGCCATCTCTTGACAGTCCGTAGCCGGACTTGCACTCGAACGTGGTGGTCCCGTGGGTGAGCATCTCGGTGGCGAGTTGGGCGGCCTGGGCGAGGACGGCGTCGTCGGGCGTCGCTCTCAGGGCCCGGGCGGAGGACGCTATCCCGCCGCCGGCCTTGGAGATCTCCTCGTAGGGAACGCCGGTGACCTTCTGTTCGTACTCCGGCGCGCGCCAGCCCGCGAACGGGAGGTGGGTGTGGCAGTCGACCAGTCCGGGCAGCAGCGCGCATCCGGTGGCGTCGACGTGTGTGTCGGCGTCGGTCGTCGGTTCGAGCGCGGCGATCCGGCCGTCGTCGCTGGTCGTGATGCCGCCGGAGTCGAGCGTGAGGTCTTTGGCGCGGCTGGTCCGGAGGTACCTCAGCCCCGGCTGGGGCGGCAGCAGGACCTGCGCGGCGTTGTCGAACGAGGTGGTCATGCGCGTTGCGGGCGGGTGCACAACTCGCGAAAGCTGCCGTGGCCGGGGCGCGGCTGCAACATAAGCGCCTCGGAGGCGCTTATGTGCGTGAGGGCGGCGAGCGGCGGGGAGCTCTGTGAGTTAGGCACCGGCATGGGCGTCACTGCCCCCGCATCGGGATGCGCAGCCCGTGCCGCTGCGCCGCCGCCACCGCATCCTCATAGCCGGCGTCGGCGTGACGGACGATGCCGAGCCCCGGGTCGGCCTTCAACACCCGCTCGATCCGCGCGGCCGCGCCCGGCGTGCCATCGGCCACGCACACCTGGCCGGCGTGAATCGACTTGCCCATGCCGACCCCGCCACCGTGGTGGATCGAGACCCAACTGGCTCCACAAGCCGTGTTGACCAGCGCGTTCAGGAGCGGCCAGTCGGCGATCGCGTCCGAGCCGTCGGCCATCGCCTCGGTCTCGCGCTGAGGTGAGGCGACCGAGCCGGTGTCGAGATGATCGCGGCCGATCACGATCGGGGCGCTCACCTCCCCCGAGGCGACCATTTCGTTGAAGCGCAGCCCGGCCAGGTGGCGTTCGCCGTACCCGAGCCAGCAGATCCGCGCCGGGAGGCCCTGGAACTGGACGCGCTCGGAGGCCAGCCGGATCCAGCGGGCGATGTGCTCCTGGTCGCCGAACAGGTCGAGGATGGCGTGGTCGGTAGCGTGGATGTCGGCCGGATCGCCTGACAGCGCCACCCAGCGGAACGGCCCCTTGCCCTCGCAGAACAGGGGCCGCACATAGGCCGGGACGAACCCCGGGTAGGAGAACGCGTCGGAATCCCCGTGCTCGAACGCCAGCCCCCGCAACGCGTTGCCGTAGTCGAACGCCTCGGACCCGGCCGCGGCGAGTGCCCGGATCGCCTCCACGTGCGTCACCGCTGATTCGCCGACCCGTCTGAGGTAGTCGTCGGGATTGGTCTGGCGCAGGGCCCCTGCCTGTTCGAGGGTGAGGCCGGCGGGGATGTAGCCGTTCAGCGGGTCGTGCGCCGAGGTCTGGTCGGTGACCACGTCGACCTCAACTCCGCGGCGGACCAGTTCGGGGAGCACCTCGGCCGCATTGCCGGCCAGGCCGATCGACAGCGCGCGCCGTTCTCGACGTGCGGCGTCGAGGCGCGCTAAGGCATCGTCCAGATCGGCTGCGCGCTCATCCAGATACCCGCTGCGGATACGTCGCTCGATCCGCTGCAGGTCGACCTCAACGCAGAGCGCGGCGCCACCGAGCATCGTGATCGACAGCGGCTGCGCGCCACCCATCCCGCCCAGGCCGGCGGTGACCACGAGCCGCCCGGCCAGGGTGCCGTCGAAGCGCTTGCGGGCCGCGGCGGCGAACGTCTCATACGTTCCCTGGAGGATGCCCTGACTCCCGATGTAGATCCAGGAGCCCGCGGTCATCTGGCCGTACATGATCAGCCCGGCCGCGTCGAGCTTGCGGAACTCGTCCCAGTTGGCCCAGTCCGGCACCAGGTTCGAGTTGGCGATCAGCACTCGCGGCGCTTGCTCGTGGGTCTCGAACACCGCCACCGGCTTGCCCGACTGGACGAGCAGCGTCTCTGTACCGGCGAGCCGCTGGAGCTCGGAGACGATCGCGTGATAGCTCGGCCAGTTGCGCGCGGCCTTGCCGATCCCGCCGTAGACGACCAGCTCGGAGGGGTTTTCCGCCACGTCGGGATGCAGGTTGTTCTCGAGCATGCGCAGGGCGGCCTCCTGCTGCCAGCCCTTGCATCGAAGCCCCGATGTACTC
>DATIEI010000329.1:0-12998 GCA_035455845.1 Solirubrobacteraceae bacterium
GTAGGAGTTCCACAGCGGCGGCACGCCGGCGTCGCGCTGCTGCTGAGGTTGCGATGAGATCGCGGCGACGTCCGCGCCGTCGATCTGCATCATCGAATAGACCATGCCTTCGCCGACGGGGTTGTCGATCGCGCTCCAGCCGAACAGCGCGCTGTAGAACTGCTTGGCGCCGTCCTGGTCGGTGGTGGCCAGGTCGGTCCAGCAGAAGGTCCCTGGTGCGTATTTGTTTCGTTCAGCCATGGCAAGCGACCCTAGCCGCTGGGCCGCGCGCCTGTGTTAACGAGCGTCGAAGAGTGCGAACGCGTCGGTCATGCCGGCGCGGTCGAGATCGGCCCCGAGCGCGCACAGGAGCGCCACGCGCGCGGCGGTGGGCGAGCCAAAGGCCACCGGGCTCGTGCTGTCGATCTTGCGCACGGTGGTGGCGGCGTGCACCTCGCCACCGAAGGCCACGACCACGCCGAGGCCGGCGGAGGCCGTGGCCCGGGCCAGGATGATCGCGTCGAGAAGGTTGGCCGGACCATCGGCGCCGGGGGCGCTGCCCGGCCGGTTGGCTCCGGTGATGACGATCGGCGCCTCGCCGCCGTAGGTCAGCGCGCACACCATCGCCACCTCCTCCATGGTGTCGGTGCCGGTGGTGAGCACCACGCCCTCCCCGTCGTCGGCGGCCCGTCCGGCACGGCGGGCCAGGTCGAACGCGTCGGCCAGGGTGAGGTACGTGCTCGGGAGAGCAAGGACGGTCTCGGCCTCGAGGTGGAAGCCGGCCACCTGCGGGAGCTGCTCGACGAGCTCCGAGGCATCCAGCGCGGGCACGGCGCGCTCGCCGCGCATGGCGATCGTGCCGCCGGCGGCCAGAACCCGCACAGGGCGGGTCGCCCGGTCGAAGGTCGAGTCCACCGCCGGATCATCCCGCATCGCCTCTACCCTTCGATCCATGCGACTCGTGATCACCGGCGCGGCCGGGATGCTCGGGCAGGATCTCGTCGCCGTCGGCAAGGGCGCCGGCCACGACGTGCTGGCGTATCCGCGCGCGGAGCTGGACATCACGGACCCCGCAGCGGTCGCGGGCGCACTGCGCGACGCTCGCCCGGACGTCGTGATCAACTCGGCGGCGTGGACCAACGTCGACGGCGCCGAGAGCGACGAGGCGGGCGCGCTCGCCGTCAACGGGGCCGGTGCCGGCAACGTCGCCCGGGCCGCGGCGGCGTGCGGGGCGTGGACCATTCATATCTCCAGCGACTACGTGTTCGACGGGCGCAAGGGCTCCCCGTACGTGGAATCCGATCCGGTCGGGCCGCTGTCCGCCTACGGCCGCTCCAAGCTGGCCGGCGAGCAGGCGGTGGCTGAGGAGGCTCCCGACCGCCACACCACGGTCCGATCGTCGTGGCTGTTCGGCGCGGGCGGCCCATGCTTCCCGGCCACCATCCTGCGCGTGGCGCGCGAGCGCGACGAGCTCAAGGTGGTCGACGACCAGATCGGCTGTCCCACCTTCACCGGCCACCTGGCCGAGGCGCTCGTGCAGCTTGCCGGGAGCGACGAGCGGCCGAGCGGGGTCGTTCACGTCGCGGGCGGCGGGAGCTGCTCGTGGTTCGAGTTCGCGCGTGAAATCGTGGCTGGGGCAGGCGTTACGTGTGATGTGAAACCCTGCAGCACGGAAGAGTTTCCGCGGCCGGCCACGCGCCCGGCCAACAGCGTGCTGCGTTCAGAGCGCGGCGGCGAGGCGCCGCTCCTGCCCGAGTGGCGGGAGGGGTTGGCGCGGTACATGGCGCTGACGGCGGCGGCGCGGGAGGTTAGGGCGGCATGAGACTTCTGGTATGCGGCGGAGCCGGCTTCATCGGCTCGAATTTCGTGCGACTGCGCGTGCGCGACCACGGCGACGAGATCACGGTGCTCGACAAGCTGACCTACGCAGGTCGGCTCGAGAACCTGCAGGACGTGGAATCCAACATCCGCTTCGTGCAGGGCGCGATCGAGGATCCGCTCGCGGTTTCCGACGCGATCGGCGATGCCGAGGCGATCGTCAACTTCGCGGCCGAGACCCATGTGGACCGGTCGATCGCAGACCCCGAGGGGTTCATCGTGACCAACATGCAGGGCACGCACGTGCTGCTCGAGGCGGCGCGTCAGCGCGGTCTGCGCTACCTGCAGGTCTCGACCGACGAGGTGTACGGGTCGATCGAGGCCGGGTCGTTCACCGAGTCCTCGCCGCTCCAGCCCTCAAGCCCCTACAGCGCGACCAAGACCGGCGCGGATCTGCTGGTCTCGAGCTACTACCACACCTACGGGCTCGAGACCGTGATCTGCCGCGGCTCGAACAACTATGGCCCGCATCAGTATCCGGAGAAGCTGATCCCGCTGATGATCCTCAACGCGCTGGCCGGCGATTCGCTGCCGGTGTACGGGGACGGGCGCAACGTGCGCAACTGGCTGTTCGTGGAGGACTTCGGGCGGGGGATCGGCCACGCGCTGCTGCACGGCACGCCCGGCGAGGTCTACAACTGCGGCGGACCTGACGAGTGCGACAACCTGACTGTGGTCAACCGGATCATCGAGCTGACCGGCGCCGACCCCGACTCGATCGAGTTCGTGACCGACCGGCCGGGGCACGACCGGCGCTATTCGCTCTCGAGCGACAAGCTCCAGGGACTGGGCTGGCGGGCCCAGGTGCGCTTCGAAGAGGGGCTTGCGCGGACCGTGGACTGGTACCGCGAAAACGAATGGTGGTGGGCCGCGATCCGCAGCGGTGAGTACCGCGAGTACTACGAGCGGCATTACGGGCGGGCCCTGAAGGCTTGACCGCCGCGGGCCTCCGCGAGCTGGAGCGAGAGGTCGTCGCCTGCCGGCGCTGCCCGCGCCTGGTCGCCTGGCGGGAAGAGGTCGCGCGTGTGAAACGCGCGGCGTTCGCTTCCGAGGAGTACTGGGGAAGGCCGCTGCCCGGCTTCGGCGATCCGGAGGCTCGCGTACTGCTGCTCGGGCTGGCCCCGGCCGCCCACGGGGGCAACCGGACCGGGCGAATCTTCACCGGAGACCGCTCCGGTGACTGGCTGTTCGCCTCGCTGTATCGAACCGGGTTCGCCAACCAGCCGACCTCGGTGGCGCGCGACGACGGGCTGCGGTTGACCGACGCGTGGGTCTGCGCCGCGGTGCGCTGCGCGCCGCCGGCCAACCGGCCGCTGCCCTCCGAGCGCGACAACTGCCTGCCGTACCTGGTGCGGGAGCTGACGCTACTGAGGTCCGTGCGCGTGATCGTGGCGCTGGGGTCGTTTGGCTGGGACGCCGCGCTGCGCGGCCTGACCGCGCTCGGGGAGCCGCGCATGCGACCCCGCCCCAAGTTCGGCCACGGAGCGAGCGCCGAGATCGGGCGGTTCACGCTGCTCGGCTGCTTTCACCCCAGCCAGCAGAACACGTTCACCGGGAAGCTGACCCAGCCGATGATCGACGAGGTTCTGACGCGGGCCCGGGACCTCGCCGGATAGCGGTCAAGATCAGACCTAAAGCGCCGGGCGACGCGGGCGCGGACCGCTACGCTCGGCGAAATGGTGCTCGAGCAGTTCAGTCCACGCACGCGCGAGTGGTTCGCCGGCGCGTTCACCGCGCCCACGGCGGCGCAGGCCCAGGCCTGGCCGGCGATCGCGTCGGGCGAGCACGTGCTGATCTCTGCGCCCACCGGATCGGGAAAGACGCTCGCTGCGTTCCTATGGGCGATCGATAAGTTGGCCAGCCGGCCAGGCGAAACCGACCGCGGAGGCGCGGGCGGCCACATCGGGCTCGTATACGTCTCGCCGCTCAAGGCGCTCTCCTACGACATCGACCGCAACCTGCGCGTGCCGCTGCGCGGGATCGGCGCCGACTTGAAGGTCGCGGTGCGCACCGGCGACACCCCGCAGCGCGAGCGCCAGGCGATGCTCCGCGAGCCGCCCGACATTCTCATCACCACCCCCGAGTCGCTCTACCTGATGCTGACCGGCCGCGCCCAGGCGCTGTTCGCGGGAACCGAGTCGGTCATCGTCGACGAGATCCATGCCGTGGCCTCGACCAAGCGAGGGGCCCACCTGGCTGTGACCCTGGAGCGGCTCGCGGCCGCGGCCGGGCAGGATCCCCAGCGCATCGGGCTGTCGGCCACTCAGAAGCCGCTCGAGGAGATCGGGCGCTTCTTGGTTGGGCCGCGGCGCACGTGCCGGATCGTCGACACCGGGGTGCGCAAGGAGCTCGATCTGGAGATTCGCGTCCCGGTCGAATCGATGGTCGAGCCGGAGCAAACGCCGGCACCCGACCTGGATCCCCTGGCGGGCGGCAGCGAGGCCACTCGCCGCTCGATCTGGCCGGCCATCTATCCCGAGTTGCTCGAGCTGATCAACGCGCACCGCTCGACGATCCTGTTCGTCAACAACCGACGGGGGGCCGAGCGGCTGGCGCTGCGGCTGAACGAGCTCTCCGAGCACGAGATCGCGCGGGCTCACCATGGCTCGCTGGCGCGCGAGGAGCGAGGAGTCGTAGAAGAGATGCTCAAGGCGGGCGAGTTGCCCTGCCTGGTCGCGACCTCGAGCCTCGAGCTCGGTATCGACATGGGCGCTGTGGACCTGGTCATCCAGGTCGAGTCGCCGAAATCCGTAGCCCGTGGGTTGCAGCGGATCGGCCGGGCCGGGCACTCGGTCGGCGACGTGAGCCGTGGGCGCATCTTCCCGAAGTTCCGCGCCGACCTGCTCGAGTGCGCGGTGGTGGCCCGGCGGATGCGCGACGGAGAGATCGAGACCACCGTCGTCCCGCGCAACGCGCTCGACGTGCTGGCCCAGCAGGTCGTGGCGATCGCCGCCGCCGCGCCGGAGGACGACCCGGTCGCGGTCGACGACCTCCACGCGTTGATCACCGGCACCTATTCGTATGCCGAGCTCAGCCGGACCCAGCTCGAGAACGTGCTCGACATGCTCGACGGCCGTTATCCAAGCTCCGAGTTCTCGGAGCTGCGGGCGCGGATCGTGTGGGATCGGGTGCACGGGACGATCCGCCCTCGCCGCGGTGCCCGGCAGCTCGCCGTGACCAACGCGGGCACGATCCCCGACCGGGGGCTTTACTCCGTCACCCTCCCCGACGGGCGCCGGGTCGGCGAGCTCGACGAGGAGATGGTCTACGAGGCGCGTCCGGGTCAGACCTTCCTGCTCGGGGCGAGCACCTGGCGGATCGAGGAGATCGGCCGCGACCGGGTGATCGTCACCCCGGCACCGGGGCTGCCCGGCGCGGTGCCGTTCTGGAAGGGCGACGGAGTGGGACGGCCCAAGGAGCTCGGCGCAGCGATCGGTGCGTTCTCGCGCTGGGCGGTTGAGCAGCCGGCCGAGATCCTCGAGCGCGGCTACGACCTGGACAGCCGCGCGGCCACCAACCTGCTCGATTTCTTGCGTGAGCAGCAGTCGGCCACCCGCGTGATCCCGTCCGACCGGGCGATCGTGGTCGAGCGCTTCCGCGACGAGATCGGGGACTGGCGGCTCTGCGTTCTGAGTCCGTTCGGAGGCAGGGTGCACGCGGCGTGGGGCCTCGCACTGAGCGCCCGCATCCGCGACCAGCTCGGCCTCGAGTCCGACGCGATCTGGTCAGACGACGGGATCATCGTCCATCTCCCCGATGCCGAGGAGCCGCCGGGGGCAGACCTGGTGATGCTCGAACCCGACGAGATCGAGGACCAGGTCGTCGCCGAGCTGTCGGCGAGCGCGCTGTTCGGCGCGCGATTCCGCGAGAACGCCGCCCGGGCGCTGCTGATCCCGCGGGCCCGGCCGGGTCGTCGGACACCTTTGTGGCAGCAGCGCCTGAAGGCCCAGTCGCTGCTCGAGGTCGCCAAGAAGTACGGCGAGTTCCCGGTGATCCTCGAGACCTATCGCGAGTGCCTGCGCGACGTGCTCGACGTCCCCGGGCTGGTCGAGCTGCTGACCGCGCTGCATCGCCGCGAGATCTCGCTGGTCGAGGTGGAGACATCCACCGCCTCGCCGTTCGCGTCGTCGCTGCTGTTCGACTACGTGGCCACCTACATGTACGAGGGTGACACCCCGAACGCCGAGCGCCGGGCGGCCGCGCTGTCGCTCGACCGCGAGCTGCTGCGTGAGCTGCTCGGGCAGGAGGAGCTCCGCGACCTGATCGACCCGGGCGCGCTGGCCCAGGTCGAGGACGACCTCCAGTTCCTGTCGGAGATGCGCCGCGCCACGAGCCGCGACGGCCTGCACGACGTGCTCCGCGGCGTGGGTGATCTGAGCGCGGCGGAGGCAGCGGCGCGGGTCGTCCCCGGGCTCGACGCCGAGCGCATGCTCGAGGAACTGCTCCGCGAGCGGCGCGCGATAAGGGTCCGCCTGGCCGGCGAGGAGCGCTGGATCGACGCGGCCGACGCCGGCCTCTACCGGGACGCGCTGGGCGCGGCGCCGCCCGGCGGACTGCCCGCGGCGTTCCTGGAAGACGTACCCGATGCCCTGATGCGCCTGGTCCGCCGCTACGGCGCAACCCACGGCCCGTTCACCGGCGATGACCTGCGGGTGCGGTACGGGGTGGACTGCACGTCGGTGCTGAGCGGGCTGGAACGTAATGGCGATCTGGTCCGGGGAGAGCTCCGGCCCGGCGGCAGCGAGCGCGAGTGGTGCGACCCCGAGGTGCTCCGCCGCCTGCGCCGGGCCTCGCTGGCCGTGCTCCGCAAGGAGGTCGAGCCGGTGGACGCGCGCGCGCTGGCGCGATTCCTCCCGGCCTGGCAGGGCGTTGACCGACACCCGGCCACCGGCGCCGGGGTCGACCGGCTGCGCGAGATGCTCGTCCCGCTGCAGGGTCTGGCCCTGCCGGTCGAGGTGTGGGAGCGCGACGTGCTGCCGCGGCGCACCGGGGCCTACTCGCCCGCGTGGATGGATCAGCTGTGCGCGGCCGGAGAGCTCGTGTGGATCGGTGCGGGCGCGATGGGACGGTCATCTGGGCGGGTCGCGCTGTACTTCCGGGAGGACCTCCCGGTGCTGGGTCCGCCCGCCGCGCGGGGAACCGTGACCCTGGACTCGCCGGCTCACGCAGCGGTCCGGGATCGATTGGCCGTCGGTGCGTGCTTCTTCACAGACCTGCTGGTACACGTCGAGCTCTCGCCGGAGGAGATCCAGGAGGCTTTGTGGGACCTTGCCTGGGCGGGCGAGGCGACCAACGATGCGTTCGCTCCTCTGCGGGCCCCGCGGCTGACGCTGGCCAGGGCCCAGCGCGAGCAACTGCGCCGGGCGGCTCGGCCCGGGCGGTTCGCCGCGCGCCGCCGGGGCGCGGGTGCTTCCGCGCAAGTCCAGGGCCGCTGGTCGCTGACCGAGTCGCTATTCCGTTCATCGGCCGATCCGGCCTCACGGCGGCGAGCGGTGGCCGAGCTGCTGCTCGAGCGCTACGGGATCCTGACACGCGAGCAGGTTCGGGCCGAGGGATTGGCAGGCGGCTTCTCCGGCATCTACCCGGAGCTCTCGCAACTCGAGACGCTGGGCGTGGCTCGGCGCGGCTACTTCGTCGAGGGGTTGGGCGGCGCGCAGTTCGCGCTGCCGGGGGCGGTCGAGCGGCTACGGGCCGTGGGCGAGGAGGGGACGCCGATCGTGCTGGCCGCGGTCGATCCGGCGCAGCCCTACGGTGCGGCGCTGAGCTGGCCGGACCGGGAAGACGGGCGCCGTCCTTCCCGAGTGGCGGGGGCCTACGTCGTCATCACTGGCGGCGAGCCGGTCCTTTACCTCGAGCGAGGTGGCCGGGCGCTGCAAACGCTCGTGGGCTACGACGATCCGCGTCTCGAGCCGGCGCTGGTGGCTGTGACCGAACAGGTCCGAGCCGGGCGGGTGCGTCGAATTGCCCTGGAGAAGGTGGACGGGGAGTCCGCCCTCACCTCGCCGTTGGGCCCGGCGCTGGTCGCGCTCGGGTTCCAGCAGGGCCCGCGGCGGCTCACGCTGAGCGCTTGACGCCGTGCCCGAGGGCGACACGATTGCCTACGCGGCGAACCGGATCCGTCCGGTGCTCGAGGGCCGGGTGCCCGACGAGATCGAGACCCCGCATCCCCGGCATGCGCTCGATCGCTGGCCGGATCGGCTGCGCGGGCGGCGCGTGCTCAGCGTGGACACCCACGGCAAGCATCTGTTCCTGCGCTTCGAGGGCGATCTCGTGCTGCATTCGCACCTCGGGATGGTCGGCGTGTGGGGCGTGTACGGGCCCGGCAGACGGTGGGGGCGCTCCGCCCGGCGGGCCTGGATCGTGCTGCGCTCGGGCGGGCATGACGTAGTGGAGTTCGATGGGTCGCTGCTCGAGTTGATGACCGAGGGGCGGACCCGCTTCGATCAGCGACTGGCCGCGCTGGGGCCCGACGTGCTGGCGCCCACGTTCGACCATGCGAGGTTCCTGGCCCGGTTGCGGGGCGACGACCAGACGCGCTTCATCGGCGATGCACTGCTCGACCAGCGCAACGTGGCCGGGATCGGGAACCTATGGAAGGCCGAGGGGTGCTGGGAGGCGGCGATCGATCCGTGGCGGCGCGTCTCCGAGGTCACAGATCAAGAGGCTGTGGCAATCGTCGAAGCGATGAGACCTCGCATGATGCGCTCGGCGGAGTTCGGTCATCGGGAGATCCGAGCCCGCGTGTACGGGCACGCCGGCCGGCCCTGCCCACGGTGCGGCACGGCGATCGTGGCGCGCGGGCAGGGCGACGCCAACCGCACGACGTACTCGTGTCCGGGATGCCAGACGTAAGCCGGCTGCGGCGGGTGGGGCACAAGGGCGCGGACCTGATCGCGCCCGGCAACACGTTCGCGAGCTTCGACGCGGCGCTCGAGGCGGGCGTCGACATGATCGAGTTCGACGTGCTCAGAGAGGAGGACGGCGACGGACTGATCCTGGCCCACGACTGGGCCGATGCCGCGCGCCGGGAGTCGCCGCACACGCTCGAGGAGGCGCTGGCCTACTTCGCGTCCGAGACGTTCGCGGGGATCGAGCTCGACGTGGATCTGAAGCTCCCCGGATACGAGCTGCGCGTGCTCGAGACACTCACAGAGTTCGGCCTGGTCGAGCGAGCGATGATCTCGACCCAGTACGAGGAGAGTCTCGCGCTGCTGCGCGCCGCCGCCCCGAGTCTCAAGCTCGGCTGGTCGGTCCCCAAGCTCACGCGCGATCCTTTTCGCTCGCGGGCCACGCGGCTTCCGGCGTATGTTGGGCTTCAGGTCGTTCGCCGGGTGTTGCCGTCCCGAGCCGCCGCCGCTGTGCGGAGCGGGCGATGCGACGCGCTGATGGCGCACTGGCGGCTGGTCACGCCGGCGCTGGTTCGACGGGTGCTGGGCGCCGGTGGCGAGCTCTACGTGTGGACGGTCGACGACGTGGCGCGGCTACGCTCGCTCGAGGCGCTCGGGGTCACCGGAGTGATCACCAACGACCCGAGACTGTTTGCAGAACTCATGACGTGATGGATCATCCGCTCGTGCGTAGTGAGGGTGTGACCGACACTTTGACCGCGCCGCCCATCGCCCCCGGCTCCTGGGAGCGATTCGAGTCGCTGTATCGCTCCTGTCGCGACGACGTGTTCGCCTATGTCTGCACGTTGCTGCGCGATTCGGCGGCGGCCGAGGACGTGACCGCGCTCGCGTTCGAGCGCGCCTATCGGCGCCGCCGGACGTTCGATCGCCGGCGCGGGGAGGAGCGAGCCTGGCTGTTCGGGATCGCGCGCAACGCCGCGCTCGACGAGTTGCGCCGGCGCCGGCGGGTGGGCACGCTGGTCGGCGAGCCCGCGGACGTCGACCCGGCGCCCGACGACGACGGCGCCGAAGTGGCACTCCGGCGCACCGCGGTCCAGGCCGCCCTGGCCGGGCTGCCCGCCCGCGAGCGCGAGATCGTCGCGCTGAAGTTCCACGCCGGCCTGTCCAACGCCGAGCTGGCCCGGGTGCTCGGGGTCAGCGAATCGAACGCCGGCACGCTGCTGTACCGAACGATGGAGAAGCTCAGGAAGGCCTGCAATGCGACTGCTTGACCACGACGAACCGATCGATCCCGAGGTCGCGGCGTCGCTAGATGCGATTGACGCCGTGCTCGCCGGAGAGCCCGTGGGGGCCGAATACGCGGAGCTGGCCGAGATCGCGCTGCTGCTGACCGCCGAGCGCCCGCAGGTGCGGCCGGCGTTCTCCGAGCGCATGGACGAGCGGGTGGCGCGCCGGTTCGCCCAGGTCCCGCCACCGGCGGGGCGCAAGCCTCGGCGCTCGTCGGGGGGTTTCTGGCAGGCGGCGGGGGCGATGGCGGCGGGCGTGGCCGTGATCGTCGGGATCGCGATCGTGGCCAGTGGACACAACGGCTCTTCGTCGGCGTCTTCGTCGTCGTCCTCGGCGCTCCTCGACGCGACGCCGGCCCCGAGTGCGGGCGGCTCCGCGTCGAGCGCGGCCGCAGGTACGTCGTCACAGCGGAGCCCCGCGGCTTCCAACGGCGCGGAGAAATCAGCCGCCAGTTCCGCCGCGGCGACCACCGCGAGCGGGTCGGCGCCCGCCGGCGCGCCGGCGTCGCTTCAGCCGCCCACCACCGGTCGCAAGGTCGTGCAGTCGGCCCAGCTCCAGCTGGCCGCCCCGGCCAACCGGATCGACGACGTGGCTCAGCAGGTCTACAACGTGATCGGGCAGCTGAACGGGATCGTGGAGCGCTCGACGATCACCCAGACCGGCGGATTGGATGGATCGGCGAACTTCCAGCTGAGCGTGCCGAGCGCATCGCTGGGTCAGGCCATGAGCCAGTTGTCCTCGCTGCACTACGCGTCAGTGCTCTCGCGTACCGACGCGACCCAGGACATCACCGATCAGTACGGGGCGGCCAAGCGAGCATTGTCCGACGCTCGGGCGCTCCGGACCTCGCTGCTCAAGCAGCTCGCGAGCGCCACCACGACAGAGCAGATCGACAGCCTCAAGGCCCAGATCCGGGACGCCGAGGCGTCGATCTCGAGCGATCAGGCGACGCTGAATCGCCTCAACCGCCAGGTCGGCTTCAGCCAGCTGGCCCTCGACGTGAACGCCCGGAACACTCCGGCGCCCGCCCCGCATCACAGCGGTGGGTTCGGGATCGGGCGGGCCGCGCACGATGCGGGCCGCGTGTTGACCGTGGCGGCTGGCGTCGCGCTGATCGCGCTCGCCGCGCTCACTCCGGTCGCCCTGGTCGCCGCGCTCCTCTGGTGGGTGGGCTCGGCGCTCCGGCGCCGCCGCCGCGAGCAGGCGCTCGACTCGGCCGCCTGACCGCGAGGACGCCCGCGTGGGCCCGTGTGGTATGCATGGGCACGATGACCGCAAGCAGCGAGGACACGATTGCGCTGCTGAGTCGAGTTCCGGTCTTCTCCACGCTCTCCGGAGAGGACCTGGTGCACGTGGCGCAGGTGGCGATGCCCCGCCATTTCGAGGCGGGCGCGGTCGTGTTCAGGGAAGGCGACGAGGGCAGCACCTGCTACATCGTCCGCACCGGACGGGCGCGGGCGATCCGCGAGCATCCCGACGGGCGCTCGATCACGCTGGCCCACTTCGATCCCGGCGACATCTTCGGCGAGATGGCGATGCTGGACGGCGAGCGCCGCTCCGCCACCGTTGAGACGACCGAGGACACCGAGGCGATTGCGATCCTCAGCGCCGACATGCACCGCCTGCTGCGCGAGCATCCGGACATCTCGGTCAAGCTGATCGCCGCCCTCGGGCAGCGGCTGCGCAGCACCAACGAGCGCCTGGCCCGCCAGTCGTTCCAGACCGTGCAGAGCCGGGTGGCGGCGGCGCTGGCCCAGCTCGTGGCGGCGGCCCGCTCGCAAGACGAAGCGGCGGCCGAGCGCGACGTGCTGATCACGACCACCCAGGCGGAGCTGGCGCAGCTGGCCGGGTCCTCGCGCGAGTCGGCCAGCCGCTTCCTGGCCGTGCTCGAGCGGGCAGGAATAATTACCCAAGGACGGGGAAGGCTGACCGTTCATGATCCGGAAGCGCTCGGGCGGTACGTCTACTGACCCGGCCGAGGGGACGATCGAGCTCTCGGCCGGCGGCGCGGTGGTGCACGACGGGGAGGTCATCGTGATCGTGCCGGTCAAGCGGGACGCTCAGCGCCGGCGCGTGCTCGCGCTGCCCAAGGGCCATCTGGACCAGGGCGAGACCGACGAGGCGGCGGCCAGGCGCGAGGTGGCCGAGGAGACCGGCGTGGTTGCCGAGCTGATCGACAAGCTCGGCGACGTCGAATACACCTACGAGCGCCGGGGCCGGCGGCGGAACAAGCGGGTCGCGTTCTACCTGTTCGAGTACCGGTCGGGCAGCCTCGAGGACCACGACCACGAGATCGAGGACGCGCGCTGGATGCCGCTCGAGGAGGCCGTGCGCGAGCTCACCTACGCCGGCGAGCGAGAAATCGTTCGCCGCGCGCTGTCGCGTTTGTCGCCGGATCGGTAGGCTCACGCCGTGCGAGTCCTCAACTTCTACTCGTCGGTGTTCGCCGACCAGCTCCGCCGGGGCCGTAAGACGGCCACCATCCGCCTCGGCGACAAGTCACACAAGTACCGCAAGAACGACTGCGTGCTGGTGACGATCGGCTATCAGCACTCCCCGCGCGAGAAGATCTTCAACGCGGTCATCGACCAGGTCGAGGTCAAGCGCGTGCGCGACCTCTCCCCGCGCGACATCGAGCACGACAACCCGGAGTTCCGGCGCGTGGACGAGATGATCCACTTCCTCGAGCAGATCTACGGGCGCAAGGTCTCGATGGAGGACACCGTGACCGTCGTGCGCTTCTCCCAGATCATCGAGAATCCGCCCGAGATCCGCGACCGGATGCACGGGCTCGGCGCGGCGCGCAACTAATCCGAAACGTCTCGTCGGATGGCCGGCGGAGGGTCAGGCCTGGGCCCTTCGGGCCCAACTACCAACCGCGCGGCCCGATCACCGCTTGTGGTGTCGTGCGCGGTGGTGACTGAGCGATCGGGTTCCGCCCGACAGCGAGCCCATGCAGCACAACCGCCGGCTTGGACTCCTCGGCGACCCGGAGCGCTTCCCGAT
>DATIEI010000330.1:0-11347 GCA_035455845.1 Solirubrobacteraceae bacterium
GTTCTACAACGACCCACCGGCCACCGAACTGGGCGAGGCCGAGGCAGAGTTCTACAGCCGCCGCGCCGCCTGACCCCGCCGGGCCACGGACAGGTCGAAATTTCCGCCATTAGCGCTGTGGCACGCGCCGGGTGACGGAAAACCCGGCTGTGGACCGAGAAATCCGGAACTAACGGCGACCGGTGGCTGGAATGGCGGAAATTTCGGCGTTCCCGATGGCCCGCGCGGACGGCCGGCGGGCATGGACGCCCGGCGGAACCGGCCCCATGGACGCCGGCGAAGCCGGCCCCAAATTCACACCCGCTGAATCTGGAACAGGCTGGTGGTCCCGGGGCGGCCGGACGGCAGGCCCGCGGTGATCCCCACGCGTGCGCCTGACTTGACCCAGCCCAGCTCGACGACGCGCCGTGCGGCGTCGGCGATCAATGCCTCGGTCACCTCGTGGCGGCGCATCGGCCCGGCCTCCACGCCCCACATCAGACTGCAGCGCCGGACGGTTTCCTTGCCCGGCGAGAGCGCGTAGATCGGCACCTGGGGGCGGTGGGCGGAGATCAGGCGGACGGAACGACCCGACAGGGTGGGCACGACCAGCGCGGCCAGGTGCAGATCGCGGGCGGCGGCGCAGGCGCTGTAGGCGATCGTGTACGCCGGGTCGCGGGCGTCGCGACGGACCCGCTCCTCGTTCCAGGTCCGGTAGGGCAGGGTGTGCTCGGTCTTCTCCGCCACCGCGGCCATCATCTCCACGGCGCCGACCGGGTACTGCCCGATCGCCGTCTCCTGCGAGAGCATGACCGCGTCGGTGCCGTCGAGGATCGCGTTGGCCACGTCCGCCACCTCGGCTCGGGTGGGGCGCGAGGAGTTGACCATCGAGTCGAGCATCTGGGTGGCGGTGATCGCCGGACGGGCCAGCTTGCCGGCGGTGCGCAGGAGCTGCTTCTGGACGATCGGCACGTCCTCGATCGGCAGCTCGATGCCCAGGTCCCCGCGCGCGACCATCACGCAGTCGGCGGCCCGGATGATCTCCTCGGCGGAGTCGACGGCCTGGGGCTTCTCGATCTTGGCGATCAGCGGCAGGCGGGTGTGCCGCCGCACGCTGGTCACGTCCTCGGCCGTCCGCACGAACGACAGCGCCACCAGGTCGACACCGATCGACTCGCCGAAGCGCAACATGTCGAGGTCCTCCTCGGGCACGGCGGGCAGACCGCGCGTCGAGCCCGGAATGTTGAGACCCTGGCGGGAGGCCACGGTCCCGCCGATCTCGACCGCGGTCTCGACCTCGCCGTCGCCCTCGCGCACGGTCTGGACGCGCAGCCGGATCGCGCCGTCGGCCAGATAGATGATGTCCTCGGGATCGACCGCGGCGGCCAGTCCGTCCCACGAGACGGACATCCGCTCGCCGTTGCCGACCGTCGAGTTCGCGCCGCACATCAACACGAGCTTTTCGCCGGGCTTGAGCTCCGCGATGTCGTCTTCGAGGCTCCCGATGCGGATCTTCGGCCCCGGCAGGTCCTGGAGAATCGCGACCTGGCGCCCGGCCGCGGTGGCGGCACGCCGAACCAGGTCGGCGTTCTCGGCGTGCATCTCGCGGTTGCCGTGAGAGAAGTTCAGCCGGGCAACGTCGAGGCCCGCGTCGACCATGCGGGTGAGCGTCTCCAGGTCGCGGCAGGCGGGTCCAATCGTGGCGACGATCTTGGTGCGGCGCATCTCGATCTTGGAAGCTACTGCTTAGTCGATCGTGACCGGCTCGCCGTCCGCGGTGAGGCGACCGCCGCTGCGCAGATCGCAGATCAGATCCCAGTGCAGGGCCGAGCGGTTCACGCCGCCGGTCTCGGGATAGGAGCGGCCCAGCGCCAGGTGCACCGTGCCGGCGATCTTCTCGTCGAGCAGGACCGAGCCGGTGGCACGGTCGATACCCGGGTTCGTGCCGATGCCCAGCTCGCCGAGGAAGCGCGCGCCGGCGTCGCTGGCCAGCGCGGCGTCGAGGTAAGCCTGACCCCGGACGGCGCGCGCGTCGACGACCCTGCCGTTCGCGAACGTGAGCGTGACGTCCTCGACCAGCACCCCGCGCGGGCTGGACGGGACCGTGAAGCGGATCGTGCCGTTGGCCGAGTCCTCGAGCGGGCCGGTGAACACCTCGCCGCTCGGCATGTTGCGCCGGCCGTTGGAGTTGATCCAGGTGCGGCCGTCGACGCGCAGGGTCAAATCGGTGTCCTCGGCCTCGATGCGGATCGTGCGCGCGGTATCGAGGCGGTCGACCACGCGCTGCTGGCGCTCGCTCAGCTCGCGCCAGGCCGCCACCGGGTCCGGGCGGTCGAGGAACAAAGCCCGGTTGACGAACGCCGTGTAGTCGTCGTTGCTCATCCCGGCATCCTGGGCCAGGGCGGGGGTCGGCCAGATCGTGCCGCACCAGCGCTTGGTCATCCGGACCTCCTGGATCGGCGCGCGGGCGCGCGCCGAGCGGGCGATCTTGGCGGGGTCGACCTCGGCCAGGGCCCGCGTGTTCTCGGGCGCGTCGATGCGCAGGTAAGCGTCGACGCGCTCCATCTCGGCCAGATCCTGGGGCGGGAAGTTGTCGAGCAGGTCGTCCGCCGCATACCGGTAGAAGTCCTCGGCGAGGCCGGGCAAGCCGATACGCACGCCCGGCGGCCAGGCGCCGCGCATGATCAGCTCACGATGAACGGCCCGGACGAGGGGCGCGGCGGACGGGGTCGTGGCGAGCAGGACGTAGTCGCGCTCGCTGACGTCGAGGCACCACTCGCACAGGAGCCCAGCGAAGGCATCAGGGTCGATCACGGGGCCTGGAGCTCCGGGAAGTGCTCGGCGGCGTGCTCGCGCAGCGCGTCGCGGACAAACCGGCGCTCGTCGGCGGTGGCCATCCGGTAGCGCCCCAGCAGCTCCTTCTGGCGCGTGATCTCGAGTCCCGAGATCGTCCACGACACAGCGAGCCGCTCGAACAGCAGCTCGGTGGCGCGCTGCCACGCATCCTCGCGCTCGAGTCCACCGGACAGGATCTCGGCGTACTCGCGACGGGCTCCAGGTTTAAGCGAGCCGCGCAGCGTGAGCACGTTGCTCTCGGCGTCGCGGTACTCGGAGGTGGGGACGACGAGCTTCTCTCGGCTGCGCCTCTGCTTGGCCATCAGGCGCCGCTCGCGGCCCGCTCGAGCTGCGCGCGTACGTCGCCGGTCACCGGGTCGGCGTGGCCGGCCCAGACCGAGGCGGGGTCGAGCGCGGCGAGCTTGCGGATCGAGGCAAGGGCCTGCTCGGTGTCCTGGTTGAACGCCGGATGGGCGACGTGCGGCGGCTCTCTGCGTCCGCTCTGGGGGTCGAGGGTGTACACCGTGTCGGAAACCAGCGCGAGGCGGTCGGACTCGCGGAACAGGCCGATCAGACCGGGGGCATGGCCGGGCAGGTGGACGACCCGGAAGCCGGCGATCTCGTCACCCTCGTCGACGGTCCCGGCGATCTCGACCGGGCCGCCGTCCCAGGTGGGGATCAGCCGCCACAGGACCGTACGCCCGCGCATGTCGAGCTTCGAGCGATCCCAATAGCGGCGGTAGGACTCAGGCGACTCGGCGGCCTCCCGGTCGGCGGGGTGGCAGTACACCGGCGCGTTCAGCCCGGGCGCCGCGCCACGGTGATCGGCGTCGGCGTGGCCGAGCACGACGCGCTTGATACCGCCGAGGCGGGCGGCGGCCGCGGCCACCGGGGCAGCCATGTCGGAGCTGCCGGCGTCGAACACCGTGACCCCACCGTCGTCCTCGATCAGAAACACGTTCATGATCTTGGGGATGCCGCCGCGGACGAGCCACACGCCCTCGGCGATCCGCTCGGCGTCGCCGCCATGGACCCAGGCGCGGGCGCGGGTACGGACGTTGGCGAGCTTGGTCAGGTTCGATTCGGCGCGTGAGCCCGCCGCCGGCAGGACGCCGAGCTGGCGCGCGACGTCACCGCTGTCCAGATACGCGTCGAGGTGCTCGATCTGCTGCGCGGCGTTGACGGTCAGCACGTCACAACCCTCGAGCTCCAGACGGGCGCCGTTGGCCACGAAGCCCTGGAACGTGCCCGGGCCGGCGAACGTGCCGGTCAGCCGCCAGCGCACCGCGACCCGGCCGTCGTCGCCGCCGATGAGGTCGAGGACCTCCCAGCTTAGGTCAGGAAAGGCGGCGTGCAGCTCGGTTTGGAACTCGCGAATCCCGTCCGGCGCCGACAGCTCGCGCTGACCGACCACACGCTCGACACCGCCGGGCGCCCACAGCGCGAGCGCGGCGTCGAGGTCACGGGCGACGATGGCGTCGAAGTACCGCCTGGCGACATCTGCGCTGGACATACGCGCGCCGGAGTCTAGGGTTCGCGGCCATGTCGCGGCGAAGGGAGCTCGGGCGGGGAGAACGGGTGATCCCGGGGCTATGGCGCCTGAGGTTGCCGCTCCCGTTCCCCGGTGTGCCGCACGGCAACGCCTGGGCGATCGCGTGCGACGGCGGTCTGGTGCTGGTCGACACCGGGATGCACGAACCGGGCTCGATGGTCGAGCTCGAGCGCGCGTTCGATCAGGTCGGGCTTTCGGTCGACGACGTGCGGCTGGTCCTCTGCACGCACGCGCACTCCGACCACTGCGGGCAGGCGGCGACGATCTGCGACCGGACCGGATGCGAGATGTGGATGCATCCCAACCACGCCCACGGCTACGCCAGCGCGGTCGACCCGGATACCCAGGTGGCCCGGCGGCTCGAGATCGGGCGCCAGAGCGGCGTGCCGCCGGCGGCGCTGGACCGCTACGCCGAGCATGCACGCGAGAGCCCGTCGGGGATCGCGCGGGCAATCGAGCCCGACCGCGAGCTCGTGGACGGTGTCTCGATCGACACCGACCTGGGCATCTGGCGGGTCTACGAGACGCCCGGCCACGCGCCCTCCCATGTGTGTCTGTTCCAGGCCGAGCGGCGCCTCTTGATCTCGGGCGACCACGTGCTCGGCCGCATCTCGCTGTACTTCGACTACGGGTGGACGCCCGACCCGATCGGGGAATTCCTCGGGTCTCTGGACGTCGTCGACGCGCTCGATGCCCGGCTGGCGCTGTCCGGGCACGGCAGGCCGTTCCTCGACGTCCACGGCCACATCGAGGGCAACCGCGCACTGGTGCACGAGCGGCTTGATGCTGCCCTGGCCGCGGTCTCCTCGGAGGCGCCGCGGACCGCCCTGGAGATCACGCCGGTCGTGCACGGAGAGCCACTGACCGAGCGCAATACCGGATGGTGGCTGCCCGAGACGCTCTGCTACCTGCGGCATCTGGAGCTGCGCGGGCTGGTGCAGCGCGAGTCGGACGAGGGCGTAGAGCGCTGGGTCGCAGGATTGTCGAATTAGCGGAACAAAACCTTGACAAGAGTTTGTCAAGGTTGGTATCGTGCCGCGCCATGCAAATCGATCAGATGCTGGCCACGAAGGACGAGCCGGTCTTTTCGTTCGAGTTCTTCCCCCCCAAGACCGAGGAGGGGGAGCGCAACCTCCGGGAGACGCTGGGGACGCTGCGGGAGCTCGAACCCGACTTCGTGTCGGTGACCTACGGGGCGGGCGGCTCGACCCGCGGGCTCACGCTCGAGCTGACCAAATGGATCAAGCGTGAGCTCGGGATCGAAGCGATGGCCCATCTGAGCTGCGTCGGCGCGACTCGGGACGAACTGTGCGTGATCCTCGACAGCCTCGTCGACGCGGGGATCGAGAACGTGCTCGCGCTGCGGGGAGACCCGCCTCGCGGGGAGACGGCATGGACGCCCCATCCGGGTGGCCTGCGCTACTCGAGCGAGTTGGCCGCCCTGATCGCGTCGCGCTACTCGGTCTGCGTGGGCGCCGCGGCGTTCCCCGAGGTCCACCCCGAGGCCGTGGACATGGCCAGCGACCTGCGGTTCCTCAAGGAAAAGGTCGACAACGGCGTGTCGTTCCTGATCACCCAGCTGTTCTTCGACAACGAGGCGTACTTCCGATTCGTCGACGAGGCCCGCGCGGTCGGGATCGACGTGCCGATCATCCCCGGGATCATGCCGATCACCAACGTGGCCCAGATCAAGCGCTTCACCGACATGTGCGGGGCGTGCATCCCCGAGCCACTCCTCCGGCAGCTCGAGGCACGCGCCCCGTTCTCTGGCGAGGTGCTCCAGCTCGGCGTCTCCTACGCGACTCTGCAGTGCGCTGAGCTGCTGGCCCGGGGCGCACCCGGCATCCACTTCTACACGCTGAACCGCTCGCCGGCGACCCGGGCGATCCTGTCCGCGCTGCGGCTGCTCCGTCCCTGGGTCAGGCGCGAAGTGGTCAGGACCGCTACGGCTTCGGCGGAGGCGGAATGATCTCGGTCACGTGGGCCACCTGGGGCTGCCCGCCGGCCTCGTAGCGGATGTCGATCTCGTCGTTGCGCTTGTAGGTCCCGATCCCCCAGAAGCCGAGCAGCCAGGCCTTCACCCCGAGCCGCTGGCGGACCAGCTCGCGCTCGAACAGCAGATCGCCCTCCGAGATCCGGTAGTCGCTGCCGAGCTCCTGGCGCACGCCGTTCACGTAAACCTCGAACGGTGAGCGGACGCCCGGGGGCAGCTTGACGCGCCAGTACTGGGGTGGCATCACAGATCGGCTCCGATCAGCGACATGACCACCATGTCGATGCCCTTTCCTCGTTTGCGCTGATACTCCCGCAGGACGCCCTCGCGGAGGAAGCCGGCGGCTTGGGCGGCGTGGATCGCAGCCAGGTTCTCGGGCTCGGCCAGCATCTCCAGACGGGCCAGACCGCAGATCTCGAGCAGCCAGGCGCCGGCCAGCCGCAAGGCTGCGCGTCCCAGCCCGCGGCCGCGTACCTGTGGCGCGAGCCAGATCGCGAGCTCCGCACGCCGGTGGTCCCAGTCGACGTTCTCGACCCGAACCTGGCCGCGGCAGGTGTCGTCGCCGGGCTCGAGCACGGTCAGCGTCGCCCGCTCGCCCGCGCCTCGGGCGCCCGCCTCACGCTCGGCGCGGCTGCCCAGCTCGGCGCCGCTGGGGGGCCGGCCCTCGCGGTTGAGCAGATGCAGCCGGGGATCGTCCTGGTAGGCGATCAGGATCTCCGGGATGTCGCGCTCTTCGTAGTCGCGGAGCGCGACGCGCCCATCGATCAGCGGGTCGGCGAGTCGAGGGAAGGAGCTCATGTCGCAAGCGGACCGTACCCTTGCGGCGTGGAAAAGGTCGTCCACAAGGTCCGCCGCTGACCGTACTCTGTCGCGCCGTGGAAGAGGTCGTCTATCAGGTACGCCGCTCCGACCGCGCCCGCCGGGTCCGGGTGACCGTCGACGCCATGCGCGGGGTCGAGGTCGTGCTGCCGCGCCGGGCGCCCGAGCGCGAGGCGGCCGCGGCCATCCGTGAACTGCGGCCCTGGATCGAACGACGGGTGGCCGAGCTGGCCGGCGCACGCGCCGCCGTGGCGGCCCGGGGGGACACCGTCCCGTATCTCGGGCGGACGCTGGCGTTGCGGAGGGAGCCGGGGCGCGAACGGGTGACGCGCCGGGGGGATGTATTGCTCGTGCCCGCGGGTGAGGGACGGGTGCCGGCGCTCGAGCGCTGGTATCGGCGGGCGGCACGAGCCGAGATCGAGCCCCGGCTGGACCGCGCCTGCGTGCTGGCCGGCACGTCGTATTCCCGATTGACGATCCGGGGACAGCGCACGCGGTGGGCGAGTTGCTCGCGCAGCGGCGCGATGAGCTTCAACTGGCGGCTGCTGCTCGCACCCGAGCCCGTGCTCGACTACGTGGTCTGGCATGAGGTCTGCCACCTCGAGGTGATGGACCACTCCTCGCGCTTCTGGCGGCTGCTGGCCAGCCGGAACCCGGGCTATCGCGAACAGCTTCGGTGGCTGAAGGTCAACGGGGCCACGCTCGTTCTCTAGCTGACGAGTCCCCGTGACGGCACGTCGCGGGGCGCGGACAAAGGAAGCCGGGCCGAGGACCTCGCGCAGACTTGGGATCTGCTCCCCCTGGCGAGGTCGGTCTCGGCCCGGCGCACCCCTCACGCCTGCCTGCCGGTCTACGCCTGCGCGGGGGGATGTAGCCGCCGGTCCACAAGGGCTTGCGTGCCGCTACAGTGTTAGGTAACCTACCAAGCAAACCCGAGCACTGTCAAGCTCATGGTTGACATGACGACCAGGCTCCGCGCTACGCTCCGCTAGCCCAGTTCACCGTCGATGACCGGTCCAAGCACGAAACCCTTCGGAGAATCGCTACGAGCGCTGATGGACGAGCGTTCGCTCACCTACCGCGGGCTGGCCGAGGCGACGCGCAAGCTCGACGGCAAGGGCATCACGCACGCGCACATCAACATGCTCGCCAACGGGCACGACAAGCCCTCGATGCGCGCCATGGAGCTGATCGCCTCAGCCTGCGATGTCGATCCCGACTACTTTGCGGAGTACCGCCTGGCCGCAGCGATGCGGGAGCTCGATCCGGCCGAGGTCGGGCTCGAGCAGGCGCTCGAGAACCTCAACGCTCGGCTCGGTGCCCGCCGACAATCCGTCGCCAAAGCACGGCCATCGCAAAGGCCCCAAGCACAACCTCGTCCCACGGGGTAGCCAGCGGGTCGAGCGGCGGCAGCGCGACCAGGAACGCCACCGTCCATACTCCCCAGGCCATCTGGACCCCACGGCGGGTGACCTCGGGGTAGCGCCAGATCGTCCGGGCCAGGCGGTCGGTGAAGTAGCCAAGCTCGTCCCGATTGCCGAGCGCCTTGGCGGCGATCGAGAGCGCGGCCAGCGCGACGACGAAGGCGAGATAGCCGATCGGCCGCGCCAGATACCGTAAGAACGCTGACACTTCTTTCATCAGCTGAGTAACGATACCCGAGCACCGAATTCGCACCCAGTTGTTTTCTCACGTGCTCTGCAAGGCGCGCCGGAGCGCCCCCACGGCGGTCTCGGCCTCAGTGCTCTCGAGGGCTCGGCGGCGCACCCGGCCCAGAAAGGCCTCGGTGGACCCGTCGCCACGGACGTCGACGCCGGCGTGGGTGCCGGCCAGGCGACGCTCGGGGCCGGCCAGCTCGATCCGGGCCAGGACCTGCTCAGCCGGTTCGTAGCGTCGCAGTCTGGTTTGCGCGGGTGAACGCCTCGCGGTCTCGGCGAGCTCGTCGACCCGGGCCTCGAGCTCGGCCAGGGCGCGCTCGAGCGTTTCGAAGCGCACCCGCTCGACGCGAGCTCCGGCCCGGATGGTGAGGGTCCAGGTGACTACGTGTGGCCCATCCCACAAGTCGCGCGATGAACCACTACCTGCGTTGGTCCATCGGGACGTAATCCCGACCACGGGCGCCCGTGTAGATCTGGCGCGGCCGGGCGATCTTCTGCTCCTTGTCGTCGATCATCTCGAGCCACTGAGCGATCCAGCCGCTGGTCCGCCCGATCGCGAACAGGACCGGGAACATCTCCATCGGCATGCCCAGCGCCTCGTAGATCAGGCCCGAGTAGAAGTCGACGTTCGGGTACAGCTTGCGGTCGATGAAGTACTCGTCCTCGAGCGCGATCTTCTCGAGCTCGAGTGCGATGTCGAGGAGCGGGTTGGTCCCGGTCACCTCGAGCACTTCCTCGACCGCCTTCTTGATGATCTTGGCCCGCGGGTCGTAGTTCTTGTAGACGCGGTGGCCGAAGCCCATCAGCCGCTCGTTCCCGTCCTTCACGCCCTTGACGAAGTCGGGGATGTTCTCCTTGGTCTCGATGCGCCGGAGCATCCGCAACGCGGCTTCGTTGGCGCCACCGTGCAGGGGGCCGTACAGGGCAGCGACGCCGGCGGCCACGGCCGAGTACGGATCGACCTGGGACGAGCCGACGCTCCGCACGGCGCTGGTCGAGCAGTTCTGCTCGTGGTCGGCGTGCAGGATGAACAGCACGTCGAGGGCGTGCTCGAGCCGGGGATCCGGCTCGTAGCGGATCTCGGTCATCTTGTAGATCATCGAGAGGAAGTTGCCCGGGTAGGACAGCTCGTTGTCGGGATAGACATACGGCTTGCCCTGGTTGTGGCGGAACGAGAACGCAGCCAGCGTTGGCATCTTGGCCAGCAGCCGGATGACCTGGATGTAGCGGATGTCGGGGTCCTTGATCTGGCTGGCCTCGGGATAGAACGTCGAGAGCGCGCCGACCGAGGCCAGGAGCATCCCCATCGGATGGGCGTCGTAGCGGAAGCCCTGCATGAACTCCTTGACGTTCTCGTGCACGAACGTGTGGATCGTGATCTGGTGGGTCCACTCGTCGAGCGCCTGCTGGCTGGGGAGCTCGCCGTGGATCAGCAGGTAGGCGACCTCGAGGTAGCTCGAGCGCTCAGCGAGCTGCTCGATCGGATAGCCCCGGTATTCGAGGATGCCCTTCTCGCCGTCGATGAAGGTGATGGCCGACCGGCACGAGGCGGTGGCCATGTAGGCGGGGTCGTAGGCCATCAGACCGAAGTCGTCTTCCTCGACCTTGATGTTGCGAAGCTCGGTGGCCCGGATCGTGCCGTCCTCGATCGGGATCTCGTACTGCTTGCCTGTCCGGTTGTCGGTGATGGTCAGGGTCTCGTTCGCCGCGGCTGCGCCGGCGCCGTCCTGTTCCTGCGTCTGTGTCGTCATGGCGCTCCTCTCGCGCGATTGCCGGGGTGGGGCGGCCGTGGGCGTGGCCGAGGCACCGCCCTTGAATTTAGTACCCGGATGGCACCGGCGAGACGCTGGGTCGCCGAGGGTGGGGTTGGAGGATCGGTTCGGCGACTGCGCGGGCCGGGCTACTTCGGGAACGAGCTGGTGATGACGGCCATCGCCATGGCCAGCAGCGCGAGCACCAGGCTCACCGTCATCACGCCGCGGGCACCGCGCTCGTTGTTCGGGAACGCGGGACGGGTGAGGCCGACGCCCGCCAGGGCGAGCGCCCACACGACGAGCAGCCCGCCGGCGATGTAGAACGGAACCTTGGAGGGCTCGCTGGCGGCCAGGATCAGCGTGATCACGGTCCGCGAGCCTACTCGATGGGGGTGGCGGTCGCGTCGTCGGGGGTCGGCCGGCTTCGTATCCCCTCGTAGCGACTCTCAGTGGCGGCGCGCTGGCCCTGGTAATGGCTGCCCAGCTCGGGGCTGCCGTAGGGCCTGGCCGCCGGGCGGTCGAGCACCATGAACGAGAGCTGCGCGATCGGGAGGCCCGGATACAGCTTGATCGGGATCCGGGTCAGGTTGTTCAGCTCGAGGGTCAGCGTGCCCTTCCAGCCAGGGTCGCAGAAGCCCGCGGTGGCGTGGACGATCAGCCCAAGGCGGCCGATGGAGCTCTTGCCTTCGATGCGAGCCACGATGTCGTCGGGCAGTTCGACCCACTCGAGCGTGCGCCCCAGGCAGAACTCGCCCGG
>DATIEI010000331.1:0-4259 GCA_035455845.1 Solirubrobacteraceae bacterium
AACGTGGCGATCTCGATCGGCGCGTCCAGGTCGAACCCGTAGCGCCGGCGATGCTCGCCCTCGAAATCGGCGCGCAGCGCCTCCGAATAGCCGTTGTTGAGCGCCTCCGGAGCGAGCGCGCAGGGAATCTGGATGTCCTGGCGGTAGTAACGGCAGTCGGCAAAGAGCTCGAACTGCTGATCGGCCGGATCGACCTCCTCGCCGGTGAGCCATTCACGCGCCTCGGCGACCAGCACGTCGACCGCCTCACGCACCTCGGCCGTCGTCGTGGCGTCGGTCGTGCGCAGGTAGGTGCGGGCGAACTCGCTCTGTACGTCGGCCGCAATGAAGCCGTACGCGCTGAGCACGCCGGGGGCCGAGGGGATGATCAGCGGCCAGGATCCGATCAGCTTGGCCAGGGCGTTCGCGTGCACTGGTCCGGCTCCGCCGAACGCCACAAAGCCGAAGTCACGCGGGTCATAGCCGCGCTCCACGCTGACCACCCGCAGGGCGGCGTGCATGTTCTCGTTCGCGATATCGATGATCGCCTGGGCGGCGGCGATCGTGTCGATCCCCAGGCCCTGGCCGACCTTCTCGACCGCGCGGTGGGCAGCGTCCACGTCGAGCTCGAGCGATCCCCCGAGGCGCGAGGCCGCGGGGATCCTCCCCAGCACGACATTGGCGTCGGTCACGGTCGAGGCCTCGCCGCCCTTGCCGTAGCAGGCCGGCCCGGGGTCGGCGCCCGCGCTGATCGGCCCGACGCGCAGCGCGCCGGCCAGGTTCAGGTAGGCGATCGAACCGCCGCCGGCGCCCACACTGTGGATGTCGGCGCCGCGGGCCTGGAACTGGTAGTAGCCGAGCTGAGCCTCGCGCTTGACCGTCACCGCTCCGTCGATGCACAGCGAGACGTCGGTCGATGTGCCGCCCATGTCGAGCGTGAGCACGTTGGGGGCGCCGGCCTGACTGGCCAGGTAGGCGGCTCCCACGACCCCGCCCGAGGGGCCCGAGAAGGCGATGTCGACCGGCCGGTCCTTGGTCGCCTTGGCGCTCATCGTTCCGCCGTCGGAGCGCACGATGTTGAAGCGGCCGGTGAAGCCCTCGTTGCGCAGCTCCGACTCGAGGTGATCGACGTACTTGAGGACCTGCGGCTGCACGTAGGCGTTGAGCACCGCGGTCAGCGCGCGCTCGTACTCGCGGTACTCGGAGACGAGGTCGGAGGAGATCGAGACGGGAAGGTCGGGACGAAGCTCGAGGGCGATCTCGCGCGCCCGGCGCTCATGGGCCGGGTTGACGTATGCGTTCAGGAAGGCGATCGTGAGCGACTCGATCCCGTCGTCGATCAGTGCCTGGACGGCGGCGCGTACCCCGGCCTCGTCGAGCGCCTCGACCACCTGGCCGTCGGCGCCCATCCGCTCCGTGATGCCGTGGGTCCGCCACAGCGGAACGAGCGGGTCCGGCTTGACCATGCCCATCCAGGCGTACAGAGGGCCGGGCGTCCACGCGCGCGCGAGATGCAGAATCTGCTCGTGCCCGGCGGTCGTGAGCAGGCCACCCTGGGCGCCCTTCTCCTCGAGGATCATGTTGGTCACGACCGTGCTGCCGTGCAGGATCAGCGCGAGCTCGGCGGGGGACACGCCGCGGGCCCGGCAGGCCTGCTGTACGCCGGCGATCACCCCGGCCGACTGATCCTCCGGTGTCGAGAGGACCTTGGCGATGGTCAGCTCGCCCGTGTCCTGCGACAGCAGCAGCACGTCGGTGAAGGTGCCGCCCACGTCAACCCCAAGCTTCAGTGTCAATGCTCTTCCTCTCTGTCCCTCGCTGGAGCTTGCTTGCGGGACCAGCGTCCTCGGTATGCAAGCGTATGCGGGGCGACTATACCGGCTGAAAGCTGCCCGTCGAAACGGTTAAGCGCCGGATTTGGCCGACGGATAGCGGGCTCGGAGCGCGGGCAGAACCTCCTGTGCGAGCAGCCGCATCGAGCTCAGCACGTCGCGCTGCGGCATCCCCGGCCACTGCAGCCGGCACACGAAGTGATCGGCTCCGAGCCGGGCGATGTGGTCGGCGAGGATCTCCACGCAGGTCTCGGGAGATCCGAGCACGAATCGCCCGCCCGCGGTCAGCTCGGCGAACTCGCGCCGTAGCGTGTCGGTGGGTGGGAGCACGTCGCTCTGACCCCACTCCACGTAGGCGTCGTACTTGCCCTTCAGGTACGGCCGGGCGATCTCGACCGCCGCCTCGTCGGTGGCGGCGACGCACACTTCCTTGAGCACCGGCCCCGCGGTCGCCGAGCCAAGACCGGCGGCCGAGCGCTCCTCCCGGAAGATGCCCATCTGGCGCTCGAGCTCGTCGAGGCGGGTATGTGGATTGACGAACCAGGCGTCGGCCAGCCGGGCCGCCCGGCGCACGGCCCGGTCGCCGTTGGCGGCCATCCAGACCGGGGGCGGGTGATCGGGAACGAGGGCAAGGTGCGCCTCGTTCAACGCGAATCCCGCGCCGGACGCGGTCACGGTTTCGCCGGCCAGGAGGCGCCGGACGACGTCGAGTTTGGCTTCGAACAGCGGCGCCCGCTCGCCCTTCGGCACCTCCGACAGGCCGAACGCGTCGTTCTCGACCCCGCGGTAGCCGAACCCGACGCCAAGCACGAAGTTCCCGCCGGCAATCGCCGCCAGCGTCGCGGCGTTCTCGGCCACCTCGACGGGGTTCAGCAGGGTCAGCAGGACGATCGCCGTGCCGACGGTCATGCCCTCGGCCTCGGCCGCCATCCGCGCCAGCAGCGGCACGCTCTGGAACATCTGGAAGGGGTGCGACAGGAAATGCTGCCCCGCCCAGACCGACGAGAGGTCCAGCTCGCGCGCGAGCGCGACCTGCTCGATGTGCTCGCGCACCGCGGCGGCGGCGGACACCCCCGGCGGATGCTGTCCGGACAGGAAGATGCCGGCGCGGATCTCGCTAGCCGGCACGCCCGGTCACTCCGGGTCCGGCGCCGCCGGCCAACGGTCGGCCGACAGCTCGGACAGCGCTATCGCCAGCGCCTGCGTCCCCTTCGTTCCCAGCCCGTGGCTCTCGGCGGCCACGTACAGCTGCTCGGCCAGCGCCGTGCCTGGCAGCGAGAGGTTCATGCGGCGGGCCTCCGACAGCGCGATTCCGAGGTCCTTGAGGAAATGCTCGATCTTGAAGCCGGGCTCCAGATCGCCGCGCAGCAGCCGTGGTCCGTAGTTCGACAGCGACCAGGAGCCGGCGGCTCCGTCCTTGATCGTGTCGAGCGCCTGCTCGACGTCGAGACCCGCCCGGTGTGCGTACAACAAGGCCTCGCAGAGTCCGATCATGCCCGAGGCGATCGCGATCTGGTTCATCATCTTGGTGTGCTGTCCCGAGCCGGGTCCGCCCTGGAGCGTGGCGACCCGGCCAAGCACCTCGAACAAGGGCCGCGCGCGCTCAAATGCTTCCTCGGCGCCGCCGACCATGATCACGAGCGCGGCATTGCGGGCCCCGACGTCTCCACCCGACACCGGTGCGTCGAGCACGGCCACGTCGCGCTCAGCCGCCACCGCCGCGATCTCGACCGCCAGCGTCGGCTCGCTGGTGGTGAAATCGATCAACAGCGACCCCGGGCGCATCGACTCGAGCAGGGAACCGTCGCCCAGGACCGTCTCGCGCACGTCCGTCGGGTAGCCGAGCATCAGGCACACGACCTCGGCCGCGGCTCCCACCGCGGCCGGCGAGTCGCACCAGTTGGCGCCCTGCGCGAGCAGTCCCTCGGCCCGCTCTCGCGTCCGGTTGAACACGTGCAGGTTGTGCCCGGCGTCGAGCAGGTGACCGGCCATCGGTCCTCCCATCACGCCCGTCCCGATCCAGCCGATCTCAGTCATTCGGGGAACCCTAGCTGTGCGCGAAATCTTCCGGCGCCAGCTCGATGGGGGTGCCGTGAGGGGTCCGCTCGGCTGCGTGCTTCCAGGCGTGACGGTACAGCTCGAGCGTCTCGGGATCGGTCAGCCGCCGCTCGGCGACCAGCCGCTCGAGCGCCCGCAACCAGTGGTGGTAATAGGCCTCGCCGCTGTCCGCGTCGCCGGCGCGCTCGATCTCCTCAGCCAGGACCGCGCTCCACTCGGGCCAGCTGAACGCGCCGCGCTCGTGCAGCGCCACGGTCAGCGCGAACGCCTGCGCCTCCCACGGCTCCCGGAAGACTGGTTCCTCGTTCACGCGGCGGGCTCCAGGTACGGCTCGAACGCGTCCACGGATACGGTGCTCCCGGGCTGCGCATCGGCGCCCCACAACTCCCC
>DATIEI010000332.1:0-9378 GCA_035455845.1 Solirubrobacteraceae bacterium
ACGCCGCCTACGCCCCCCAGAGCAGCCAGGAGATTCCCGAGGACTTCCAGCGCGCCCTCGAGCAAAACCCAAAAGCCCACGAGTTCTTCAAGACGTTGCGCGGGGCCCGGCGTTACAGCTTCCTCTACCGCATCCAGGACGCCAAGCGCCCCGAGACCCGCGCGCGGCGCATCAGCGAGTTCGTAACCATGCTCGCCGAGGGCCGCACGCACTACTGATAGCCGCCCCGGATAAGTCGTCACAACACGCGCGCGTCCCGAGGGCGTGACGAGCTACCCGTCCCGCGGGCGGCTGATCCGTCACGGTTCTGGGCTCGGAGCCAGCGTGACGAGCTATGCGCCTCGCGGGGGGGGCGGGGGGCGCGGAGGCGAAACTGGCCGCGCGCGCTGACCGGACGGGGTACCCAGCCCCGGGCAATTCGGCCTCGAGAGGCAGGGCTGCGGTCAGGCAACGAGGCCGAATCGCCTTAGGGAAATCCGGCGCGGAACGCCTCCGGACTTCGGACCGTGCCGAGCCGGATTTCCCAGGGACGCGGAGCGAAGCGACGCCCAGAAGCGCAGATCGAGGCGGCGCCACCACGCCGCCAACGCTACGCCGACACCTTCCCCTTGCGCCGGATATCGGCCAGCTGGTCGTCGATCCAGTCGCCCGGGTTGCGCGCGGTGACGATCGATTTCAGCCCCTGCAGGCGCCGCTCGCGCTCGGCCTCCGGCATGGTCAGCGCGGCGTGGATCGAATCGGCCAGCTCCTGGATGTCGAACGGGTTCACCGAGAGGGCGTACTCGCCAAGCTCCTCGTGCGCCCCCGTGTTCTCGCTCAGGATCGACACCCCGGCCCGTTCGTTGACCATCGGTCCCTCCTTGGCCACCAGGTTCATACCGTCGAACATCGCGTTGACCATCAGCACGTCGTAGTGCTTGTACGCGGCGACCGCCTCCTCGAGATCGTCGCGCAACTTCAGCTGGATCGGCATCCAGTCGGGCGAGCCGTGACGGTGATTGACCACCGCGACGACCGCCTCGATCCGCTCCAGGTACTCGGCGTACTCGGGCACGTCGGTTCGCGACGGCATCAGCTGGGCGATGAACGTGACGCGCTCGCGGAACTCGGGATGCTGCTGAAGGAACAGGTCGAACGCTCCGAACCCGCGCAGGACGTTCTTGGACAGATCCGCTCGATCGACGCGAAGGATCAGATGGTCGCGGCGCCGGCGCAGCAGTTCCTCCTCGAACTCACGCACGCTGTCCCGCGCCGCCACGCGCTGCACGCCCGCGGGATCGATCGGCAGCGGATACGAGCGCACCCACACCTCGCGCTCGCCGCAGTGCACGACCCCGGCCTCGTGGTCCACGTCAAATCCCATCAGGTCCTCGCAGCACTGCAGGAAGTTGCGCCGGTACGAGCGCGTGTGGAACCCGATGATGTCGTTGGACAGGATCCCGTTGTAGATCTCCTCGCGGATCACCGTGGGAAGCACCCGCCAGGAGTCCGACTGGCTCCACGGAATGTGCACGAAGTGCGTCATGAACACGTCAGGCCGCACGGCTCGGATCAGCCCGGGGAGCGTGTAGAAGTGGTAGTCGTGGACCATGACCACCGGCCGCTCGAGCCCCTCGATCTCTTCGAGCACCGCCCGGGCCAGGTCCTCGTTGACCGCGTTGTAGCCGAACTCGAAGGCCTCGGTCTCGTTGCGCCGGATATCGGGCGCATTCGACAAGTCCCACAGGTAGTGCTGGATGAACCACAGCATCGGGTTCGCCGTGATGTTGTAGAAGCGGTCGTAGGCGTCGGGATCGGAGGCGACCATCTTGACCCGGTACTCGCCGCCTCCGGGGGCCTCGACCGTGAACGGCTTGCCGTTGTGCTCCTCGGTCGCGGCCACGTCCTCCTCGGTCATCGCCGAGGCGATCCAGGTCACCTCACGATGCGAGGCCAGCCCGATCAGCGCCGTGACCAGTCCACCCGTCCCGCGGCGGATCTCCCCATCCGGCCCGAACGTCACCGGCCCACGGTTCGACACCAGGACGAGGGGCGTGCCCGAGTTCGAGGACACCGCTCACGCCTCCAGCTGCTCGAACAGGGCGAGCCAGTCGCGTAGCAGGCGCGGCATCAGGAACCGCTTGCGGACTGCCTCCTTGCCGGCCCGTCCCAGCTGCTTGCCCAAGCCCGGGTCGTGCAGGATCTCCAGGCAGCGGGAAGCGCACTCCTCCACACTCGAGACCAGGAACCCGGTCTCCCCATCCGCGACCTGCAGCGGGATGCCGCCGACCGCGCCGCCGATCAGCGGGCGGCCCTTCCAGATCGCCTCGGTCACGGTCAGCCCGAAGCCCTCACGAGTGGATTTCTGGATCACCACGTCGCAATGGGACTGGAACGCGTTCACCTCGATCGCCCCGACGTTGTTGAGGTTGTTCAGGATATGGATGTCGGGGTCGCCGTCGGCGTGGGCCACGGTGGCGTTGAAGTAGTCCCACCCCTCGGGATCGTCGGTGGCCATCGAGCCCACCAGAGCGAGCTGCACGTCGGGAATCTGCTCCTTGACGATCCGGTACGCGTCGATCACCCCAAGCGGGTCTTTCCACGGATCGAACCGCGAAACCTGGCAGAGCAGGGGCCGGTCCACGTCGATCCCGAACTGCTCGCAGATGTACACGGCGTCCTCGGGCGAGAACGCCATGTTCTTAGGCGCCAGCGGGTCGATCGCCGGCGGGATGATGTGCGCGCGCCCGTCCATCCCGGAGGGCACGTACTTGGGCATGTGGAAAACCGCCGCCGGGTAGGGCTCCAGGTACGGGACCAGCCGCTCGAGCGTCCCTGGGTTCGGCGTCGAGAGATCGATGTGGCAGCGCCACACCCACCGGCGCGACTTCTCGGAGACCAGCGAAGCCAGGGCCGCCGGCTGCGGGTCGTGGACGATCACCACATCCCAGCCCGAGGCCAGCTCGTTCGCGTTGATCTCGTTGTACCGGCGCCAGATGTCCCACTGCTCGTCGCTCAGGTCCTGCGGGTTGCCCTGGAGCGCGTTGTGCATGAGCTTGGTCGCGTTGAAGAACTCCTCGCGGCCGTAGATCACGTGCCATTCGGTCTCGAGTCCCACGTCGATCATCAGCGGCACAAGCGTGTAGAGGATCTCCGACACGCCGCCCCCGAACGCCGTGGCCGAGACGTGCAGGACCCGCTGGCCCTTCAGGCGCTCGGCGCGCTCCCGGATCTCGTCGGACAGGGCGCGTCCGACGATGCTCGAGTAATCGGAGAGGTGTTTGTGGGGGACGGTGATCGGTTGAAGCATGGCGAGCGCGCGTTCGGCGCCGAGTAGTACCGACGGCGGGACGATAGCGACCCCGTCCGGCTACATCCCCAGCAGGCGGGCCACCCCGGCATCGACCTCCCGCACGAGCTGCTCATGCAGCGCCGGGTTCGCGGCGCAGATCGACGAGATCTGGAACTCGTGACCGGACCCCAGTAACCGATACCGGTCCAAGGGCGAGCCCCACCCGTCGGAGGCGACACCCCCCGCCTCGCGCAGGACCAGCCAGGGGGCGGCCAGGTCATACGGCGAGTTGTTCAGGACCTGCCCGCCACCCACCCGCTCGAACTCCTCGCGCATCCCCGGCACCTCGTCCACCAGCCGCGATCCGACCTCGATCACCGCGTCGAACTGGCCGGTCACGATCCGGGTCATCGCGAATGCCTGGGAACCCAGCTCGAACGTGCCGCCGCCCACCGACGAGGCATCGATCAGGTCGCCCAGCACCTCGGTGACGCGCCGTGCCGGCCGTCCCCGGAACCCGAATCCCCAGAACATCCGCCCAACGTCGACGCCAGCGCTCAGCCGCACCGGCCGAGACGATTCGACGCCGCCCCCTCGCACAGCCAGGAACCAATCCCCGGACTTGATCTCGACCACGCACCCGATCGTCACGTCGCCCATGGTCGGATTCCCGTCGCCCAGCGGAGCCAGCGCCACCGCGACGCATGCCGACTCCAACCCTGCCATCGCCGGCCGCGTCCCGTCGATTGGATCGACGATCAGCACATCCACTGCGTCATCAACCGACACCAGCCCGCGGTCCTCGGAATAGAACGCCATAGACGGTGCCCGCGAGGCCACGAACTCCTCGAGGAACGCCTCGGCCATCTCGTCCACGGCAAACGTCACGTCACCGCCGGCGCCCCCGCCAAGCGCCACCCGCCCGGCCACGGACCCGAGCGAAGGCAGCACGCGCTCGCGCAATCCCAGCGCTAACTCAAACACCAGTTGACGATGATCGCCGGCCACTACGCAGGCAGCAGGAGCGTGAAGATGGTCTCACCGGGCTGTGAGTCGACCGACAGCCGCCCCTCCATGCGTTCTGCGAGCTCGCTGGCGATGGCCAGCCCCAGGCCCGACCCCTGGGCGTCGTCGGCGGTGTAGAACGGCTCGAAGATCCGCCCGAGCGCCTGCGGATCGATCCCCTCCCCGTCGTCGCGCACGGCCAGGCGCACATGCCCGTCGGAGCGCCGTGCGCTGACCACGATCTGCGAGCCCGAAGGCGTGTGCACGAGCGCGTTGTCGATCAGGATGCGCACGATCTGAGCCACCCGGACCGGGTCGCACATCGCCTCGATCCGCCCGGCGGCCACCCGCACCTCCAAACGAGAGTCGTGCTGGGCGAGCACCGGCTCGAACTCGCCCGACACCGAGCGCGTGAGCTCGCTCAAGTCCACCTGTTCGGGGCGCAGTTCCAACGACCCCGATTCGAGCCGGGACAAATCCAACAAATCCACCGACAGCTTGCGCAGCCGCTCCACCTGGTCCCGGACCTGCTCGAGGAACCGCGCGCGAGTCTCAGCATCCAGCTCCTCGTCCTCGAGCAGCTCGACAAACCCTCCCAACGAGAAGATCGGCGTTCGGAGCTCGTGCGACGCGGTGGCGATGAACTTCTTGCGCGCCGATTCCAATTGGGCCAATTGCCGCTGCATGGCGTTGAACGCGACCGCAAGCTGCCCGAGCTCGTCACTCGAGTCGACCGGGATCGGCTGGTTGAAATCTCCCGCCGCCACCTTCTCGGCGGCGAGCTCCAGCCGCTTGACCCGCTGGGCGAGCGCACGCGCCACCAGGTAGCTGCCGACCAGCGCGAGCAGCAGCGCGATCGCGCCCGCGACCAGGATCTGGTGGCGGACCGTGGCCACCGCCCGCACGACCCCCGAGGCCGGCGCCGAGTAGACGATCACCGCCGCCGGCCGGCCGCGGAAGCGGACCGGGTCGGCCGCGATGGCGACCGTGCCCGATCGGGTTCGCTCGGTCCCCGTGGTCATCCGCCCGGACGCGACCGCCTGGCGCGCCACCGCGAACGACAGCGCCGCCGTGGCCGAGCGCCGGCTCGAGTCGGCCAGCTCGGACAGCTCGGCGCCGCCCGGCACTCGGTTGACCAGCAGCAGCGTGACCCGGTCGCCCGTGGCCAGCGCCGCGGCGTTGACCCGGTTCTGCACGCTCGATAAAGGCAGCGAGGTCCCCACGGTCCGGGCGATCGCCTCCGAATGACCCCGGGCGTCAGAAGACAGCTGCGCGAGCTGGTCACCCAGCAGCCGCGTCTGCAGTCCCGGGGCCACGTACAGATACAGCACCGCGAACGCCATCAACACGATGGCCGAGAACAGGAGCGCGAGGCGAGTGCTGAGGGATAGGCGGATCCGCCCGCGCAACGACCCGGTACCGATCAAGCCACTAGATCTCCGTGTCGCGGAACCGGTAGCCCACGCCGCGCACGGTGAACAGGTACTCCGGCTCCTTGGGATCGGCCTCGATCTTCTCGCGCAGGTGGCGGATGTGCACGTCGATCGTGCGCGGGTCCCGGTAGGCCGAGTCGCCCCAGATGCGGGCCAGCAACATGTCGCGCGTGAACACCCTCCCGGGCGCGCGGGCCAGCGCCGAGAGGATCTCGAACTCGACGAACGTCAAAGGCGCCTCGCGCCCGCGCACCCGAACGGTGCGCTTGGCGAAGTCGATCCGCAGCTCCCCGGTCTCCAGGGGTGCCTCGTCGGGGGAGGTCTCGGCGGGCCGGATCATCTCAGCCCGGCGCAGGGCCGCCTTGATCCGGCTCGAGAACTCGCGCAGGGAGAACGGCTTGGTGATGTAGTCGTCGGCTCCCAGCTCGAGCCCCACGACCTTGTCGATCTCCTCGGACTTGGCGGTGAGGATGATGATCGGAACCGAGCTGCGGTTGCGCAGCCGCCGGCACACCTCCAGGCCGTCCAGCTTGGGCAGCATCAGATCGAGGACCACCAGATCGAATGACTGCTCGTCGAAACGGTCGAGCGCCTGGCGGCCGTCGGTCGCCTGCACGACGTCATAACCCTCCTTGCGGAGTGGATATGAGAGCAACGTCTGGATCGACTGCTCATCGTCCACGAGCAGGATGCGCGCCAACCGAGTCCTTCCTGTTTGCAGCAAAAGAGTAATGGCCGCCACCAGTCTCGCCTCACTGAAGGCGCCGGTCGGCGGTTACCCTGGGTGGGCCGATGCTCGATCCTCGGATCTACCGGACCGGCCTGATGGTCGTCGTCGTAACGGTGATCGTGGTGGCGTTCTCGCTTGGCAACCAGGCCAGTCCGCTCAGCACCACGCTGGTGCCCGACGCGTTCGACGGCGACGCCGCGTACGCCACGATGCAGTCGCTGGCCAGTCAGTACCCGGACCGTCCTCCGGGCTCCGAAGCCGACGGCAAGATCGCCGACTTCGTGGCCGGAACGTTGAGTCACGCCGGGTTCCTCGTCCAGCGCAGCGAGTTCCAGGCCCAGACCGTCGACGGGACGCGAACGCTGGAGAACGTGGTCGGGACGCTGGCCGGCACCAGCCCGGGCACGATCGTGGTCGTCGCGCACCGCGATGCCGTCCATCCAGGTTCCGCCGCCGAGCTCTCGGGGACCGGGGTGATGCTGGAGCTCGCGCGGGTGCTCTCCCAGCAGACCCAGCAGCGATCGATCGTGCTGGCCTCCACCAGCGGTCACGTCGGCGCGGCCGGCGCCGCGGAGCTCGCGCGTAGCCTGCCCGGCCCGGTTGACGCCGTTATTGTGCTCGGCGACCTGGCCGGGCTCGAGTTCCGCTCGACGAGCGTGGTCCCCTGGTCGGACTCGCAGCTCGTGGCCCCGGCCCTGCTGCGCAACACGGTGGCCGCCGCCGTCTCGCAGCAGGCCGGAGTCAAGGCCATGGACGAGAGCTTGGGTGGGCAGTTCCTGCACCTCGCGTTCCCGTTGGCCGGCACTGAGCAAAGCCCGTTCGTCGCCGGCGGTCAGCCCGCGGTGCTCGTGTCGGCGTCGGGCGCGCGCGCCCCGGCGCCCGATAGCCCGACGAGCCCGGCCCGGATCAACGGGTTCGGTCGGGCCATGCTCGAGTCGGTGAGCGCGCTCGAGGCCGGGCCGACCGTGCCGCAGCCCGATTCCTACCTGCGCTGGTCGGGCAAGCTGGTCCCGGCCTGGGCGGTTCGGCTCCTGGTCCTGGCCCTGATCCTGCCGGTGCTGGCTGCGACGATCGACGGGCTGGCGCGCGCGCGCCGGCGCGGGCACCGGGTCGGGCACTGGGTGCTGTGGGTGCTCTCGGGCTGCCTTCCGTTCGTGCTCGCGGTGCTCGCGATCGTCGGCCTGCGCGCGGTCGGAGCGATCGACGGCGCTCCGCCCGGCCCGGTCGGCGGCGACGCGCTCACGCTGTCGGGCGGCGCCGTGGCGATTCTGGCCGGTCTGGTCTGCCTCATCGCGGGCGGGCTGGTGATCCGCTGGCGAGTCGGGCGCCACCTGTGGACGGCCGCAAACCCGCCGGTTGAGCCGCCGGACAACGGTCACGCTCGCACGCGGTCTCGCCGGGCCGCCGTGGCCGATGACCCGGCCTCGCCGGGCGCTGCCGCCGCGCTGCTGCTCGTCCTGTGCGCGGTCACGCTTGTGCTGTGGCTCGCGAACCCGTTTGCCGCCGCGCTGCTCGTTCCCGCCCTTCATCTGTGGATGTGGATCGTCGCCCCGGAGCGGCGCCCGGCCGCGCCCTTGGCCGTCCTGTTGTTCGCCGCCGGGCTCGTCCCGGGCGTGCTAGCCGCGGTCTACTACGCATCGGCACTCGGGCTTGGCGCGGCGCCCGCGGCCTGGAATGCTGTGCTGATGCTGGCGGGTGGCTCGGTGTCGGTGATCAGCGCGATCGAGTGGAGCGTCGTGGTCGGCTGCGTGATCAGTTTGGCCACGATGATCCTGTGGATCGGCCGTCAGCCCCGGCACGACCCGTCCGATCTCCCGATCACCGTGCGTGGCCCGATCACCTACGCCGGGGTGGGCGGGACCAAGTCAATCGGCGGGACCAGGTCGGGTTTGCGACGATGAAGACCCGGGTGCTCAGCGCTCCGGCGGTGGCCCGGCGCCGGGTCGGCGGCCTGCCCCTGCGGCGCCTGATCCGCGACATCTCCTCGGTGCTGATGATCACGGGCCTGTTGCTGGTGCTTGACGCCGGGATCACCCTGGTCTGGCAGGAGCCGGTTACCGCGGTGATCGGTCTGGTCAAGCGCTCGCAGATCGACAACCACTACCTGAGCTTCCAGACCGCGCCGCTCACCCCGGTCGAGACCCACGCGCTGGTCAAGCTTCCGAGCCTCCAGCAGCGGATCGCCTATCTGGCCCGGCGCGAACAGCACCAGGTGCCCGCCGGCGACGCGATCGGGCACATCTCGATCCCGAAGATCGGGGTGGGCTACTCCGTGGTCCAGGGGACTGACGAGGCCACCCTCGAGAAGGGCCCGGGCCACTATCCGGCCACCGCGTTACCCGGGCTGGGCCAGACCGTGGCGATCGCCGGGCATCGCACCACCTACCTGGCGCCGTTCCGGCATCTGGACGCGCTGAAACCCGGCGACCGGATCGTGCTGAAGATGCCCTACGCCGTGTTCACCTACGCGGTCCAGTACCGCCGGATCGTCCTGCCCACAGCGCTGTGGGTCACGAACAACGTGGGCTACGAGCGCCTGGTGCTGTCGGCCTGCAACCCGCTCTACAGCGCGGCACAGCGGATCATCATCTTCGCCCGCCTGAAGTCGGTCACTCCGCTGGGTCCCGCGCGTCGAGCCTAGTTTTGTGGGCCGCCTTCGGCGGCATCCCTGGGACCGGGGAAGGCGCCGCCGTCAGGCGCCGCCGACGAATCCGATCCCCCGTCCGGTCTGGACGCGCTTGCAAGCCGCGGACCGTCGTCCACACTTAGGGTCTCGACCCCATGTAGTAGCCCCGGACCGGGGCCGATGCCTTGGGTACAGTGACGTTATGGACCCCGCCATGCTGAAAGAGCTGATCGAGAAGGGCGAGTACCGGGTGGACACCACCGCGGTCGCCGACGCCCTGCTTCGCCGGCTTCAGAACGTGTGCTCGTACCCG
>DATIEI010000333.1:0-21097 GCA_035455845.1 Solirubrobacteraceae bacterium
AGAGTGCCCCGGACGGCGCACCGGGGGCGGCGCCGGGCGGAACGTAGATCGGAAAGGAGACCCTGCAATGGCGCGCAACGCGCGTGCTCTCGCTGCTTCTCGCAGCCTTCCTCATCGCCGGGGCCAGCGTCGCGGTGGCCCAGGCCTCGACGCACGGACGGTCGCACAGCTGTCCGCTCCCGGCCAGTGCCGAGCCAACCCGGCGACGGTTCCGACGACCGACCTCTGCCGCATAGGCTGCGACCTGAACGCGTCCGACGGCGAAGTCGGTTAAAAACTGGTTCACAAATCGTTCACGGTCGGCATCGGCCGAACCTCAAGGGGAGAGGAGACCTCATGGCGCACAAGCGCGTGCTCTTGCTGTTGGTGGCAGCACTCGCGATCGCCGGGGCCAGCGTCGCGGTGGCGCAGGCCCGATCGCATCATCCGGGCAAGGGCCACGGCTCCCATCATGGCCACGGCTCGACCACGGCGACGCCGATCAAGCACGTCGTGGTGATCTTCCAGGAGAACGAGTCGTTCGACCACTACTTCGGCACCTATCCCACTGCCGCCAACACCGATGGCCAGCAGTTCCGCGCATCTCGGCACACCCCGGCGATCGACGGCCTGCCGCCCGCGACCAGCCATTCGCTGCCGCCGAGCCTGCGGCACAGCGACAACTTGCTGACCAGCAACCCCAACGCGGCCCAGCCACAGCGCCTGGACTCGAGCCCGACGGGGGCGAGCGGGAGCGCCGGCGGACAGCTCACCTGTGACGAGGACCACAACTACAGCGACGAGCAGCAGGCGTTCGACGGCGGCAAGATGGACCACTTCGTCCAGAGCGTCGGCACCGACGGCACCACCAAGAGCCCGTTCGGCACCACGTGCCAGGCCTCTCAGGTCATGGACTACTTCGACGGCAACACCGTGACCGCGCTGTGGAACTACGCCCAGCACTTCTCGATGTCCGACAACTCATTCGGGGTCACGTTCGGCCCCTCGGCGCCGGGCGCGATCAACGTCACGGCGGGCGACACAGGGAGCGTCGACACGAGCCACATGGCGAACAATCCGTCGGTTTCGACGTCGACCTCGCCCAACGGGGACATCACGCCCGACGGCAAGGGCGGCTTCTCGCTGACCAACGACGCCCAGCCCTACTGGGACGACTGCTCGACCCGCGACGCGCTCGCCTTGGGCGGCACGAACATCGGCGACGTGCTCAACAAGGCCGGCCTGTCCTGGGGCTGGTTCGAGGGCGGCTTCCGTCCGACGACCACGTTCGCCGTGGCGTCCGCAGCTCCCGAGATCGGTCACAGCGGGCAGCCGACCTCGCAGTTCATCCCCGACGAGTTCGTGGGCAACTTCACCGGCAAGAACGTTCCGCCGAACGCGTCGAATCAGGCCTTGTGCGATGCGGTTCACCCGGTCGGGGCGGCCCTCGGCGGCACCGGGCAGTGGGGCTACAAGGACGACTACATCGCGCATCACGAGCCGTTCCAGTACTACGCCTCGACGGCCAACCCGCATCATCTGACGGTCCCGGCGAACAGCGCGGGGCAGGACACGCTGGCGGGCCTCAAGGAGATCGGCCGGGACACCCAATCGTTCGCGAACGGCGTCCCGCAGTTCAACACCCCCAACCATCAGTACGACTCGAGCGACTTCGACCAGCTGGTGGCGGCGATCCGCCACCGCAAGCTCTCGCCCGACGCGCTGCCGGCCGTGAGCTTCCTGAAGGCCCCCGGCTACCAGGATGCCCATCCCGGCTACTCGGATCCGGCCGACGAGCAGGCGTTCGTGACCAGGGAGATCAACTCGCTGATGCGGACGCCCGACTGGCGGAGCACGGTCGTGATCGTGAACTACGACGACTCGGACGGCTGGTATGACCACGTGTACAGCGGCGTCACCAACCCGTCGCTGTCGCCGGCCGACAATCTGACCAACACCACGTTCACCCTGCCGACGTCGGGGCAATGCGGCCCGAGCCCGCAGACCCGGGCGCCGCTCGCCGGCGAGCAAGGGCGCTGCGGCTTCGGACCGCGGCTCCCGATGCTGGTGATCTCGCCGTTCGCGCGGGTCAATGATGTCGACCACAACCTGACCGACCAGGCCTCGATCCTCAACTTGATCGAGTTCAACTGGCATCTGCCCGGGATCCCGGGTTCCGCCGATCAGGTTCTGTCGGGACTGGATCGCTCGCGCGGCCTGAAGTTCGACCTCGCCGGGATGTTCGACTTCAAGCACCCGCGGGCCCAGCAGTTGATCCTCAACACGGTGACCGGTCAGCCGACCCGGCGGCGCCGCGCCCACGGCGGCGGCAGCCGTGGCCCGGGCGAGCGGCGTTCGGGCGGCAAGCATTCCGGCGGAGGGCACGGACGCGGACCGCAGCACAAGTAGATAGACGCACCTGAGCTCGCCGGCGGCCGGGACCGATCAGGTTCCGCCCGCCGGCGACTCAGTCGGCGCGGCCGGCGAGCGTGTCCTGGAGCCAGGTGGTCACCCGGGAGACATCGGCGGGATCGACGTTGTGGGCGGCGTCCGATTCTCGGTAGTCGACGTCGAAGCCGGCCGACTCGAGCAGCTCGTGGGCCCGGCGGGCGAAGGTGACCGGGATCACCATGTCCTGACGGCCGTGGGCGATCAGGACTCGGGTGCCCTGGCGGTCCTCGAGCGAGGGCTGCCATCCCTCGACGGTCGGCACGAACCCCGACAGGGCGAGGATCCCAGTCGGAGCCGGGCGGTCGGCGCCGAGGCCCAGGGCGTAACTCATCACGGTGCCCATCGAGAAGCCGCCGAGCACGGTGCGATCCGGGCCGATCCCGGTCCGCTCCCACAGCTGGTCGTGAAGCGCGGCCAGCTCGCGATACGCGGCGCGGAAGCTGTCGGGATCCGGGTAGCCGACCCGAGGCACCAGGTACCAGTGGTAGCCGGGGGAGCCCGGCACGCGGAGCGGAGCGCGCGGCGCGACCACGTGGAGGCGCTGCTCGGGATCGAGCACCGGGGCCAGCCCGATCAGGTCCTGCTCGTCGCTTCCGCGGCCGTGGTGGAGGAGCAGCAGTCCGGCAGGCTCGGCGGCGCGCGCGGGCCGCTCGGCGAAGGTTAGGGGCATCGCCGCAGGGTAGTCGGGACGAGGGTTCCTAGACTCGATCCTCGATGTCCTCAAAGCTCGTCGCCACCGCCAAGGTCATCCCGCTGGCCCGACTCCTCGCCGCCGCCAAGATCCTCATGCTGGCCCGGCAGCACTGGCACCTGCTGGAGCCGGTCGAGCGGCGCCGCGTGGTCGCACTGGTGCGCCAGACGCACGGCCGCCCTCGCAACCTGTCCGCGAGCGAGCGGCTGGAGCTCGCCCGGCTGATCGCCAAGGCCGATCCGCGGCTGTTCGCGGGGGTGGTTGCCCAGCGCTTCTCGCCGGTGCCGTTGCCGGGCCGCGTCGTACGCGGCCGCCGCCGGCCTTGACTCTCACGCGCCGTCCGCAGAGTCTCGCCGGTCAGCGCTGAGCGCGACCCGAGACGGTCCGGATGCTGACGATTGCGGCACGATGATCGTGCTCGCAGCGGCGCTAATCTGCGCCTGTGCCGGAGACGGTGCAGGTCCTCAGGGACGGCCAGACGCGCGCGTACGTCCTCGCCGAGGAGCGTGAGGACGGATCGCTGCTGCTGGCGCCCCAGCCGGTGCCCAGCGCCCAGGACAAGCTGCTCGCCGAAGATGGGCGAGCCGCCGCTGTCGTCCATGCAGACGTCGTCGGGATCCTCCATGTGCGCGACCTGACGGTCGCTTACGGCCCCAAGACGGCAGTCGACGGCGTCAGCTTCGAGATCCGCCGCGGCGAGATCTTCGGTCTGCTGGGGCCGAACGGAGCGGGCAAGACGAGCACGCTGAGCGCGATCGAAGGGCTGGTCAAGCCGCGGTCCGGGACGATCCTGCTCGACGGCATCGACTCAAGGCGCCATCCCAACCAGGCCAGGGCCCGAATGGGCGTGCAGCTTCAGGCCACCAGCTTTCAGGCCGAGCTGAAGATCACCCAGATCGTGCGGCTGTACGCGGGGCTCTACGGGGTCGAGCTGTCCGAGCAGCAGATTGGCGACCGGCTGAGAGAGATCGGACTCGAGGGCGAGTCGAACAAGCCGTTCAAGCAGCTCTCGGGCGGACAGCAGCAACGCCTCTCCCTGTTGATCGCGGTCGTCCACGACCCGGCGCTGCTGCTGCTCGACGAGCCGACCGCCGGCCTCGACCCGCAATCGCGCCGCCAGCTGTGGGGCCGGATCGAGAGCATTCGCCAGGGGGGCGGAAGCATCCTGTTGACGACGCACTCGATGGAGGAGGCCCAGGCGGTCTGCGATCGGGTCGCGATCATCGACAACGGCGCGTTGCTGACGGTCGAGACCCCGCACGACCTGATCGAGAAGCACAAGAACGACCCGCGGGTCAGCGCCGTCGCCCACGGCGCGGTGACGCTCGAGGATGTGTTCATCGGACTGACCGGGAGCGAGATCCGTGACTAGCTATAGAACGCTTGCCCCGTCACCGACCACGGTCACCGGACCACCACTGCGGCTCGTGTTCGGCTCACTCCTGCGTGCGGACTTCCTGGTGTTCCTCAAGCACCGCCGGGCGCTGATCACCAGCATGTTGCTGCCCCTCTTCGTCCTGGTCAGCACGAGTGGAAACAAGTCGACCCAGAAGTTCGGCGGCGCCGAGTTCGTGATCGGGTTGGCGATCGCCTACGGGCTGCTCTCGACGTCGCTGATCGGCTACGCGCTGACGGTCGCCCGCGACCGGGAGAAGGGCGTGTTCCAGCGACTGCGCGTGACCCCGGCCCCCACCTGGACGATCATGACCAGCCGCCTGGCGTTGCAGGCGCTCGCGAACCTGCTCCTCGCGATCGTCACGGTGATCATCGGCAGCATGATCCATCACATCTCGCCCTCTGCCGGGCAGTACGCGCTGGTGCTGCTGGTCTCGATCCTGGCGGGGGCGGTCTTCCTCAGCCTCGGCCAGGCGCTGGTCGGTCTGGTGAAGTCAGCCGACAGCGTCCAGGCCGGGGCGCGCGTGCTGTTCGCGGTCCTGATCCTGCTCGGACTTCTCGGCCAGAGCGGAGCGCTCGGCCCCTTCTGGAGCTCGGTCGCGCGCTGGAGTCCAGTCGGCGCGGTGATGACGCTGTTTGCCGGCGTGCTCGACCTGCACTCGTGGTACAGCCGTGACACGCTCTCGGTGCTGGCGTGCCTTGGCTACGTCGTCGTGTTCGCCGGGATCGGCATCCGCTGGTTCCAGTGGGACGCCCGATGAGCCTGACGCACGGCCGTTTCAGTCGGTGATCTTGATGTGGCCCGGCTGTTCGGCGACTCGTTCCAGCCACGCCCGGATCGCCGGATAGGGCTCGAGCTCGAACCCGCCCTCGGGTGCGACATGCGTGTACGCGTAGAGCGCGATGTCGGCGATCGTGTAGCGCTCGCCGACCAGGAACTCCCGTCCGGCGAGGTGCCCCTCCATCGCGCGCAGCGCCGCGGTGCCACCACGCATCTTCGCCTCGCGCTCTGACTCCGGCGGGGTGATGCCGGCGATCGCCCAGAAGCGCGCCACCGCGATGTGGGGCTCGTGGCTGTACTGCTCGAAGAACTGCCACTGGAGGACCTGCGCGCGCTCGAAGCGGTCCTCGGGCAGGTACGGGGTGCCCTCGGCGAAGTAGAAGGTGATCGCATTGGACTCGGCCAGTGAGCGGCCGTCGTCCAGGACCAGCGTGGGCACCCGGAGCCCCGGGTTGAGCTCGCCGAGCTTCTCGCGCCGGTCCGAGCGGTCGATCACCGACATCTCCCGGCGCTCGTACTCGATCCCGAGATGGGCGAACAGCTGTCTGACCTTCCAGCAGTTGCCAGACACGGCGGAGTCGTACAGCAGCATCGCGCGGTAGCTTGACAGAGCCGTCTGCGTAAGTCTAGACTTACCGTTCGTGCACACTTACCAACAACAGCAGGCGCTCCAGGCCCTCGGCGACCCAACGCGCCGGGAGATATTCGAGCGGCTCACCGCACGAGCGCTGGCGGTGGGCGAGCTCGCGCAAGAGCTACCGATCAGCCGGCCCGCGGTCTCGCAGCACCTCAAGGTGCTCAAAGACGCGGGGCTGGTGTTCGACCGCGCGGCGGGAACCCGGCGCGTCTATCAGGTCGACCCGGCGGCGGTGGCGGCCCTGCGCGAGTACTTCGACTCGTTCTGGGGCGAGGCGCTCGCGAGCTTTCGCGCTGCCGCCGAGGAGCCACGATTCCAAGCCAGGAGAGAAACATGACCACAGCCACAGCAGTCCGGCATTCGATCACGGTGGACGCCTCGCAGGAGCGGGCGTTCACGACGTTCACCCAGGGCATGAGCTCGTGGTGGCCGCGCACGCACAAGATCGGCCAGGCGGAGTTGGCCGAAGCGGTGATCGAGGGCCGTGAGGGAGGCCGCTGGTACGAGCGCGACGTCGACGGGAGCGAATGCGACTGGGGCAAGGTGCTGGTGTGGGACCCGCCCGCCCGCCTGGTCCTGGCCTGGAAGCTCAGCGGCGAGTGGGCCTACGACGCGGATCTGATGACCGAGCTCGAGGTGTCGTTCGTGAGCATCGGCCCGAACGAGACCCGGGTGGAGCTCGAGCACCGCGGCCTCGACGCGTACGGAGACCGGGCCGCGGAGATGCGCGAGACCTTCGACGGGCCGAACGCGTGGCGCGGGATCCTGGAGGACTTCGCCCGGGCCGTCTGACGCCGTCAGGCGGCGGCGGCCGCGGGCTGCTCGAACAGAGCGCCGGCCGCGTCGTCGGCCCACATGAGCGCCTCGACGTACAGCTCGCCGGCCCCGCGGACCAGCCGCTGGGCGCGATCGAAGTCGCCGGCCTCGAGGGCGGTCACGCAGTCGAGCAGCGCGCCCTTCTCGCCCTTGCGCCCGACGAGCGCGTCGCGCATGTCGGACGGGAACGGGATCATCCCCACGACCTCTTCGATCGGCGCGTCCATCAGCGCGTCGATCACCGAGAACAGGCCGAGCGTGAACAGCTCGCCCGGACGGGGGCCGGGCAGCTGCACGCCGGCCTGCTCGCAGAAGCGGGCCCGGACGAGGGCGGTCACGGTGAGCTCCGGGGGCTTGCCGTCGATGCTGGCCAGCACGGTGAGCGTCGCCCAGCGCCGCAGGTTCTCCACGCCGAGCAGGGCCAGGGCCTGGCCGATCGAGCTGATCTCGAAGCGCAGGCCGAAGAAGGCCGAGTTGATGTAGCGCAGCAGCCGGAAGCTCAGGCCCACGTCGCGACCGATCATCCGCTCGAGCTGACCCAGCTGGACCGTGGGGTCCTGGAGCGCGGCCATGATCTGAAGCATCGAGGCGCGGTTGGCGACGATTCCGCGGTTGTGCAGGAGCTCGGGGCGACAGAAGAAGAAGCCCTGAAACAGGTCGCAGCCGAGCTCGGCGCAGAATCGGTGCTCCTCGTGAGACTCGACCTTCTCGGCCAGGATCGTCATCCCATAGGGCTTCAGCCGGGCGACCTCCCTGGCCATGCCCTCGCGACCCAGCGCGATCAGGTCCAGCTTGACCACGTCGACCAGGCTGAGCAGCCGCTCGGCGCTCACGCTGTACTCGAAGTCGTCCAGGGCCAGCCGGTAGCCCTGGCGCTTGAGCTCGATGAGCGCGTGCACGAAACGCTCGTCGAGCAGCTCGTCCTCGAGGATCTCGAGGCCAACAACCGCCGGCGGCATCGTGCTGGCCAGCCCGCCCAGCACGAACTCGCGAGACACGTTCACCCAGGCGGGCTTCGCCCCGACCAGGCGCTCGAGTCCGATCTCGGTGAAAGCGCCCAGAACGACCGATGCGGTGGCCCCCTCGGAGTCGGCCACCAGTGCGGTGGTGGCGTCGCCGCCCCGGAACAGCAGCTCGTATCCGGCGACGTGCTGCCTGCGGTCGAAGATGGGTTGGCGGGCGACGAAGACCTCTGACATGGGCTCGGGGGAGGCGGGCGAAACCCCCGTGTACGTCTAATCGACGCCTCGCCTCTTAACCTGAAGGCCCCAGGCGTGGTGTCCAGCAATAGGCTTTGGCGTACGTGAGCGTCACGGAGAGGATCCGCGCCCCGGCGGTGCGTGATGAGACCGCCGGCCTCGCCGAACTCCCGGCGCCGGTCCCGTTCTGGCGCCTGCGGGCGATCGCCTTCTGCGTGGGTGCGGCCAGCCTGGGCGCGGAGATCGCCGCCGCCCGTCTGCTCGCGCCCTACTTCGGGGCCTCGACGATCATCTGGGCGAACACGATCGCCACCGTGCTGGTCGCGCTGTCGGCCGGCTACGCGATCGGCGGGAAGCTGGCCGACCGGCGCGCAGACCTGCGCGGGCTGTGCGCGATCGTGCTGGGGGCCGCGGTCCTGCTGGCGATCGTCCCGTTCGTGTCCGATCCGTTCCTGCACGAGGCGGTCAAGGCGCTCGGGGCATTGTCGGTCGGCGGCTTCCTCGGGTCGCTGGCCGCGGTGCTGGTGCTGGTCGCGGTGCCCGTACTGCTGCTCGGGATGGTCGCGCCGTACGCGAACCGGCTGGCCGTGGCCCGGGTGGCCGACACCGGCACGGTCACCGGACGGCTGTACGCGATCTCGACCGCCGGATCGCTGCTGGGGACCTTCCTGTCCGCGCTGTTGTTGATCCCGCTGATCGGGACCCATCGCACGTTCCTGGTGTTCGCGGTTGTCCTGGCGGTGGTAGCCGCGGCCGGCGCCGGGTCGTGGCGGTTCCTCGCCGTGGGGCTGGCGATCGCCGCGCTGCTGGCCGTCCCGCCGGCGGCGATCGGCGCCGACGTGGCCGGCGGCCGGGTGATCTTCTCGACCGAGACCCAGTACCAGTACGCGCGCGTGCTCCAGCTCCACAGCGGCGAGCGCTGGCTCGAGCTCAACGAGGGCGTGGCCATCCACTCGCTGTATCGCCCCTGGAGCTACCTGACCGGTGGCTACTGGGACGATTTCCTGGTCCTGCCGTTCATCGGCCGCGCGGCACCGCCTGCGCGCGTGGCGATCCTAGGCGACGCGGCGGGCACGGTCGCCCGCGCCTACGGGCACTATTTCCCGTCCACCCGGGTGGACGCGGTCGAGATCGACGGAGAGCTGACGACGATCGGTCGCCGGTATTTCGACCTGCGCGGCCCGCGGCTGCATCTGTACACCGCGGACGCCCGGCCCTGGCTCGAGTCGAGCAGGGCCCGCTACGACGCGATCTTCCTCGACGCCTACCGCCAGCCCTACATTCCGTTCTACCTGCTCACGCGCGAGTTCTTCAAGCTGATCCGCTCGCATCTGAACCCCGGCGGGATCGTGATCGTCAACGTCGGCCACATCCCCGGCTCGGGCGCGCTCGAGAAGGTGGTCTCGGCCACGCTGCACGCGGCCTTCCCGGCCGTCGTGCGCGACGTGGTCAGCGGCTCGAACTCACTGGTCGTGGGCAGCGTGCAGCCGCTGTCGTTCGCGCGGCTGGACACCGTCCCGGCTCCGCTGCGCCCGCTGGCCGACACGGTCGACGCGCGGATGGCGCCGGCCCTGCGCGGGGGCGCCGTATACACCGACGACAAGGCGCCGGTCGAGTGGCTGACCGACCTGTCGATCCTGCGCTACGCGGTCGGCCGGCGGTGACGATCGTCTCGGCTATCCCATCGGGCGCGACCGTGCTCGACGTCCGCTGGGAGCTGGGCGGTCCGCCGGGTCTTCCTGAATACCTGAAGGGCCACATACCGGGAGCGGCATTCGTCGATCTGGAGACGGCACTGGCCGGGCCTCCCGGGGAGGGCGGACGGCACCCCCTTCCGGGGGCCGAGGTCTTCGGTGAGGCGATGCGCGCCGCCGGGGTATCCGGCGATCGGCCGGTCGTCGTCTACGACGGCGCGACGTCGATGGCCGCGGCGCGCGCGTGGTGGCTCCTGCGGTACTTCGGGCATCAGCGGGTCTTTGTTTTGGATGGGGGTTTCAGTGGCTGGTTGGCCGCCGGTCACGCCATCGAGCGGGGCGCGGTCGCTGTCGAGGCCGGCGACTTCGTGCCGCGGGCCGGCGGGATGCCGCTGCTCGACGCCTCCGGGGCGGCGCGGGTGGCGGTGGGCGGCGGCGTGCTCCTTGATGCGCGGGCTGGCGAGCGTTACCGCGGTGAGCAAGAGCCGGTCGACCCGGTGGCGGGTCATATTCCTGGGGCGGTCAATGTGCCCGGCACCGAACTTCTTCGACTGGAGGGAGGGTTGTTGGATCGCGAGGGCCTGCGAGAGCGGTTTGCCCGGGCCGGGGTGCGGGACGGGGTGGAGGTGGGGGCGTACTGCGGGTCGGGCGTCGTCGCGGCGCTCGAGGTGCTGGCGCTGTCGGAGGCCGGGTTCGACGCCGCGCTCTACGTCGGCTCCTGGAGCGACTGGATCCGCGACCCGGCGCGGCCCGTGGCGACCGGCGGAGGCGGATAACCCGTCACGTCACGCCTTCCGCCCGGGGCGTGACGAGCTATCCGCGTGGGGGGCGGCTAAGGCGTCACGCCTCGGGGGCGGGGGGCGACGTGACGTGTTATACGCGCGCCGGCGGGCCGTCCTGGACCACCTGGACGCCGTCGCGCGGGGCCAGCGTTATGGCGCGGAACTGGACCTTGGCGAGCTCCGGACTGGCCGCCCGGAGCGCGGCGCGCTCGAGCACGCGGGCCAGCACGATCCGCATCTCCATCAGCGCGAAGCTCGCGCCCAGACAGCGACGCGTGCCGCCGCCGAACGGAATCCAGCTGTACGTGTCGGGCGGGTCGTCGCCCAGGAAGCGCTCGGGCCGGAACGCGCCGGCGTCCGGGTAGACGTCCTCGCGCCGGTGGATCACCCGGATCGACGGGTTGATCTCGATGCCGGGCGGGATCACGTAGTCACCCAGCCGGAACGGCCGCTCCCGGACTACGCGGCCGACGCCGGGGATTACCGGCCGGATCCGCAGCGACTCCTTGACCACCGCATCCAGGTAAGCCTCCTCGCGGCGCAGAGCGCGGGCGTGCACCGCCGGTGCGTGGAGCACGAGGTCGAAGCACCAGGCCAGGCCGGTGGCGGTCGTCTCGTGCCCGGCCAGGAGCAGCGTGACCAGTTCGTCGCGGACCTCGCGATCCGAGAGCCGCCGGCCGTCCTCGTCCTCGGCCAGCAGCAGCGCCGAGAACACGTCGTCCTTGTCGGTGAGCGCGTCGTCCCCGAGCGCCCGCCGGCGCGCGATCTCGGCGAACAGCACCTCGTCGACCGCCCGGCGAGCGGCGGCAAAGCTGTCGTTCAGCCTGGCCTCGCGCCCGACGAGCATGGGCAGCGCGGCGAGCAGCGCGAGCGATCGCGGCCGGGCCAGCGGCTCGACCATCGCGCGCACCCGCCGGCGCAGGTCCTCCTCGGCGGGGCCCGGCTCGTAGCCGAACACCGCCTGCATGATCACCCGCAGGGTCAGCGACTGCATGCTCGGCAGAAGGGCGAACGGCTCGCCCACCGGCCAGGCGTCGATCTCGAGATCGGTCGAGCGGCGCATCGCCTCGGCGAACGCCTGCATCCGCCGCCCGTGGAAAGGCGGAAGCAGCAGGCGCCGGTGACGCAGATGCTCGGAGCCGTCGAGCAGCAGCACCGAGCGCTCGCCGACCACCGGTCCGAGCATCGCGTTGGCCTCGCCGGCGCGCAGCTGCTCGCCCGGGCCCTGAAAGAGCTCCTTGACCAGCGCCGGGTCGAACACCATCACGAACCGGCTGTCGAACAGGGTGCGGAACGTGACCACGTCGCCGAACCGCCGGCGGCAGGCGTCGATGAACCAGGGCGAGGAGCCGAACATGAAGCCCGCGGTCTGGACGATCCGCGGCAGCCGCGGCCCGGGCGGCATCCGCGGGTCCGGTTCGGTCTGTGCGTCCGCAGGTGGTGCGGTGCGGTCCAGTGTGGCCATGCTCACGCGTGATGCTCGGCCTGCGAGCTCGCTGCCTTCCCACTCAAGTCTGTCAGGCTCAGCTGATGGGCGGGTGGACCCTGGAGCGCGCGGGTGATCGTCACCCGGAGATCGGGCCCGACGTGCAGGAGCTCGCCCGATCGGAGCGCGTGCCATCCCGGGTCCTCGTCCATCGGCTCGCTGGCCACGACCACGGCCGGCCGCGTGGCCAGGTCGCCCGAGCGGACGCGCACGGAGCCGCGCGCGCTGGCATGGTCCAGATGGCGGGCGCCGGTCGGGCCGCCGGCGGCGCGCTCGAGCACGAACAGCTCGTGCACGTCCGGGTAGCGGAACGCCCACAGGTCGGTGGCGGTGACCAGCACCAGGTTCAGCGCGAACACCGGCAGATTCTCGGCGATCCAGCCGGCCGCGCGCGCGATCGCGGCGCTGACGTCACCGTCGCGCTCGATCTCGCGGGTGATCAGCGCGAAGTAGCGCTCGGAGTCGGTCTCACCCTGCACCAATGAGCGGTCCTCGCCGAGCTCGTCCTCCAACCGCCCGAGGTCCTCGATCACCCCGTTGTGCGCGAACAGGCGGTTGCGCTGCTCGAACGGGTGAGTGTTCTCCGGGCTGACCGCGCCGGTCGATGCGTAGCGCACGTGCGCGACGAACGTGCGCGAGGAGACCTCCTTGGCCTCCCGGGCGAACTGCTGATCCTCGTAGGCGGCCAGCGGCTGCTTGGAGACGATCGGCTTGCCGTCGTGGTCATAGGTGCCCAGCCCGGTACCGTCGGGCTCGCGCCGGCTCTGCTCGGCCAGCGAATCGGGCGCCTCGAGCAGCCAGAAGGTGGCGCGAACGGGTTCGCGCCCGCCGCACATGCCGAACAGACGGCACACGCCGGCGACGTTATCGCGTGCTGGCCGCGGACAGTCCGCTCGATGGCGATCACGTCAGCCAGGCGGACACTGTCAATCTAATTTCAAAAACGTGTCCTATCGTGCTCGTCATGAGGTTTCTTCGCACCGTCTCAACGCAACGTCTGCTGGCCATCGTCGCCGGCCTGATCCTGGCCATCGCCGGCGGCACCGCGATCGCGGTCGCGGCGTCAAACGGTGGGCCGACTCCGCCGCGCGAGTCGCTCGCCAAGGCCCTTCATCAGGCCGCCACCGCGCCCACGGTCAGCGGCATCACCGCCCGGATCAAGTTCACCAACCACCTGATCGACTCGAGCGCCATCCAGGGCAGCGACCCGCTCCTGAGCGGGGCGAGCGGCCGCCTGTGGATGTCCACGACCAGCCATCAGATGCGCCTGGAGCTCCAGGGCCAGAACGGTGACGCCCAGGTCGTGGTCGCGAACGGCGCGTTCTCGATCTACGACCCGACCTCGAAGACGCTCTACAAGGGAACCCTTCCGAGTCAGGGCTCGAAGACCCAGAAGACCGAGCCGATCCCGACCGTGGCGCAGATCCAGAGCAATCTGAACCAGCTCATGCAGCACCTCAACCTCGCCGGCCCGTTCCCGCGCAACGTGGCCGGGCAGCCGGCCTACAAGGTCGTGGTCTCGCCCAAGCACGACGGCGGGCTGCTCGGCGACGTTCAGCTCGCCTGGGATGCGTCGCACGGAATCCCGCTGGGCATCGCGATCTACTCGCGTAACTCGAGCTCCCCGGTGCTCGAGCTGAAGGCCACCGACATCTCCTACGGACGGGTCAGCTCGAAGGCGCTCACGATCAAGGCGCCGGCCGGGGCAAAGGTCGTGCGGGTCTCGTCGAGCGCGACCGGCGCCGCCGCCGGCTCGGCCAAGGCGAAGGCCGGCCACCTGGCCAAGAAGCGCCACGCCGAAGTCACCGGCCCGGCTGCGGTCCAGTCTCACCTGCGGTTCACGCTGGCCGCGCCCGACAAGCTGGTTGGCCTCCCGCGCCAGTCGGTCAAGCTGCTCGACTGGGGTGGCCACCCGGCGGCGCTCGTCACCTACGGCCAGGGCCTCGGCGGCATCGCGGTGATCGAGCAGGCCGACTCGGGCTCGCAGCCCAAGGGGTCGCAGGGCGGCGGTAACGGCCAGCCCGGCGTGAACCTCCCGACCGTGTCGATCAAGCCGGGCACCTCCGGCCAGGAGCTGGCCACGGCGCTGGGGACCGTGGTTCGCTTCACCAGCGGGTCGGTCGCCTACACGGTGCTCGGATCGGTGCCGCCGATCGCCGCCGAGTCCGCAGCGAGGCAGCTCGCACCCTGAGCATCAACTCCCCCCCGCCCGACGCAGCGCCAGGCTCCGGACCTCCCCCTGTGGAGGTCCGGGGCCTGGTCAAGCGCTACGGTGAGCTGGCCGCGGTGGCGGGGGTCGATCTGACCGTCAACGCCGGCGACGTGTACGGGTACCTCGGGCCCAACGGCGCCGGCAAGACCACGTGCCTGCGCATGATGCTGGGCCTGATCCGTCCGACCGATGGGACCGTCAGGCTGTTCGGGCGCGACCCGCAGGCGTCGGTCCATGCGCTCGACGGCGTCGCCGGGTTCGTCGAGGCGCCCACCTTCTATCCGTACCTGAACGGGAGACGGAACCTCGAGCTGCTGGCCGCGTTCGACGGCTTTGACGCCCGTGAGCGGATCGAGGAGGCGCTCGAGACCGTCGAGCTGTCCGACCGGGCCAAGGACCGGGTGGGCGGCTATTCACACGGAATGCGCCAGCGCCTGGGGATCGCCGCCGCGCTCCTGCGTCGGCCCAGATTGCTGCTTCTCGATGAGCCGGCGACCGGCCTCGATCCCGCCGGCATGCGCGACATGCGCCTGCTGATCCGCCGCCTGGCCGACGAGGGGATCACCGTTTTGCTCTCGAGCCACCTGCTGGCCGAGGTCGAAGAGCTGTGCAACCGGGTGGCGATCGTGCGGGCGGGCAAGATCGTCTACGAGGGCGCGATCGCGGACCTCAAGAGGAGCGCCGGCGCGACCTACCGGCTGTCCACGACCGACGATCAGCGGGCGCTCGCGGTGTGCGGCGCCCAGCCGGGGATCGAGGACGTCCATGTGGTGCATGGGCGAATCGCCTTCACGGCCGATGACGCGGCGGTGGCCGAGCTCAGTCAGGCCCTGGTCGAGGCGGGCGCGCTGATCCAGATGCTCGCGCCGGAGCACGTCACGCTCGAGGATCTGTTCTTCTCGCTCACCGAGGGTGACGGGGCGGCGAACGCCGAGGCGGCCGCGGTGGGCGCGCGATGAGCGCGATCGCCCAGCCGGCCGGCGGCGTCACGGGGCGGGCGCGCTCGCGTCCCGGCGTCGGCACCGTCTATCGCTGGGAGCTGTTCAAGCTCCGCTATCAGAAGCGCACGTACCTGGGCCTGGGCGCGGCCGCGCTCGTCCCGATCCTGTTCGTGCTGGCGATCCACTTCCGCCACGACCGGCAGGGCGGCGGGGACTTCGCGTTCGCCTCGTATCTGACCAAGAGCGGGCTGGTCGTCCCGCTGGTCCTCCTGCTGTTCGGTGCCGTGTGGCTGTTCCCGTTGATCACCGCGCTCGTGGCCGGTGACATCTTCGCCTCCGAGGATCACAACGGGACCCTGAAGACCGTGCTGACGCGCTCGCTCGAGCGCTGGCAGATCTTCGCCGGCAAGGCGCTCGCCGCCTGGACGTATGCGGTGGTGGCGATCTTCATCAGCGGCACGGTGGGGGTGATCGCCGGGTGCCTTCAGTCCGGGTTCAACTCCGTGCAGACGCTGACCGGGACGATCGTCTCGGCTCCCAAGGGGCTGGAGCTGGTGTACCTGAGCCTGCTCGTCTACCTGATCCCGATCACCACGGTCGTATGCATCGGGCTGCTGCTCTCGACCGTCACGCGCAACAGCGCTGCCGCGGTCGTGGGCACGCTGATGATCTCGCTGCTCTTCCAGCTGATCGGGATCCTCCCCGGGCTGGGCGCGACGGTGCCCTACCTGCTCAGCACGCAGTTCAACGCCTGGCAGGGCCTGTTGCGCCAGCCGATCGACTGGTCGCCGATCATCCGCGCGGCTTGGGTGTGCGCGATGTACGGCATCCCGGCGCTCGGCACGGCCTTCCTGGTCTTCCTGCGCCGCGACGTCGCCGGTGGCTGACCGGGTACTCGTCGTCGACGATGACCCGCCGCTGCGGCGGATGCTCGCCCGCACGCTGGCCGCCGAGGGTTACGAGGTCACGGTGGCGGGCGACGGTGGCGGTGCCCTGGCCTCGGTGGAGCGAGCTGCCCCGGACGTGATCGTGCTCGACGTGGCGATGCCCGGTCTCGACGGACTGATGGTGGCGCGCCGCCTGCGCGGCAAGGGGCTGCCCACGCCGATCCTGATGCTCACCGCGCGCGACGCGGTCCCCGACCGGGTGGCCGGGCTCGAAGCCGGCGCCGACGACTATCTGGTCAAGCCGTTCGCGGTTCAGGAGCTGATCGCGCGCTTGCGCGCGTTGACCCGGCGGGGCTCGTCGGAGTCGGCGGGCGGTGGGCTACGGTCGTATGGCGATCTGACGTTTGACGTTGCGGCGCGGCGCGCGGTGCGGGGCGGGCGCGCGATCGAGCTGACGGGGCGGGAGGCCGCGGTTTTGGAGTTGCTGCTGCGCGATCCCGGCCGGGTGGTCACGCGCGAGCGGGCGATCGAGGAGATCTGGGACGACGCAGCGGAGCCCAACGTGGTCGACCGCTACGTCACCCGGCTGCGGCGCAAGCTGGGCTCCCCGCCGCTGATCCAGACCGTCCGGGGAAGCGGGTTCACGCTCAGGGCGTGATGCTGGGGTCCGTCATGCGACCTCGGCGAGGAGCACGGCCTCGAGCTCGTCTGCGGTCACCGGCCGGCCGATCGCGTACCCCTGGACCGCGTCGCAGCCGAGCTCGCGCAGCTGCTCGAGCTGGGCCTCGTTCTCGACGCCCTCGGCGATCACGTCGAGGGCGAGGGCATGGCCGAGTTCGACCAGCGCGCCGAGGAGCGAGGCATTCTCGGTGCAGGACCCGAGGCCCGCCACGAAGCTCTCGTGGATCTTGAGCGCATCGACCGGGAACCGAGCGAGCCAGGCCAGCGACAGCGCCCCGACTCCGAAGTCGTCGATCGTGATCCGTATCCCGGTTTCCTTGAGCGCGTGGAGCGCGCGGACGGTGTGGTCGGGATCCTCGGCCAGCGCGGTCTCGGACAGCTCGAGGTAGATGCCCGCCGGGTCGAGCGCACCCGCGCGGACCGCGTCGCTGAGCAGCGTGGGCAGCGTTGCGTCGCGCAGCTGCCGCGGCGAGATGTTCAGCGAAAGCGTCATCTCAGGCTTGTGGGCGCGCCACTTCGACAGCTGGGTGAGGGCCTGCTGGAGCACGAACCGGCCGATCGGGACAGCCAGCCCGAGCTCGTCCGCCAGCGGCATGAACTCGCCGGCCGCGAGCAGTCCGCGCGTGGGATGCTGCCAGCGGACCAGGGCCTCGACCCCATTCACGACATCCATCCCGTGCAGGATCACGTGCGGCTGGTAGTGCACCCGCAGCTCCTCGCGCTCGAGCGCCTGGCGGATCGCCGCCTCGAGCTCGATCCGCTGGTTGGCGCGCCGCCGCGAGTCCTCGTCGAACAGCTCGTAGCGCGCGCGACCTCGATCCTTGGCGCGGTACATCGCGGCATCGGCCTCGCGGATGATCGTGTCGGGAGACACGGTCGGGTCGTTGACCATCGCGATCCCGACGCTGACGGTGGCCGTGAGCGGCACGCCGTCCACCTCGATCGAGTGGCTGGCGGCCTGGCAGATGCGGTCGGCGATCAGCATGACCTCGTGCTCGGAGGTGATGCCCTCGAACAGGAACGTGAACTCATCGCCACCGAACCGGGCGACCGTGTCCATCGGGCGCAGCAGCCCGCTCAACCGTCCGCCCAGGATCGAGAGCACCCGGTCGCCGGCGGCGTGGCCGCGCATGTCGTTGATCTCCTTGAAGTTGTCGAAGTCGAGGAACAGCACGGCCAGGGGAGCGCCCGAGCGGCGAGAGCGCTCGAGCGCCAGCCCGAGGCGGTCCAGGAACAGCGCGCGGTTGGGCAGGCCGGTGAGCTGGTCGTGCATGGCCTGGTGGGCGAGCTCGGTCTCCGCGCGCTTGCGCTCGATGGCGCGGATGAGCGCGCGCCGGAGGACCACCGGTTCGAGCTCGGACTTGATCAGGCAGTCCTGGGCGCCGTTGCGCACGGCGTTCAGCGTGAGATCCTCGTCCTCGTCGGCGCAGAGCAGCACGATCGGAGCGTCGGGCGCGGACATCCGCACGTACTCGAGGAGGGTCATCGGATCCTCTGTGTCGCGGCCGGGGGCGGCGTCGAGGAGGACGCAACATGCGGGGTGGTCGAGCAGCGCCTCGGCCGCCGCCGCGTCCCAGGTGGCATGGGTGACCAGGTGCGCGTGGCTCCACGTGGCGTGCAGCAGTTCGTCGATCACTCGCGCCGTGCGGTAATCGCACGACAGCAGCAGGATCCTCATGGGTCCCGCGGGGACGGAATCGCCCGGGGGAAAGCCCTCATTACGAGCAGAAGCTCCACATCCTTGTTCAAACCTGCCCACCATAATTGTCGCGTCTCTACCCCAGAAACTTGTGGATCAGCCGAAAACTTCGCTGACCGCTGTTAGGGGCGCATGAGGTTGCGCCGCCCCCAGACGCTGCAGGTCAGGCTGGTGCTGGCCGCCGCCGGGTCGATCCTGGTCGCGCTGGCCCTGTTCGGGGTGGCGACGGTCGTGGTCGTCCGCCACGAGCTCCGGGGATCGCTCGACAGCGCGCTGCGTGGGCGGGCCGAGCAGGTGGCCCAGCTGGCCGTCTCGGCCCCGGCCCTGCTGACCACGCCTGGAGCACTCGAGAGCCCGGTGTCGGGGCGTCAGATCGTCGTCGAGGTGATCGATGCGCGCGGTCGCATCGTGGCTCGATCACTGACCCTTGGCGCGCGGCTGCTGCCTTCGCAGGGCCGGCTCGCCCAGGCGGCGCGAGTATCGGGCGCCGCGGGGTTCGAGAACGTCGAGTTGGATGGTCGCCTGTTCCGGATGTTTGCCGCGCCGATTCCGCTGAGCGGGCCGGCCGGCGGGGGCGCGGTGCTGGTCGCCTCCGACACCACCGACATCTCGCGGACCACGGACCGGCTTGGGTTTCTGGTGGTGTTGATCGGGGTGGGGGTGGCGCTGCTCGCCGCGCTGGTCGCAGCCGGGCTGACCCGGCGCGGGCTGCGTCCTCTGCGCCGGCTGGCGGTGGCGGCGGGGGAGATCGAGCGAACCGCCGATCCTTCGCGGCGGCTCCCGGCTGGCGGGGTGCAGGACGAGGTCGGGCAGCTGACCGGGGTCCTGAATCGCATGCTTGCGTCGCTGGAGGCGGCGCGCGCGGGCGAGCGCCGGTTCCTGGCCGACGCCTCGCATGAGCTGCGCACGCCGGTCACCACGCTGCTCGGCAACGTCGAGTTCGCCGCTCGGCACGGCGCCTCGGCCGAGGTGCTCGAGGAGCTGGTGCGCGATGCCCAGCGGCTGGCCCGGCTGGTCGACGATCTGCTCGTGCTCGAACGGGCCGGGGGCGTTGGTGTTTCCCCGGGGGCGGTCGTCGACGTGGCCGGTGTGGTCCGCGAGGTGGTAGCGGGTTATGACGGACGGGTTCTGGTGTCGCCGGCCTTGCCGGAAGCGGATGCGGTGTTCGTGCGTGGCGAGGCCGGGGAGCTCGCGCGGGCGGTGGAGAACCTGGTCGAGAACGCTTTGGTGCACGGACCGCCCGATGGTCCGGTGACGGTGTCGCTGGCCGGGTCCGGCGGGCGGGTGCTGGTGACCGTTCGCGACGAGGGGCCGGGACCGGACCCCGGCGACATCGACCGATTGTTCGAGCGGTTCTGGCGCGGGCCGGACGCGTCGGCGCGCCCGGGGTCGGGCCTCGGGCTGTCGATCGTGGCAGCGATCGCCGAGCGCCATGGTGGCGCGGTCAGCGTGGAGGGATCCGCGTTCACGCTCGACCTGCCGGCGCTCCATAATCCGTAAGCGGACGGATTCTCATACTGCTCTTACTGAGCGCTGATTCCCTCTTCCGATGGTGGACCCGAACATCGAGCATCGAAAGGCTGATCGGTCTCGCGCCGTGCTGCTGCGAGACGCCGCGCTGGCGCGGGTCTCCTCGACCCGTCGCTGGGTGATCGCCGGCGCGGCGATGCTGACCGCGGGCTTCGCGGCGCTGGTGTCCGCGGTGGCCCCGGGTCGGTCGTTGTCGGCGTCCTCCCAGCGTGCGGACGCCCGGGCTGCCTCGGCGACCGCCGGCACCGCCGGGTCCGCGATCCCGAGGTCCGCGATCCCGAGCATGCCGGCGCCGGCCGGCGCCGGGGATCTCGGCCTGCAATCTCCGAGCGAGGGCCCGACGGATGACTCCCAGCCGCAGAGCGCCCCCTCGCAGCCCCAAACACAGCCACAGCCGCAGCCGCAGCCGCAGCCGCAGAGCCTGCCGCCTGCCCCGCCCCCGGGCGGCGTCGTCTCCGGCGGCTCGTAGCCTCCCTCACCGGCGGGCCGGCCATGCCAACGAATAGTCCGGATCTGACTCGCCTCGAGGCGTTCGGCACGGTCGCGGTGGTCGCGGTGAGCGATCCCGCCCGGCTCGACCTGGCGGTTGCCGCGGTGACGCGGATCGTCGAGGACTTCGACCGAGCCTGCTCGCGGTTTCGCCCGGATTCCGAGCTGTCGATGCTCAATGCTGCTGCCGGGGACTTTGTGCGCGTAGGGCCGGTGCTGCTCGAGGCAGTGAGTGCGGCGCTGCGAGCGGCGCGGTTGACCGCGGGCGATGTCGATCCGACGGTGGGTCGGGCACTGATTGCGCTCGGCTATGACCGCTCGTTTGAGGAGTTGTCTGCGGGGGCGCCGGTGGTCCGGTCGGTACCGCTGGCCGCGGTGCCCGGGTGGCGAACGGTCCAGGTCGATCCTGAAACTTCGACAATTCGCTTGGCTCCCGGGGTCAGCCTCGATCTGGGGGCTACCGCCAAGGCGCTGGCCGCCGACCACGCGGCGGCCGTGGCGCTCGAGGCCGCCGGGTGCGGTGTCCTGGTGTCGTTCGGTGGCGACCTCGCCACGGTTGGTCCGGCTCCGGACGAGGGCTGGCGGGTGCGGGTGACCGACGACCACCGGGCCGGCGTGGATGCTCCGGGCCAGTGGATCACGTTGTGGGGCGGCGGCCTGGCCACTTCCAGCGTGGCCGTTCGGCGCTGGGAGACGGACTCCGGCGTCGCGCATCATCTCGTCGACCCTTCGACCGGGGGGTCGGTC
>DATIEI010000334.1:0-11073 GCA_035455845.1 Solirubrobacteraceae bacterium
CCCGGGCGGGCGAGGTCGGAGACGTCGGCGAGGCCGAGGGGATTGCCGGGCGCGACCAGCAGCCCCTGCTCGCGGTGAACGAGCCGGACGACGGCGATCTCGCGTCCGGCCAGTACCTGATCGACGTAGGGCAGGGTGTACGCCCCCGTGTCCGGGTCCAGCAGGTGAGACCCGGCGAGGTGGCAGAGGCCGTCGCGCAGTGCGATCAGCCCGCCCATCGATCCGATGTTGCCCGAGGCTAGCGTCACGTTCGGGTCCCGGGCGCGCAGCTGCGAGGCGGCGAGGTCGAGGACCATGTCGTGCGATCCGATCGCGACGATCGTCCGCTCGATCTGAGTGAGGCTGTGCAGCAGCTCGACCTGCACCTCCGAGCCGGCGTGATGGCCCTCGACCCCGGATGGGACGACCAGCAGCCCGTCGGCGCGAACCAGCGAGGTGAGCACGCCGGCGCCTCGCGGCAGCGGTGAGGCGACGAGCGTGCCACCGACTCGCCCGAGGCGGACGCGGACCCAGTCGTCCATGCCGATCGTCGAGACGAGCTTACGCGCAAGCCGCGCCGAAACGACGGGGCGAGGTGTGGCCGCGGCCCCCTCTAGCTCGGCAAGCAACGGCGCGGCGAAGATGTCGAACGTCAGCGACGCCGACACCGGGTATCCCGGCGCGCCGAGCACAGGCGTCGAGTCGATCGCGCCGAGCACGACCGGATGACCCGGGCGGACTGCGACGCCGTGGACCGCGAGCTCACCGAGCCGATCGACCAGCGCGGCGGTGTGGTCGTCGCGGCCGGCGCTCGAGCCAGCGATCACGATCAGCAGGTCGCACCGCTTGACCGCGGTCCGGATCGCGTCGGCGATCCTCGTCTCGTCGTCGGGCTCGATCGGCAGCACCACGGCCTGGCAGCCGGCGTCTCGGGTCTGGCCGGCGAGCATCAGCGAGTTGGTCTCCAGCAGTTCACCTGGCTCGAGCTCTGAGCCAATCGGGCGCATCTCGTCGCCGGTCGGGAGGATCGCCACGACCGGCTGGCGGTGCACCCGGACCTCGGTGGCGCCCGCGGCCGCGGCCGCCGCCGCGTCGACCGGTCGGAGGCGGTGGCCCGCCGGCAGAAGCAGCTCGGTGGCGCTGATGTCTTCGCCGATCGAGCGCGTGTGCTGATACGGCGCGACCGCCCCCCGCAGCTCGGCACGGCCGTCGACGTAGTGGACGTGCTCCCGCATGACGACCGCGTCGAACCCGTCGGGCAGCGGGTCGCCGGTGTCGATCTCCACGAACGCGCCCGTGTCGAGGAGCAGCGGGGTGGTCTCGCTCGCGCCGACGGTCTCCGCGGCGCGGACGGCGATCCCGTCCATCGCGGCGGAGTCAAACGGAGGAGAGGAGCGCCGGGCCCAGATCGGGGCGGCGGTGACGCGGCCGACGCAGCTGTCGACCGAGACCGTGACGGCTTCCAGGCGTGGCGGGCAGCCGGCCGCCGCGCAGCACTTGCGCCACGCGGATTGCGCGCTCGCCGCCGGGACGTCGTGGAGGAAGGGGCTCGTGCGGCTAGCCATACGGGAAGACCTCGACGGGCTCGCCGGCGGACAGGCCGTTGGCGCCCTCGGGCACGATCACGTAGCCGTCGGCCGCGGTGAGGACCGACAGCAGCGCGGAGGATCCGAAGATCGGCTCCGCGAGGCCGCCCTCGCGCAGCCGGACCTGGACGACGTCGAGCCGTCCGGCGGCGGATGGCAGGTCGCGGCTCAAACGGGCGCGGACGGCGCCGATCGGGGGCTCCATCGTCCAGCCGCCCGTGCGGCGGACGACGCGCATCCCGATCAGGCGGAAGACCACGAGCGCCGAGCGCGGGTTGCCGGGCAGCCCGATGATCGGCACGCCGCCTGAGTGCGCGAGCAGCGTCGGCTTGCCGGGCTTGATCGCGAGCCCGTGGCACCACGTCTCGGAGTTCGGCAGGCCGGCCACGGCGCCCGCGGTCTGATCGCGCATCCCGACCGACGACCCGGCGCAGATCACTACCACGTCGCTCGCGCCGACTGCGGCCGTCAGGGCCTCTCGCAGCGCTCCCTCCTCGTCGGGGACGATCAGCGGCGGCGATGGCTCGCCCCCCGCCTCCCGCACCAGCGCGCCGACCGAGACGCTCAGAGCGTCGCGCACCTGGCCAGGGGACAGCGCCGGCGTGTCCGGGGGCACGACCTCGTCGCCCGTGGCGAGAATAGCCACGCGCGGGCGGGCATGAACGGAGATCTTGACTGCCCCGGCCGCCGCCAGCAGCGCCACGTCCTGCGCCCGCAGTGGACGCCCCGGGGCCGAGATCGCGGCTCCCGCGGCGACGTCCTCGTCGAACCGGACGACGTTCTCGCCCGGGGCGACCGGGCGGGCCACCTCGATCGAGCCGGCGGTGGCCTCGGTCGTGTGCTCGATCATCACCACCGCGTCGGCGCCGGCGGGCAGCATCCCGCCCGTGGGGATCGCCACCGCAGTCCCAGATCCGACCTCGTCCGAAGCGACGGCGCCCATCCGAACCGCGCCGACCACTCGCAGGTACCCCGGTATGGACTCCGACGCGCCGTAGGTGTCCGCCGCGCGGACCGCGAACCCGTCCACGCTCGAGCGGTCGAAGCCGGGCAGCGGTTCGGGCGCGCGGACGTCGGCGTTGGGCACGCGCCCGCACGCGCCATCCAAAGCAACCGTCTCAACCCGCGTGACGTGCGCCGGGCGGAAGCCGTTCAGCGCTTCGGAGACGGTCTTGACCGTGAAGAATTCCCGGCCTGTGGCGGCCACGTCAACCGGTCGTGCCGGGCGGCTGGTCCTCTGGCTTGGGCCGAGGGTGCGGCCGGGCGGCGGTCCCACCGCGCTCCAGGCCGAGCACGCTCATCACCGGGCCGAGCGCGACCTGGCCGAGCCCGCAGATCGAGGTCAGCCGGAGGGTCTCCTCGAGCTTGTCGATCCGGTCATCGATCGCCTCCGCGCCGTCGCCCCGCTCGAGCGCTGCGGTCAGGATCCGGTGGGCTTTGTGGGAGCCGACCCGGCACGGCACACACTTGCCGCACGACTCGTTGCGGAAGAAGCGAAGGACGTTCGTGGCGGAGGCGAGCAGGTTCCGCTCGGCGTTCATGACCACGACCGCCCCGGATCCGAGCATCGATCCGGCATCAGCCAGCGGCTTGAAGTCGAGCGGCACGTCGAGCTGATCCGGGCCGAGGAAGTTCGACGACGCGCCGCCCGGCTGAAATGCCCCGAGCTCGGCGCCGTCGGGCACCCCGCCGGCGAGCTCGATCAGCTCGCGGGCGGTGGTCCCCATCGGCACGCAGTACACGTCGGGCTTGGCGATGTCGCCGGAGATCGCGAAGAACTTCAGCCCCACCCCGCCGTTCACGCCCTGCTCCTTCCACCAGTCCGCGCCGCGCTGCAGGATGATCGGGACCGCGGCGAACGTCTCGACCGAGTTCATCAGCGTGGGCTTCCCCCACAGCCCGTTCGTCCCCGGGAACGGCGGCTTGTTACGGGGCTCGCCGCGGTGACCCTCCATGCACTCGATCAGCGCCGACTCCTCGCCGAGGATGTAGCCGCCGGGAGAGGTGAACACCTCGATGTTGAGGTTTCGGCCCGATCCGAGGACATCCTCGCCCAGGAGCCCAGCGGCGCGTGCGGCGTCGAGCTCGGCGCGGATCTCGGCCTCCTCGAGGCCGTACTCGTGCCGGATGAACACCCAGCCCTGCTCCGCGCCGACCACGATCATCCCGGCCAGCATCCCCTCGATCACGAGGTGGGGCTGTTCGGCCAGGATCTGGCGGTCCTTGAACGTCCCGGGTTCCGACTCGTCAGCGTTGCAGATGACGTACTTGGGCTCGGCGGCCTGCCCGGCGACGATCTCCCACTTGGAGCCGGTCGGGAACCCGGCGCCGCCCATGCCCTTGAGGCCCGAGTCCTTGATCGTCTGGATCGCGTCCTCGGGGCCGAGGTCGCCGGCGAGCATCGCCTTAACGGTGGCGTACCGCTCGTCCCGCTCCCCTCCGGCGTACGGATCGTTGGGCCACGTGCGCGGCGGCGTCTTCGCGCTCGCGGGCGGCTCCTCGCCGTCGAGAGCATGCTGCACGGCCTCTGGGACCTCGGCGGCTCGAACCGGCCGCTCCTCGACGGTCGCCGCTGGCGCGATGTCGCAGCGTCCGATGCACGAGACCTCGCGGACCTCGATCTCGACACCGTCGCCGTAGCGCTCGTGAATGGCGGCGATCTGCTCATCGGCGCCGTGTAGCCAGCACGACAGGTCGCGGCAGACCGTGACCTCGACCTTGGGCGGCGCCGCCGTGCGGAAGTGCGGGTAGAACGAGACCAGCCCCTCGATCTCGTACAGCGGCCGCCGCGTCTCGCGCGAGAGCCGGACCAGCTCCTCGCGCGGGAGCCAGCCGTGCTCGCGCTGGATCGCGTTCAACGACGGGATCAGGCTCGGACCCGGGAACCGGCCGGCGCGCGCTTCCCGGCCGGGGACGCGGCCGTTCGTGACCGCCATCAGTGGGCTCCCGCTGACCCGTTCCCGCTTGCGGCGGGTTCGATGCGCACGGCGCAGAACTTGAACTCGGGGATCTTCCCGAACGGGTCGATCTCGTCGATGGTGAGCAGGTTCGCGGCCGCCTCCCGGAAGTGGAACGCGATGAAGACGTTGCCGCGCGCCTCCTTGTGCGACACCTTGACCGCGAGCTCGATCGACCCGCGCCGCGAGCTGACCTGGGCCATCGCCCCGTCCGTGAGGCCGCACTCGGCCGCGTCGGTCGGGTGCATGTACACCTCCGGTCGGGGCTGGATCGTGTCGAGCGCGAAGGACCGGCGCGTCATCGACCCGGTGTGCCAGTGCTCGAGCAGCCGCCCGGTGTTCAGAACGAACGGATACTCGTCGTTGGGGAGCTCTTTGGCCGGCAGCCACTCGGCCGGAACCAGATGGGCAAGCCCGTCGTCGGTGTTGAATTTCTCGCCGAACATCACGACCGTGCCGTCGGAGTTCTCCGGGTCCTGGTTCGGGTACAGCTTGCCGGTCAGGCCGAGGTTGTCGTAGCTGAGGTTCGCGTAGCTCGGCATCACCGAGACCATCTCGTCGAATATCTCCCGCGCCGAGGTGTACTTCCAGTCCAGGCCGATCCGGCGCGCGATGTCCTGCACGACCTCGTAGTCCACGCGCGCCTCGCCGGGCGGATCAAGAACCTTGCGCCCGAGCTGCACGCGGCGGTCGGTGTTCGTGTACGTGCCGTCCTTCTCCATATAGGAGGAGGCGGGCAGGATCACGTCGGCGAACTCGCACGTCTCAGTCAGGAAGATGTCCTGCACGCAAAGGAACTCGAGCGCGGCCAGCGCCTTGCGAACCTTGTTGATGTTGGGATCCGACAGGAACGGGTTCTCGCCCATCATGTACATCCCGCGCACGCCGCCCTTCAGCGCCGAGCCGATGATCTCGGTCACGGTCAGGCCCTTTTCCGGGTCGAGGTCGGTTTCGCCCCACGCCTTCTGGAAGCGCTCGCGCGTGGCCTCGTCGCCGACACTCTTGTAATCCGGATAGAACATCGGGATCAGCCCGACGTCCGAGGCGCCCTGGACGTTGTTCTGACCGCGCAGCGGATGCAGGCCCGTGCCCTGGCGGCCCACGTTGCCGGTGATAGCGCACATCGCGATCAGGCAGCGCGCGTTGTCGGTGCCCGTCGTGTGCTGGGAGATCCCCATCCCCCAGTAGATGATCCCGGCGCTCGACTCGCCCCAGGTCCGCGCGACCCGGCGGATCTGCTCGGCGCTCACGCCGGTGATCTGCTCGCCGCGCTCGGGCGGGTAGTCCTTGACGGTCTCAACCAGCGCCTCGTAGTTCGAGGTCCGGTCGCGAATGAAGTCCTCATCGACCAGTCTCAGCCGGATGATCTCGTGCATCACCGAGTTGTAGAACGCGACGTCGGTGCCTGGCTTGAGCTGGCAGTAGATGTCGGCGTGGTCGGCGACCCTGTCGGCGCGCGGGTCGACGTAGATGATCGTCGTGCCGAGCCGGCGCGCCTGCTTGAAGAACGACGACGCGACCGGATGGTTCGCGGTCGTGTTGGAGCCGGTGATGATGATCACGTCGGCGTTGATCACGTCGCCGTACGTGGTCGAGACTGCGCCCGAGCCAATGCCCTCGAACAGCGCAGCGACGCTCGACGCGTGGCACAGGCGCGTGCAGTGGTCGACGTTGTTGGTGTGGAAGCCGGTACGGATCAGCTTCTGGAAGAGATACGCCTCCTCGTTGGAGCACTTGGCCGACCCAAAGCCGGCGATGGCTCCCGGGCCGCCGTCGGCGTGGATCTCCATCAAGCGCCGCGCGACGAGATCGAGCGCCTCCTCCCAGCTTGCCTCGCGGAACGACGGCATCACCTGGTCGTAGTCGACCAGGCCACCGGGCTTGCGCCTCTTCTCTGAGCGTCCGCCGGGCTCATCGCCGCGGACATCCGTCGACAAGGGCCCCTTCGGGTAGGCGTCCTCGCGGCGGATCAGCGGTTTCGTGAGCCGCTGCGGGGAGGCGGCGTAGTCCCAGCCATAGCGGCCCTTGACGCACAACCGGCCCTTGGATCCGGGCTGCGCCCGGCCTTCGGCGAATGCGATCGCCTTGCGTTCGTCGTCGACGTGATAGGTGAGCGCGCAGCCGACGCCGCAGTACGGGCACACGGTGTCGACCTGGCGGAGCTTCTCGCGGGGCTGGATCGGCACCCCGCGAATCGGCTTGTTCGTGATCGCGCCGGTCGGGCACGCCGCCACGCACTCGCCGCAGGTGACGCATGACGACTCCCCCATCGGGTCGTTCAGGTCAAACGCGATCCGGGTCGTGTAGCCCTTGCCGCTGCGGCCGATCACGTCGTTGCCCTGGATGTCGTCGCAGGCGCGCACGCAGCGGTCGCACAGGATGCAGGCGTCGTGGTTGACCGAGATCACCGGGTTGGAGTCGTCAAGGCCCCGGCCCTCGTTCTGTGGGATCCCGTCGCCCTGCTCGAGACCGTACTGGCGGACCAGCACGAGCAGCTCGTTGTCGGCGGTGGTCGTCTCCTTGGGATCGAGCGCGGGATCGGGCTGGTCGGAGAGCAGCAGCTCGGTCAGCATCGACCGCTGCGCCTCGATCCGATCGCTCGTGGTCGTGACCTCCATGCCCTCCTCGCACGGACGCACGCAGGCCGCCGCATACACCCGGGCGCCGACGTCGACCACGCACATCCGGCACACGCCGACGGGGTCATAGCGATCGTCGTGGCACAGTACCGGAATCTCGATCCCGAGCTGCTTGGCCGCGTCGAGGATCGTCGTGCCTTCGGGGACGGTCACCTCGCGGCCGTCGATCGTCAGCGACACCTTCTTAGTGATTGCCGGGGGTATCGTCGTCGTCGCCACTTGAGACCTCCACTATCCCACTTTTGCACCTATCGGTTCGGAGTCCATAAGTCCGCGTAGTGACAGCTCGCCGACCGTCTCGGGACTGGGCACACCCGTCTCGTCGAGGCCGCGGCCGCGGTAGTACGAGGCGATCATCGCCTCGAGGCGGTCAGCGGTCAACGTCGCAGTGCGCCCCGACTCAAGTTCCAGCGACTCCGACAGGAATCGATCGGGAAGCCAGTCCTCCTCGCGCGTCCAACCCTCGCGCAGGTTGAATAGCCGCTTGGCCAAGACAACCCGGCGGGCGGTCACGGCGAGCTCGTCCGCGTCGACGTCCCAGCCGGTGACCAACTCGAGCAGCTTCGCCCACTCCGGAAACGGGTCCTCGAACACCCCGCGCAGGAACTTGCACAGGATCAGCGAGTCCATGACCGCGGCCCGGTTCTCGGTCTCGATCGCGCCGGCGACGTGAGGCTCTCCACCGACAAGCCGGTCGTGGACGCCCGACAGATCAGCCTCATACGCGCCCGAGCGGTTGTGATCCGCGCCGCGGGCGTTGACCGCCAGCCCGAGCGCCATGGCCTGGAGCGTCCGCGGCTCGTACCCAGGCAGCTCGAGGCCCTTCACGTGCGGGGCAAATGCCTGCGACCCCCGACCGACCACTTGAGAGGCGGCGCGTGAGCCCAGCGCGAGGAGCTCCCCAAGCCCCCCATGGGCCCCGATCTCCTCAATTGCCCGCAGCAGTGCCTCGGCGTCCCCGAACCGCAGCCATGGCGCGTCGATCAGGCCCTTCTCGACACACTCCATCGCCCACGCGATCGTTCCGCCGGTCGAAATCGTGTCCAGGCCGAGCTCGTCGCAACGCGAGCTCGCCGCGATCACCGCGTCGGCATCGCTCACCCCGCACAGCGGCCCAAGCGCGAACACGTTCTCGTACTCCATCCTGGCCTGCTTGCCGCCCGGCCCGCGATAGATGTGCTCGCACCCGATCGAGCACGACGCGCACGAGTTGCGGGCGAGTTGGCGGAGCTCGGCGATCTCCTCCGCCCCGAGCGCGGTCGCCCCCTCGAAGCGCGCGGCGGAGAAGTTCCGCGTCGGCAGCGTCGAGATCGCGTTGAACGCGAGCAGGTTCGCCATCGTCCCGAGCTCGCGGTACTTCGCGGTGGCCGCCCCGAACGACCGCTTACGCAGCCCCTTCGCGGCCGCAAGCACCCCGGCCGGATCGGCCGAAGCCACCTTCGTGCCGGCGCGGACGAGGATCGCCTTGCACCACTTGGACCCCATCACGGCGCCGAGCCCTCCCCGGCCGGCATGGCGCCCGTCATGCGAGATCGTCGCGTAGCGCACGCCGCGCTCCCCGGCTGGGCCGATCGCCGCGACTCGCCAGGCCGGACCGTGACGGTCCCGCAGCCGGGCCTCGGCCTCGGCCGCCGAAAGGCCCCACAGGTCGAGTGCGGACTCAACCTTGATTCGGTCCCGATCAATCAGGACGACCGACGGCTCCCGGCACGCCCCCTGGAGCACGATCGCGTCGTGGCCGGTGAGCTTCCCGGCAATCGCGAAGTGGCTCGACGCGAGCGCATCGGTCAGCCGGCCGGTCAGTGGCGACTTGGCCACGACCGCAAACTTCGCGCTGGTCGTGAGCGGCGTCCCCACCAACGGGGAGAACACGAACATCAGTGGTGCCTCCGGGTGGAGCGGCTCGACCCGGGCGGGGCAGTACTTGTGCATCAGCCAGGTGCCGAGGCCAGCGCCTCCTATGTACGAGCGCAGCACCGGCTCCTCGATCGTCTCCGACCTGCCTGAGCCCGTGCTCAGGTCCACGAGCAGCGCCTTCCCGAAATACCCGCCGGGTGGCATGCCCACGATGCTAGCTCGCTAGCCGCCCGCGTCCGCGACCATGAACGCAACCGTATCGCCGCTGACCAGCGGCAGATCGACGTCGCGCGTGATTTTGTCGCCGTTGAGTGCCGCGACGATGTGCTCGTCGAGCGTGAGCCCAACGGCGGCGGCGACTCCGCCCAGCGACCAGGCGCGGACCGTTTCCCGGCGCGCCGCCGGAGGTTTGGCCAGCGGTCCGAACCGCTGGACGACGATCTCGGGCGCCGGCAGGGCATGCGCGCGCTCGTAGTCCGCGGGCTCGTTGAGGTTGCTGACCGAGGCGAGCGCCGGGTCGAGCCGAGCGAGCGGGCCGTTTAGTAAGAGCTCTGCTTCGCCCATGTGGAGCACCCGGGACCGTTCGAACAGGAACGCCGGGCGCATCCGGTCGGCCGCGATCAGCTCCTCGACCGCCGAGAGCAGGGCGGTCCGGTAGGCGGCCGACAGCGGCTGCCGATGGCCGCCGACCTCGGGCAGCACCACGTCGACCTGATCGTCTAGCGCACCGACGACCCGCCGCACGAACGCCGGATGCAAGAGCGGCACATCAGTCGAGGAGACATACGCGATCTCGGCGCGGTCGCCGACCGCCGCAAGGCCTGCCGCGAGGCCCTGAAGCGGCCCGCGTCCCTCCCGCTCGTCGGTCACCACCTCAACCGCGCCGTCGAGCGCCGGCAACGCCTGCCCGGGCGCCGACACCACAACCACCGGGCCATCGACCGACCGCGCGACGATCCCGGTCACCCGGCGCAGCAGGGTCGATCCGTGCCACTCAAGAGACGCCTTGGGCGAGCCCATCCGCGAGGATTTCCCACCCGCGAGCACGATCGCGGCCGCCTGCGCCATGGGCGCGATGGTAGAGCCCCTGCCAGCCGGGGCTTAGGGCGACTCGACTCGGTGATCGCAGATCCGTCATCGCTCGACAGCCAGCACGCCGAACGACGTTCGGTGTCCCGGTCGCTCCACGCTGGCGCAGCGCTCGGCGCGTCAGTCCGCTCGCGTTTGCGTTGGGAACGTGATGATCGTGTCGTCCGGAAGCTCGACATTGACCTCGCCTCCGGCGTGAAGTTCGAGTCGCGCGAGGTCTCGGTGCAGGACCAGAGCGGTGATCTCAGGGCCGCCACCGATGTCCACGCGCGCCAGCGGGGCGGTGGGGAGCACCTGGTCGATCGTGCGCGTCAGCCCCATCTCGGGCGCCGCCGACGAGTGGGTCGGAGTGAGGATGACGCCCTCGGGGCGGTAGAAGACGCTAACGGGCCGGTCCGCCTGGTGGGCGCCGGCGGGCGGGGGTAGTCGCAGGTCGCCGAGGACCGTCGCGCCTTGATCGACGTGGCCGTCTCCCAGGTGGGCCCATCCGAGAAGTCGCGCGACGTCCGTGTCAACCGGGTGTGAGGTGACGGTGTGAGCTGATTGCGTCTGGCGCAACTCGCCGTCGACGAGGACCGCAACCTGATCGCCCAAGATCAGCGCCTCGTCGCGATCGTGGGTGACGTGTATGACCGGCACGCCCAGCCGCGAGAACAGCTCGGCGAGGACGTCGCGTAGCTGTTCGCGGGTTGGCTGATCTAAGGCGGAGAGCGGCTCGTCGAGGACTAGCAGGTCGGGCTCGGCTGCCATGGCGCGGGCGAGAGCCACGCGTTGGCGTTCGCCGCCGCTGAGGGAGCCAGGTCGGCGGTCCGCGAACCTGTTGAGGCCGAAACGGGGCAGGAGTGCGTCCGCGCGGTCGAGTCGCCGCTCGCCCCGGGCGAGCGGTCCGAAGCGCACGTTGTCGCGCACGGTCAGGTGGGGGAACAGGGCGGCGTGCTGGAAGACCACTCCGATGCGTCGCTGCTC
>DATIEI010000335.1:0-4658 GCA_035455845.1 Solirubrobacteraceae bacterium
CACGACGCCAGGAACATCCTCGTCTTCAACCCCGGGACCTCGGCCGGCTCCGCCTACATCGTGCCGTTCGCCAGGACGCTGGTACGCCACATCAACGGCTGGCAGGTCTGGTCCGTGGAGCGGCGGGAGAACCTGCTCGAGGACCAGTCCGTGCTCGAGGCCGCCAAGCGCGGCCAGGCCACGGCCGCCCAGGTGTTCGACTACTACCTCGGCTGGCTCATCCCGGGGGCGTATTCGGGTCCGCACGTGCAACCGGTCGCGAACTCGCGGGTGCGCTTCGCCAAGCGCTGGGGCATGCAGGTGGCGGTCGAGGACCTGCGTGCGGTGATCGCCGCGGCCCGTCGGCGGGGCGGCCGCGTCGTCCTCGGCGGCCATTCGCTGGGGGGCGCCGTGGTCACTGCTTATGCCACCTGGGACTTCGGGGGCCGTCCGGGCGCCGATGACCTCGCCGGTCTGGTGTACATCGACGGCGGGAGCCTACCCGCGGAGAGCGCGCGGACGGCTCGGACCGCGCTCCGCACGCTCGCCTCGTCCGAGAGCTCCCCGTGGCTCACCTTCGGTGGCATCCCGGCCCCGTTCGCCGGCCTGTTCAGCGCCACCGGATCGCTCGCCGCGCTGATCGACCCGAACTCGCAGTCCGTCGGCCAGTCGTCGGGGCTGCTCAGCGCGTTCCACCTCACGCCCTCGGTCCCGGTCACCAACCTGGCCCAGTTCGGCTACGCGCTGAATGTGCGGACCTCGCCGCCCGCGCTGATCGCCGCCCAGGCCCACCTCGGCCGCGGCATCTCGCCGGTCGGTCCCCTGCGCGGCTGGGACGGCGCCGGCGCGCTCACGCCGATCACGCGCTACGCGACGATGTTCTCCGGCCTGGGCGTCGACGGCGCCGACGGCAGCGAGTGGTACTTCCCCCAGCGCCTGACCATCGACGCCGGCGGGGTCGGCAACGGGATCGCCAATCCGGCCGAGTCCGTCCTCGGCCTCCGAAGCACGATGGGCCGCCGCCTCCCGCGCCGGCTGGAGATCTACGCGTTCGGCGCGCGGCTCGGCGGCGCCGGCGTGCTGCTCGACGCCCGCGCCCTGGCCGCCCAATCGCGCATCCCGGCCAGCCACCTGCTGCTGATCAACCGGGCGTCGTCATATGCCCACAACGACCCGGCCGGCGCGTATCCACGCAACGCCTTCGCCGCCGGGCTGGTCCGCTTCCTCCGCCGCATCGGCTAGCTCCAACGTGGGGTGTGATGGATTTGGGCCCCTACTTGTAGGCCGCGTCGGCGGGCGCCGCCGCTAATCCGAGCAGGCGAGACCCTTAAGGCGCGTAGTCCGACGCGTGACACGGCTGCCCGCCGCACACGTCGACCACCGCGCCGTTCGGCTCGAGGAAGGCCGAGATCTGATCTTGCGCGGCCGGGCTGTTGCGCGGATCCTGGTGTGGATCACTGTTGGACGCCCCGGGCGTCGGCGGGACGTTCCCCACCGGTGGCGCCTGGGTACGGCCCGGGCCGCTGTCCCAGACCTCGACGGCCGAGCCGTGGAACGGGAACCTCCCGATCGCGGGAAGGCCCCAGAACAGGTGCTGGTCGCTCGCCCGCCCGGGATCGAGCGCGGGCTGGTAGGCGTGCGCGCCGATCGAGCGTGCCTCGGCGGCGCCGGCGTACATGCTGACCTGGAAATCGCCGTAGGCGATCTGCATCAGAACCGCGTGCTTCGGCGTGTCGGGCAGCCCCCCGGAGATGTATGGCGCGTAGCCGTCCGGGTCGGCGCGATCCCACAGCTGGTCGAGCAGATCGAGGATCACCGGATAGCTCGACTGGTCGGGATAGAAGACCCGGAGCAGCTGGCTGAACGTGCTGAAGTCGGTACTGCGGGCGAGCAGCAGGTTGCCGTAGTCCATGCCGGTGACGCCGAGCACGGCGCGCCGCACGTCGGGCGACACGGCGGCAACAACCCCGCCGATGATTCCACCCTGCGAGTTGCCGTTGTAGTACAGGTGCGAGGTGTCGAGCACCGAGTGCCCGGCCGCCTGAAACGCCGGGCTGGCCGCGAGGCCGTGCGGATTGATCATCAGCCGGCCGAGGAACAGCGCGCCCAGGACAGCCTGCTGGAGGCGGTCGACGATCACCGGGAACCGGTTCAGGTTGGCCACCACGCTGCCCGCGAATGCCTCGTCGGCCTGGGTCAGCCCCCACCAATCGGTTCCGCAGAACACCATGTTGTGCCCGACCGCGAGCGCCTGAACCCAAGGGTCTTCGACCTCGGCGTAGGAGCCGAAGAGCCCGTGGCCATAGAGCGAGACGCGCGCAGGCTGGGGCGCGCCGGCCGAGCTCGGGATGATGCACTCGAAGTTCGCCACCGCCACGTTCCCCGGTTTCTGCGTGGGCAGCGCGTCGGGCTTGGCCGAGCTGTAATGAAACCCGCTCGTGGCCGAGGTCCCGCACTGCACGAGATAGCACGGCACATTGAACGTCCCGACCACCGCGCGCAGCTGCGAGCTCAGGGTCTTGAGACCGGTGATCGTGTAAACCGGCGCGAGCCCGGCCACCTTGCCGTCGCCGAGCTTGCGATCGCCCAGCCGCGCGAAAGCCTTATCCCGGATCGCCAGCAGGCGCCCGGTGACGTTCGCGCGCGAGGCGACCGTGAAGTCCCACGCCTCGTACAGCCCCTTGCGACCGATGTGCGCCCGTCGAAGGGCGGTGAAGATCCGGGCGTACCGCGCCGTTTGCGAGCGCTCGCGCGCCGGGAGCCGGCGCTTGTCGCGCAACCGCTCGAACCACCTCGGAGCCGGGATCAACCGGCCGCTCGCGGTGCGCAGACGCCTCAGCGCGACGACGTAGGTGTGCCCGTTGGCCAGGTCAGCGGCCGGGTGGATGAGCAGATCGGCGGCGGCCGGGCTGGTCGCGTTCGCGTCGAGCTCGGAGAACAGCGCGACCCGCCGGCCGGTTCGCTCGTCGATCATCACGATCGGCTGACCCGGCCGCAGCGAGCGCCCGACGTCGAGCACGCCGGCCGCACCGGTCCGAGCCAGGGCGGCGGCGTTGTCGAGTCCGGGGACGTGCACGATCGCCGCCGAGCCGGGGCTGAACCCGTCGGCTCGGTCGTACGGTCCCGCGCTGACCCGCTGACCGGTCCGGCTGATCGGCATCGCCGCGGCCGGCAGGTGCACTCGGAGCCCGGTCGGACTGGACCCGTCGGGCCGCGTGAACAGGTTGTTGGGGAACGGCAGCAGGCACGCCCGGGCGCCGAACGGCTGGCAATCGGCGGCGGGCGCCGGTGCCTGCGCAGCCCGCGCCGGCACGCCGTGGGCGGGCGCGATCGACCCCACGAACACGAGCACCGCGAGCAGCGCCGACGGTGCCCAGAAACGCTTGAAGACGGGCAAGGCGGCGAGAGAGTAGCTGAATAGCGTCGGTGCCCGTCACCCACGTAGCATCGTGTAGATGCCCCCTAAGCTCGTCGCCTCCGACCTGGATGGCACGCTGGTCAGGTCCGACAACACAATCGACGATCGCACCCGGCGGGCGATCGCCGCGGCCGAGGCGGCGGGCGCCGCGGTGGTGTTCTGCACCGCGCGGCCGCATCGCGGACTGACCGAGCTGGCTCAGGCGACCGGGCATCGCGGCGTTGTCATCTGTAACAACGGCGCGATGCTGTGGGACCTGCACACCGAGTCGGTGCTCGAGGCCTCGCCGATCGAGCCCGCGATCGCGCAAGAGCTCGTCGCCCTGCTCGAGGCCGAGGTGCCGGGCGGCGCCTGGGCGGTCGAGCGCGCCCACGGGTTCGGCCACGAACCGGAGTACTTCACGCGCTGGCCGATCCCCAATGATTCGGCGGTCGGCGCCGTGCACGCGTTGATCGCCGAGCCGGCGGTCAAGCTCATGCTGCGCCACCGCGACCTGAGCGCGGACGTGCTGCTCGAGCGCGCCCGAGCAACCTGTGGTCACCTGGCCGAGCTCAGCCACTCGAGCACGACCGACGCCCTGCTCGAGATCAGCGCCGCCGGCGTGAGCAAGGCCACCGCGCTGGCGCGCCTGTGCGAGCAACGGGCCATCGACCGCCACGACGTCATCGCGTTTGGCGACATGCCCAACGACCTGCCGATGCTCGCCTGGGCCGGGCACGGGGTCGCCGTCGCCAATGCGCACCCAGACGTCCGGGCAGCGGCCGACGAGGTCACCGCGTCCAACGACGAGTCGGGCGTGGCGCTCGTCCTCGAGCGCCTGTTCAGCTAACCGCCTAGTTCGCCAGCGGCGTATACCGGCGGCACGGCTCGCCGCGCAGGCCGGGACACGGCGGAAGGCCGGTAGGCACATTCACGCCCGGGACCACCGGCAGCACGAGCCGCGACGGCATGGCCTCGGAGTGGGCCACCACGACCTTGGCGCGCCCCCGCGGCACGAGATTGGCGAATCCCCAGGTCGGCTGATCGCCCCCCGGCGCCGAGATCGTGATCCGGATGCGCGACCCGGCCCGGTACGCGTGACCCTCGTAATACAACGGCACCACGACCTGGGTGAAGTGGCCGCGTGGGAGCGGCGCCGCGTCGCGCCGCTTCAGACTCAGCGACGCCTGGAGCAACGTGCTCCCAGGCGAGAGCTTGCGCTCGCTGGCGCGCACCCAGCCGCTCTGGACGAACGTCTCGATCCCGTCGGGCCGGATTTCGG
>DATIEI010000336.1:0-11683 GCA_035455845.1 Solirubrobacteraceae bacterium
AGCCAGAACAACGACGACTGGCCCTCGCCCCAGGACGGCGCGTGTCCGAACGGTGGCACCAGCCCGATCACCCACACCCACTCATGCTGGGTGTTCATCAACAACTTCGTGCACGACAACAACAACCCGAACGTGCCGGCGGCGGGCGCCGCGGCGGCCGGCCCGACCGGCACCGGGCTGTCGGTGTCCGGCGGGCGCGACGACACGATCATGAACAACACGTTCGCCAACAACGGGGCGTGGGGCGTGATCTTCGTCCCGTACCCGGACACCGAGACACCGCCGTCGGACGCAAACCCGCCGTGCAACGGAGGGGTGAGCGCCCCAGGCAACGTGTGCAACTACGACGATTGGGGCAACGCCCTGATCGGCAACACGTTCACGAACAACGGGTTCTTCGGCAACGACACCAACGGCGACTTCGCCGAGTCGACCACCACACCCGGGCACCCGATCAACTGCTACAGCGGCAACGCCGACACGGGCGGGACGGTCACCAGCTCACCCTCGGGGCTGCAGCAGACCAACGCGAACTGCGGGCAGCCCGCGGTGGCACCGGATGCGAACAGCTCGTTCGTCGCGCAGGTCAACTGCGATGCGATGTTCTTCGGCAACGTCTGCCCGCCGGGCGCGAACTACCCGCGGCGCACGAGCGTCGTCATGCACCCACTTCCGAGCGGGCTTCCCAGCATGCCCGACCCGTGCTCGGGCGTGCCCGCCAATCCGTGGTGCAGCGGCCAGGTCGTGCCGATGCCGACCGCCGGACGGTGCACCAGGGCTCGGTTCGTCACGGTCAGGCTGGGCCTGGCCAAGCGCGAGAAGTTCCGCTCGCTGTCGGTCAAGATCGCGCGCGGCAAGTGGCGCCGGCACAAGGCCCACGGGCGGCACACCCGCGTGCGGATCGACCTCGGCCGGGGACGCTCGCACAACGTCTGGGTTCGGTTCCTCGAGCGCATCACGGTGCGCGGCCATCACGAATTCGCGAAATTTGCCAGGATCTACCGCCGGTGCTGAGGCGGATCGGATCTCGCTTGGTGGCGTTGACGCTCGCCACGCTGCTGCTCGCGGCGGCGAGCGCGTCGGCGCGCGTCCTGATCGTCACCCCGCGGCACGTGGCCTACCCGCACTTCACGACGATCCAGGCGGCGGTCAAGGCGGCTCACGCCGGGGACTGGATCCTGATCGACCGTGGCGTGTACTTCGGGACCGTGCGGATCTCAAAGCCTCGCCTGCACCTGCGCGGGGTCAACCGCAACGGCGTGATCCTCGACGGGCGCCACAACACCGGCAACGGGATCGTGATCACGGCCAACCGCGTGTGGATCGAGAACCTGACCGTGCGCAACTTCGACCGACGCACGCGTGACGATTCCGACAATGGCAACGAGGTGTGGTGGAAGGGCGGAGGCGAGAAAAGCACCAAGGTTGGCCTTCACGGGTGGTGGGGCCAGTACCTGACCGCCTACGACACGGGCCTCAAGGGTGGCTACGGACTGTTCGCCAGCCACGCCGTCAACGGCTTCTTGAAGCACGTGTACGCGTCGGGATTCAACGACTCGGGGTTGTACGTCGGCGCCTGCCGCGATTGTCACGCGCTGATCACGGACGCGCTGGTCGAGCGCAACGCGCTGGGCTGGTCGAGCACCAACGCGGGCGGCCACCTGGTGATCGAGAACTCGACGTTCCGCAACAACGGCGTGGGCATCGCGCCCGACTCGGAGTCGGGGTCCGATCTGCCGCCGCCCCAGGACGGCGCGTGCGACGCCGGCGCCAACCGCTCGCCGACCCCGACGTTCGCCTCGACGAACATCGACCACTGCACGATCTTCCGCCACGACGTGATCGCGGGCAACGGCAACCTGAGCACGCCTGCGAACAACACTCTGCTCGGCGCGCCGTGGGGAGTCGGCGTGATGCTGCCCGGCGACTACGCCGATCTCGTCGACGACAACACGATCACCGGCAACCCGACGTTCGGCGTGCTCGTATTCGAGCAGCCCGATCCGTACCCGCCGACGGCCAAGACGATCTTCTTCCAGGCCGCCGGCAACCGCGTCACGAACAATCACTTCACCGGCAACGGCACCCAGTCAGGCGGCGCCGACATCGGGCTCGAGGGTGGCGTCTTCGGGGATCAGAACGTCAACAACTGCTTCGCCGGCAACACGTTCACGACCTCGATCCCAACCGGCATCGAGGGCACCTGGGGCTGCCAGAACGCCACGACGCCGAACGGCGGCCCGGATCTGTTGGGCGAGGTGCTGACGCTGATCGGGCAGTCGGGCGCGCGGCATTCAAAGCCGCAGCCGGCGCCGCGCCGCCAGCCGACGATGCGTCGGCCGTGCCGAGGCGTCCCGCGCAATCCGCTTTGCCGCTGAGCGCTCCCTAAGCTGCTTAAGCGATATGGGCGCGGTCGTGGTCAAGCTCGGCTCGAGCATCGTTGCTCGCGATCAGGGCGAGGTGCGGACCGAGGTGCTGGGCCGGCTCTGCGATGAGCTGGCCGAGCTGCAGCGCGCGGGTCGCGAGCCCGTCGTCGTTACCAGCGGCGCGATCGCCCGGGGCATGGGCGTGATGAAACTGCCGCTGCGGCCGCGGGCGATGGACGAGCTGCAGGCGGCCAGCGCGGTCGGCCAGGGCAAGCTCTACCAGGTGTACGACCAGCTGCTGCGCGAGCGGGGCGTGGAGACCGCCCAGGTCCTGCTGACGTTCTTCGACGTGAGCGCGCGCAGCCACTACCTGAACGCGCGGCAGACCCTGCGCAAACTGCTCGACTGGGGCGTCGTCCCGGTGATCAACGAGAACGACACGACCACGACCGACGAGATCTCGTTCGGCGACAACGACTTCCTGGCCGCTCAGGTGGCGATCCTGATCGGCGCCGAGGTTCTGATCTTGCTGACCGACGCGGAGGGCGTCTTCACCGCCGACCCGCGACGCGATCCGCAGGCCCGGTTGGTTGCCGAGGTGACGTCGTTCGAGCAGCTGGACAGCATGGCGATCGGGCACGCGACCTCGCCGCTCGGATCGGGCGGCATGCGCTCCAAGGTGGTGGCGGCCGAGATGGCCACCGCGGCGGGCATCCCCACCGTCATCGCGAGCGGCCTGAGACCCGACGCGCTGCTCCGCGCAGCCGGCGGCGAGGCGGTCGGCACTCGGTTTGCTGCGCGGGCCGGGCGCTATTCAAGCTTCAAGCTGTGGCTCAAGTACGCCAAGCCGACGCGCGGGCGGGTGCTGGTCGACGCCGGCGCGGCGCGCGCCCTGCGGGAGGGCGGGACAAGCCTGCTGCCCGTGGGGGTGGTCGAGGTGTCCGGCGAGTTCGACGCCGGCGACGCGGTCGAGATCGCGTTCGACGGGGACGTGGTCGGCAAGGGGATCTGCAACTACTCGGCGGCCGAGCTCCGCCAGGTCCGCGGGCTGAAGTCGGCGGAGGTCCGGGATCGGCTACCCCGCGCCACCGAGGAGGCGGTCCATCGCGACTATTTCGTGCTCGCGTAACCTTTTAACCCTCGAGTCATGGCTGTCATCGCCACATCCTCCGTCGCCGAGACCTGCGCGGCGGCCAAGCGGGCCGCGGCGCAGCTCGCCTCGCTGCCGTCCGGCGCCAAGGACGCCGCGCTCGAGGCGATCGCGACGGCGCTGACCGATCGCACGCCCGAGATCCTCGACGCCAACGCCCGCGACCTCGACGCCGGCCGCGAGGCCGGGCTCACCGCCGCGCTGATGGACCGCCTGGGGTTGGACGAGCGTCGCATCGCGGTGATCGCGAGCCAGGTCCGCGACATCGCGGCGCTCCCGGATCCGGTCGGCGAGGTGATCGAAGGGCGGCGGCTGGCCAATGGGCTCGAGGTTCGCAAGGTCCGAGTGCCGCTGGGCGTGATCGCGGTCATTTACGAGGCCCGCCCGAATGTGACGATCGACGCGGCGGCGCTCTGCCTGAAGTCAGGTAACGCGATCGTCCTGCGCGGCTCGTCGATGGCGGCCCATTCGAATGCGGTGCTGGCCTCGGTGGCGATCGAGGCGGGCCTGACGGCCGGTCTGCCCGAGGGCGCCATGTCGCTGGTCGCCGGCGGCGGTCGCGACGAGCTCGCCGAGCTCGCCACCCAGTCCGGCGTGGTCGATCTGATCATCCCGCGTGGCGGCGAGGGGTTGAAGGCCGCGCTCAAGGGTGTGGCCACCGTGCCGGTCATGTACGCGGCGTCCGGTAACTGCCACGTGTACGTCGATGCCACGGCCTCGCTCGAAGAGGCGCTGGCGATCACCCTGAACGCCAAGATTCAGCGCCCCAGCGTGTGCAACGCGGCCGAGACGCTGCTGGTTCACGTGGCCGTGGCCGAGCAGTTCCTGCCGGTCGCGCTGAGCGCACTGGTGGATTCCGGCGTTGAGCTGCGCGGCGACGCGACGACGCAGGCGCATGCCGGGGGCGTTCCGGTAGCCGACGCCACCGACGAGGACTGGGCCACCGAATACCACGCGTTGACGCTGGCCGTCCGCGTCGTCGGCTCGACGGAGGAGGCGATCGAGCACATCAACCGCTGGGGCTCGGGACATTCGGAGGCCATCGTCACGCGCGACACCGAATCCGCGCGGGCCTTCCAGCTCGGGGTGGACGCCGCCTGCGTGTACGTCAACGCGTCCACTCGGTTCACCGACGGCGGCGAGTTCGGCATGGGCGCCGAGATCGGCAATTCGACCCAGAAGCTCCATGCGCGAGGTCCGATCGGGCTGCGCGAGCTGTGCACGTTCAAGTACCTGATCGAGGGCGCCGGTCACGTTCGGCCCTAACGGGCATTAGGCGCCTGTGCGAATCGGCATTCTCGGCGGAACCTTCAATCCGCCACATCTTGGTCACCTGATCTGCGCCCAGGAGGCCTACCTTCAACTGGGATTGGACCGCGTGACGCTGATCCCTGCCCGGATACCGCCCCACAAGCCCGTCGAGGACGAGCCGGGCGCCGAGCACCGGCTCGAGTTATGCCGCCTGGCTATCCGGGGTGATGAGGAGCGGTTCGACGTGTCTGATCTGGAAATCGGCCGGGAGGGCCCGTCGTACACGGTCGATACTCTTGAAGAACTGCATTCTTCTGCGCCAGATCACGAGCTGTTCTTGATCGTCGGGGGCGACATCGCCGCGGGCCTGCCGAATTGGCACGAGCCGGAACAGGTCCTTTCGCTGGCCACGCTGGCCGTGGCGAAGCGCCGGGGCACCTCTCGGGCAGCGGTGGACGACGCGTTGAGGGCATTGCGCGGTGGCGAGCGGACCCAGTTCTTTCGCATGCCCCGGATCGCGATTTCTTCGACCATGCTCCGGGAGCGGGCGCGGACCGGCCAACCGATCCGCTACTACGTGCCCGACGCGGTCGAGCACTACATCAAGCGCCACCGTCTGTACGCCGGAGTAGGCTCGGTTCGATGACCCGGCCGGCCCGCGCCCGTGAAGCCGATCCGATGACGCCCGAGGATCTCGCCCGGGCGATCGTCGAGTACGCAGAGGACCGCAAGGCGGCCGACATCGTCCAGCTCGATCTGCGCGGCATGATCGGCTACACCGACTACTTCGTGATCTGCTCGGGGCGCAGCGAGCGGCAGACCAAGGCGATTCACGATGCGATCTACGAAGGCCTGAAGGCGACATATGGTCGTCTCCCCGAGCGCGTGGAGGGTCTGCCCGGAGCGCGGTGGATCCTGATGGACTACCTCGACGTGGTCGTCCATGTATTCGTTCCGGACACCCGCCAGTACTACCGGCTCGAGCAGCTCTGGGGCGAGGCTCCAGTGCTCACGGCCGGCACGGCCTCCACGTAGCTCACCGCCACGGTCGAGGCCACGCACTTCACGCTGGTCGCGGCCGTGCTCCTGGCCCTCCTGGGTTTCGGCGTGGGGGTGTTCGGAACGCTGGTCGGGGCCGGCGGCGGGTTCATCCTGACCCCGGTTCTGCTGCTCGTCTATCCCCAGTCCAGCCCGGCGCTCCTCACCGCGATCAGCCTGATCGTGGTGTTCTTCAACGCCGGCTCGGGATCGGTCGCCTATGGCCGACAGCGGCGGATCGACTACCGCTCCGGCGCCGTGTTCGCGCTTTGCACGCTGCCGGGCTCAGTGCTCGGGGTGATGGTGGCGGACAAGGTGAGCCGACCCGGCTTCGACGTGATCATGGGCATGGCGTTGACCGGGCTGGCCTGGTGGCTGGTCCGGGGGCGCCGCCAGCCCCACGGCGGCGATCCGGAGCGGGGGGTGGCACGCGCGATCGTCGATCGGGAGGGCAAGCACTATCACTACCACGCGAACGTCCGGCTGGGCGGCCTGTTCAGCGTCGTGGTGGGCTTCGTCTCGAGCTTTCTGGGGATCGGGGGCGGAGTCGTGCACGTGCCGCTGCTGGTCACCGTGCTCGGCTTCCCGACCCACGTTGCCACCGCGACCTCGCATTTCGTGCTGGCCTGGATGGCGCTCGTGGCGACGCTCACCCACGTTGTGGCCGGCACGTTTCACCACGCGGCCGGGCTGCGGCGCGCGGCGGCCCTGTCGGTGGGGGTGGTGTTCGGCGCGCAGCTGGGCGCCGTGCTCTCGCAGCGGCTGAGTGGCACGATGATCCAGCGGCTGCTGGCGATCGGGCTGCTGGTGCTCGGGCTGCGGCTTGTGCTGAGCGTGGTGTTGTAGTCGGCCGCGCCCCGTGATTGGCGGCCCCTCCCGTAGCTCGCGGGCGTGCTTCCCTACATGGCGGCAAGCAGCTGGGGCGCCACCTCTTTCTTGCGGCTCATCACCCCTGGCAGTTCGATCTGGCTGTCGTGCGCGTTGCGCCCGAACGCCCTGGCCACCCCGTTGACGTCGCCGGCGACGAGGAGGTCCGTGCCCTTGGTCAGAACGTCGGTGACCATCAGCGCGTAGAGCTGGAGGTCCCGGCTCTCCCGCGCCTTGCGCATCGCTTCGACGAGCTCCTGGCTGCGGTCCAGGAGCGACTTGCCCACCACTTCGATCTGAGCGATGCAGATCTGGTGGCCGCTCGAGGCGTGGTACTGCTTGGCATCGCGGTTGATGATCTCCTCGGCGCTGACCTCGGAGACATCGGAGGTGGCCTCGAACATCTCGCGGCCGTACTCGGCGCCGTCGAGCGCGAGCACCCGTTGCAGGTAGTCGACGACCTGTCGGTCGCGGTCGGTGGTGGTCGCCGAGTTGAGGATGATGGTGTCCGACATGACCGCCCCCAACAGCATCATCGCGGTCGGCGGGCTCGGCTCCATCCCGCTCTGGCGGAAGCGCTCGACGACCAGCGTGGCGGTCGAGCCGACCGGGTCGAAAGTGGCGGTGACCGGAATCCGGGTCTCGATCGAGCCGACGTGGTGGTGGTCGAGGATCTCGACGATCTCGGCCTGCTCGACCCCCGACACGCTCTGGGCCTGCTCGGCGTGGTCGACGAGGAGCACGCGCCGCCGGGGCGGGGACACGAGGTCAGAGCGGGTGACCAGCCCGACCGGCCGTCGCTGCGGATCGATAACCACGGCTGCGCCGTAGTGGCTCTCCTTGATCTGTTCGGATATCTCGTCGACGAGGAACTCGCTGGTGGCGGTCAGCGGCTCGCGTTCCATCAGCGCCCCGCACGGCGCGGCCAGCGTGATCATGCGGCCGGAGACGTAGCTGTCGAGCGGGGAGACGATGACTGCGGCTCCGCGCTCGTGGGCCAGCGCGAGGATTTCGTCCGGGGGCTCGGAGTCGTTGGACAGGACGAGCAGCTGCGCGCCTCGCTCAAGGGCCAGGCGCTGGGCGTCGGAGCGGTTGCCGACCACGACCACGTCGCCCGGGGAGGCGCCGCTTCGGGTGGGGTCCATCGAGTGCACCCAGACCCGGCCGGAAAGCGGCTTGTCCTCGCCGGTGAGCAGCCGGGCCCCGAGCACCTCGACGATCGCCGCGACCCGGGTGGGGGCGTCCTCCAGGGTCGAGGCCTCACGGGTCTCGCGAATGAAGCGCCGGGCCAGTGCCCGCTCGGTGAGCACGCCGACTAGGGCTCCGTCGTCATCGACCACGGGGACGAGCTCCAGGCCGGACCGGGCCATCTCGATCCCAGCCTGGCGGATGGGGTCCTGTACGCGTGTGATCGGAAAGCTCGAGGTCATCACGTCGCAGGCCCGGACCATCACGTGCGGGAGGAACCGCGGTTGGGGGGCGCCGCTTCGCTCGAGCAGCCAGCGCGTCTGGGCGTTGCACTCGCCGAGGCGGACCGGGACGTACGAGTTCCGGGTGTCGAGGCGCCCCTTGAGCTCGGCGTAGCCCATGGCCGAGGCGATCGAGTCCGCATCGGGATTGCGATGGCCCGTGACATAGATCGTCGCCATGGCGGCGATTATCGCCGCTCGTCGCGGTGGCGCGATAGCGTCTGCGCTCTAGCACCAGGGCGAGGGCAGCGCCTTGATGCTGTCAGAGCCCACCCACGACCGGAGAGAGAGCATGCCATCCGCACCCCAGATCCTTCCGACGCAGATCCAGCAGGGAAACGCGCCTGGCGTGAACTACCGCCTCGAGGGCGAGCTGGTCCCCGTCCTGCACATGGCACTCGACGGCCGGGTGCCCGTCTATTTTGAGCACCACGTTCTGCTGTGGAAGTACCCGCAGCTCCAGATCGGTCTGCACCCGCTGGGCCGGGGCCTCAAGCGGCGGGTGTTCGGCGGGATGCCGCTGCTCTTGCTCGAAGCGCAGTCGGCAGGGGAGATCGCCTTCAGCCGCGACTCGCCCGGCCACATCGTCGCGCTCCACCTTCAGCCCGGTGAGGGGATCATGGCCCGCGAGCACCAGTTCCTGGCCGCCACCGGCGGCGTGCAGTACGACTACAGCCGCCAGAAGGGATTCGCGAACATGATGTACGGCGGTGGGTTCTGGGTCGACCACTTCTTCGCCGGCGACCACGAAGGCGTCGTCTGGATGCACGGCTACGGAAACGTGTTCGAGAAGAACCTCGAGCCGGGCGAGTCGATCGACATCGAGCCGGGCGGCTGGGTCTACCGCGACCATTCCGTCACGATGACCCAGGAGATCTACGGCTTCAAGACCGGACTCCTGAGCGGCGGCGGCAACCTCGTGTTCAACCGGTTCACCGGCCCGGGCCGCGTCGGCCTGCAGAGTGCCTACTACCACCCGCCTGTGCAGGAGGGTGCCGGTGGCGACTCGCAGCGGCGCGGAGGCGACATGATCGGCGGGCTCATCGGTGGCCTGCTCGACAAGTGACGCGCGGATGCGGGGCCCCGGCGACCAGGACGCGCCCCCCGACGCCTCGTCGAGGATCGGTCACCCGTGAGCTTCTCACCAGGGCACCTGGCGTCGAACCCGCTGCCGCCCGGGATCGTCGGCGCGCTCGGCCTGGGCGGCTACCAGCTCCTGGTCGACGTCGCCGGGGTGGGTGCCGGCCGGCTCGGACCGCACGCCTTCCTGCTCGTGGCCGCCGAGCCCGACCCGTCCCTCCCGGATTCGAGCACCCAGATCTCGCTGCACCAATCGCGGCTGAAGGACGAGGCGGAGGCCTCGGCGTTCATCCAGCTCGCGGCTCAGCTCGGCTATTTACGTTTGTCCGGATACCGCCTGGCACTGGAGCGCGCGGGATTGCGCAGCAAGATCAGCGTGGTGAACCCGGCCACCGGCGCGATCGCCGCCGAGATCCCGGACAAAGCGCCCGGGCGCCTGTTCGGTGGCGGCGCGAGCGCCCCGCGGCTGCTCGCATCCGTGCGAGCCCTCCCACCCGCGGGGCCTCCCCCGGACACCCAGAGTCCGGAGCTGTTGCGCCAGGTCCTCCTGGCGCTCGCGCTGCGCGACGAGTCGGTCGGTGGCGCTGAGGCCGCCGAGCTCGCCGATCGCGCACTCGAGCTCGTGCTCCAAGGCGGCAATATGGATCCGCCGGCGGCGCTCGAGGCCGCGAAGCAGCAGACCGAGTAGCTCGGGCGCGGACTGTCACTCCGAATACTCCGCGTCAGCCAGGAACGGGAACAGGTGCGCCGGCGCCGCGTTGCCCGGGGGTGGCGGTGCCGCGTTGGCGGGGGGTGGCGGTGCCGCGTTGCCCGGGGGTGGCGGTGCCGCGTTGCCCGGGGGTACCGGTGCCGCGTTGCCCGGGGGTGGCGTCGCCGATTCGTGCGGGTGGGATGCGACGGCCGGGACAGCCGAGGTCAGCCTGATCATCGGCTTTCCACGCCGGGTGACTATCGCGTCCTCGCCGGCGGCGACCCGGTCCAGCCAATACCCGAAAGCGATGCGGCAGGCGTCGGCTCTAACCGTGATCGCCGCGTCCTGCGAGTTCGAGTGGAGCTGGGGGGACTCGAACCCCCGGCCTCGTGACTGCCAGTCACGCGCTCTAGCCAACTGAGCTACAGCCCCGTCAAATGTGAAGTCGTCGGCAAGGTTAATGCATGACTGCTGACCGTTGCGCGGCGGAGTCAGGCGAAGCGACACGCATGGCTTGTCCGCTAGGAGCTGCGCCGGCAGCAGAAAACAGCGGTCAAGCTCTCCGCAGTAGACCGCGAACAGGTCCACCTCGTCTTCGCTGTAACTACGGCGAATGTACCCGCGAGGGGTGCACCGACATGTTCGAATCCTCACGATCACGACGTCTCGTGCCAGGCTCAGCTGTCCCCACTTCACCTGTACGCGTCGGAGTTCCCCGCCGATGTCGAGCACTAGATCGGCGCGTCCGTGCTCGCTCACCGGCCGCCAGACCGGCACGCGCAGCCGTGTGGCGGCGAGCACGATCGCTTTTTCCGCGACGGCACCTTTGACGTTGGAATCCATCACGAACGTATGTTCGCGTACGCGTCGGACGGAAAAGTTGCGATATGCGGGCGAAACGCGCGGCCGAGGCTAACCGGGCGGGATGAACTCGGGGACCTCGAGTCCGTCATCCGCCGGCGGCGGTTCGAGCCGGCGCTGATCGCCGGACGGCTCGTCCGGAACCGCCTCGCGGGCGGGACGACGCCCGGGGCCGGTCTCGCGCTGGCGCCCGGTCTCGCGCTGGCGCCCGGTCTCGCGCTGGCCCCCGGTCTCGCGCCCGCCACCAGACCCGCCGGCCGCTCGCTCGACCCGCTCGATCTGCGCCACCAGCCGCGAGTGGACCCGTTGCACGTCGCCGAGCAGGCGCTCGGCGTTCGAGCGCAGCGAGTTGCTCATCTCCCGCAGATTCGCGACCAGCTCGAGGCCCTCGGAGCGCACGCCGTCCGCGGTGGCGCGGGCATCCTCGAGCAACCCCCGCGCTCGCTCTTGGGATTCAGAACGGACGGCAGCGGCGGACTGCTGCGCTTCGGCAACGATGCCCGAGGCGCTCTCTTCGGCGCGCGCGACCACGGCCAGCGCCTCGCTGGTTGCGGCCGTCTTGGCGGCCTCGGCCTCGCTCCGGGCTTCCTCGCGCAGCCGTGTCGCCTCGGACTGGGCCATGCGCACGATCTCCTCGGCCTCATCCTCGGCGGCGCGCACGCGATTGTCGGCGGCGCGCTGTGCCTCGGCGATGCGCGCGGTGACGCGCTCCTCGGTCTCGCGTCGCAGGCGTGCGGCCGTCTCCTCCGCCGCCGCGACGATTGCGGCCACGCGCTCGGCAGCCAGGGCGGCGCCGGCGTGAGGAGGCTCGTTGGGCGCCCGGCCGGCGTTCTCAGCCACGCCCGGATGTTAAAGGGACCGGACGCCCGCGTCCGGGGCCGCTTGCGGACGCGCCGCCTACGGCGGCTCT
>DATIEI010000337.1:0-3014 GCA_035455845.1 Solirubrobacteraceae bacterium
GCTTGATGAAGTTCTGCTCGGCCAGCAGCGCCTCGGCGTCGGTGTGCACGACCAGCGCTTCGATCTGGTCGATCATGTCGAGCAAACCGCTGCCGCCGCGGGTGCTCGGATTGGAGTAGTGCGAAGCGACCCGCTTGCGGATCGACTTGGCCTTCCCGACGTAGATGACCTTGCCCCGGGCGTCGCGGAACAGGTACACGCCGGGCTCGTCGGGCAGCTCGCGGCGCCGGTCGGCAGGGACCACTGACATGCCTATCGAGGATAGGACTCGGAACTGTCCCGGGGCGACCCAGAAACCGCTGCCTGCGGCTTGCATCGGGCCGCCTCGATAGTCTGATCGGAGCGATTCGATGTCGACTCGATCGACCACCACCCCGGCCGACCTCGGCTTCGCCCAGCTCCTACGAGCTCACGGGCTTCGCGCCACCGCCCAGCGCCGGGCAATCTACGCCGTGTTCGCCGACGCGGCCGACGCCGACTCGGCCAACGCCCATCTGAGCGCCGAGGAGGTCTTTCAGCAGGCCCGCCTCCAGCTGCCCGAGCTGTCCCGCGCCACCGTGTACAACGCGCTGGGCGAGCTCGCCGAGGCCGGTCTCCTCGGCCTCGTCGAAGGCCCCGGCCCACGGCGCTACGACGCCAACGTGATGCCCCACCACCACTTCCGCTGCCGGGAGTGCCACCAGCTGCACGACGTCGAGCTCGACAGCGTCGAGGTCACCCTGCGCGAGCGCGGGTTCAAGGTCCAGAGCTCGCACGTGCTGCTCGAAGGCCTCTGCCCCCGCTGCGTCGCCGGCGCCGGCCCGGTGGCCGCGGGCTGAGCCCGCCCCGCCCCCACCCGGGCCCCACGCCGCCCCATCTGGAGCGCCGGCAGACCCCCCGCTAGCGTACCGCGCCGACCGGCGTTTCCCACCCCTGGAAAACACCTGCATAAATAACATGACAATCGAGCGCACCGCCGCACGGCGTGACGTGTTATGCACCCTGGGGCGCGCCTAATTCGTCACGGTCTCGCGATCACGGCTCGCGTGACGTGTTATGCACACCTCGCGGACCGCGTCCACTCGACCCCGGGGAACGCCACCGAGCCGGGCTCGCGGCCCGACTTCAGTACTTACGCGCGGACCAGAGGACCGCGAACACCGCGTAGGCCGACCCGCCCAGCAGGATCAGCCACGCCACCGATCCCGCGCCGCTCCCCCACAGCTTCGAGGTCGCCGTGAGGGTCAGCGTCGCCACCCCGAGCGCCACGTAGAGCAGGGCGCGCCGCCCGTCGCCTAGGGCGTACAGGCTGACCCGTCGCTCCCTGTAGGTGAGCGACGCGAACCACACGAGCGTGCCCAGGAAGGCCAGCGTCACCGCCTGGATGGCGACGTTCGCGGCGGTCACCCCGCCCTGGATGAGCGCCACCAGCGCGGCGATCGCCAGCACGATCAGGATGTTGCGGACCGTGGTGTTCAAGGACTTCTAGGGTACCGCGGCGCGAAACTCGCCCGCCGGCGAGATGCGCCGGTCCGGCTCGCGCACCTCGACCACGGGCTCAGGCGCGAACCGGTAGCCCACCCCGAAGTGAGTGTGCACGTACCGCCATCCTGGCGAGACGGCCTCGAGCTTGGAGCGCAGCTTGCGTACGAACACGTCGACCGAACGGTCGCCGCGGGCCATCGTGTAGCCCCACACCCGCTGGTAGATCTCCTCGCGCTCGAGCACCCGCCCCTCGGCCGCGGCGAGTTGGCGCAGCAGTTCGAACTCCTTGCGCGATAGCGACGCGGACTGCTCCCCGACGTACGCGTCGTAGAGATCGGGCCGGATGGCCAGATCCCCGGCCTCGATCGTCGCGTCCTCCCCGGTCAGCTCGCCGGCCCGGCGGCGACGCAGCACGGCCTGGATCCGGGCCAGCAGCTCCTCCGGATGGCACGGCTTGGTGATCCAGTCATCGGCGCCGGCTCGCAGACCGCGCACTCGCTCGGACACGGTGACGGGCGGCGAGCACACCAGAAGGGCCAGCCCGGGCAACGCGTCGGCCACTCGCTCCACATACTCCAAGCCCGTGAGCCGGGGGTTCACGATCAGGGCGTGGAGCCGAAGCGAAGCCAGATGACGTGCGTCGGGCGGGAAGGCCAGGACCGAGATCTCCCAGCGCAGCGCGCCGAGCCGCCGTTCGAGAACGGTGAGCAACCCGCTGTCGTCGTCGATCAGCGCAACCCGGATTGGCGACGCATCGCTGAGCGGTGCCATCGTTGACTTCGAGTCTAGAGGCCGCCCCCGACGACCCCGCCTACCGCACGCCCGGTATCCGGCATCTGACGCCTGCGCGAGCACGTTCAGGTTCTCCGCGGGCTTGAACTCGTCCCGGGTGATCAGCTCGAGCGATACCGTCCGGGCGCTCGGGTCATGCAGTCGCGGCGGTGTCTCGGGCTTGATCCTCTTGGGATTGACGTTGCGCGTGAACGCGGTGCTGCCGACCCCATATCGGCATCCGCGAGGTCGTTCCACTTGCCATCAGGGCGCCGGGCGGTCAGCGCCTTCGCTACCTGGCTGCCCGCGATCCAATCGCGCGGACGATGATCACGTCCTCCTGGTCTCCGGGGAGCAGCATCCCCTGCGCGCGTAGCCAGTCGACGCGGGACTGCAGAATCGGCCCCAACGGCCCCCGGTGGCGGTACGCCACCTCGGCAGCCAAACCCCTCGCGGACAGCGCCTCGAGCGTCTCCCGCTCGCCGCACACCGAGGAATGCACGAGCAGCAGGACGCCACCCGGCGTCAGGTGCTCGCCGACCTGCGCGCAGATCCGATCCAGGAAAGCGCGTCCGCGCGGCCCGGCGTCGATCGCGCGGGCGATGCCGCGCTGCGGCAGCTGCTCGTCCGGATGGGGCAGGTAGGGCGGGTTCGACACGATCACGTCGAACCGCCGCCCGGCCACCGGTGCGAACAGGTCGCCCCGCAGCGCCGTCACACGCACGCCGTTGAGCAAGGCGTTCAGATGGACCGAGAGCATCGCCCGGCGCGACACGTCG
>DATIEI010000338.1:0-24230 GCA_035455845.1 Solirubrobacteraceae bacterium
GCTGGCCAAGCTCGGCGTGCCGGTCAAGACCCGCCACAACGAGGTGGCGCCCAACCAGTACGAGATCGCGCCGATCTTCGAGAACTCCAACGTCGGCTCCGACCACCAGCAGCTGACCATGCAGATCATGCAGAACGTGGCCCGGCGCTACGGGCTGGTCTGCCTGCTGCACGAGAAGCCGTTCGCCGGCGTCAACGGGTCGGGCAAGCACAACAACTGGTCGATGGGCACCGACTCGGGCAAGAACCTGCTCGAGCCGGGCCACACGCCGCATCGCAACCTCGAGTTCCTGTTCTTCTGCGCCGCGGTGATCCAGGCGGTCAACAAGCACCAGGGCCTGCTGCGGGCCTCGATCGCCTCGGCCGGACAGGACCATCGCCTGGGCGCCAACGAGGCGCCGCCGGCGATCATCTCGGTGTTCCTGGGAGGCGAGCTCGAGAAGGTCTTCGGTGCGCTCGAACGGGGCGAGACGTCCGAGACCCGGGCGCAGTCGTTCCTCGGCCTCGGCACGCCGGTGCTGCCGCAGCTGCCCAAGCACGGCGGCGACCGCAACCGCACGAGCCCGTTCGCGTTCACCGGCAACAAGTTCGAGTTCCGCGCGCTCGGCTCGAGCCAGTCGCCGTCGCTGCCAAACACCGTGCTGAACACGATCGTCGCCGAGGCGATTGACGAGCTCGCCGACGAACTCGAGGCGGCGGTCAAGGATGGCCCGCCGGCCGGCGATCCGCTCCGTGACGCCGTCCTCGAGGACGCCCTGCGGCCAATCCTCCAGCGCAGCTACGCGGCCAACAAGCAGATCGTGTTCGGTGGCGACAACTACGACGAGGAGTGGCACGCCGAGGCCGAGCGTCGCGGTCTGCTCAACCTGCGCGCCACGCCCGACGCGCTTCCCTATCTCATCTCGGACGAGACCGTGGGCCTGTTCGAGAGCCACAACGTGCTCTCACGGCGCGAGCTCGAGTCGCGCCACGAGGTGTTCCTCGAGCAGTACGTGACCAAGCTCAACATCGAGGCCGAGACCCAGGCGTCGCTCGCGCGCACGATGCTGCTCCCGGCGGCGGCGCGCCATCTGGCCCTACTCCTCGAGGCTCAGCTCGGCGAGCTGGCCGGCGAGACCTCGGACCTGATCGCCGAGTTCACCGAGGCGATCAAAAGGCTCGAGGCGGCCAATCTGGCCGAGAACCAGCCGGAGGAGCTGGGAGCGCATGCCGAGTTCATGCGCGACAGCGTGATCCCCGCGATGGCCGCGGTCCGCGCGTCCGCCGACCGCCTGGAGAAGGTGGTGGCCGACGATCTGTGGCCGCTGCCCAAGTACTCGGAGATCCTCTTCATCAAATAGTTGTCGTTGGTCGGGGAAGGGCAGTCTCCCGGAGCCCCTCAAACTTCACTCTAGGGGCTCCGGGAGGCTGTCCTTCCCGCCCACCACTCATTGCTGCAGGGCTCCTCCTCGTGGAAAAGCCCTGAAGCCACTCGTTCCGCACTCAAGCCACCCTGCTGTCGTGCCGACGCAATCGGCGACGACATGCGGTACGTAACTCCTTCATCGCGCAACGCAACTTGTAAGCGCGCGTCGGGTTCTACGGTACGGTGGCTTTGGTGGCACGGCGTATGACGGGACACCGCGGGCGCTGGGTGGCGTTGGTCGTCGGGCTGATGGTCACAGTGCTGGCACTGGTGCCGGCTTCGGCGCCGGCGCGCACGAAAATCCACAAGGCGGCGGACTCGCTGGCCGGCCGCGGCATGTGGATCTGGTACGTGTCGCGCTCGTCGGGAGGATCGCTCTCCTCGATCCTGTTCATGGCGCACCACTATGGCCTCAGCACGGTCATGATCAAGAGCGGCGACGGCAGCAGCATGTGGTCGCAGTTCAGCCCGAGTCTGGTGTCGACGCTACACGCCAACGGCTTGCGAGTGTGCGCGTGGCAGTACGTGTACGGAAACCACCCGATCACCGAGGCGTATGTCGGAGCACAGGCGGTGCACAACGGCGCGGACTGCCTGATCATCGACGCCGAAGGTGAGTACGAGGGCAAGTATGTCGCGGCGCAGAGTTACATAACTCGCTTGCGCCAGCTGATCGGAGCAAGTTTTCCGGTGGCACTGGCCGGCTTTCCGTACATCGACTATCACCCCGGCTTCCCCTATTCCGTCTTCCTCGGACCCGGTGGCGCTCAGTACAACTCACCGCAGATGTACTGGAAGGACATCGGGACCAGCGTCAACGCCGTATACGACCACACCTACGCGTACAACCGCGTCTACGAGCGCGAGATTGATCCGCTCGGGCAAGTGGGGAGCCCGCCGATGGGCCAGATCATTCGCTTCCGCCAGCTCTCGCGCACCTATGCCGCGCCCGGCGTCAGCTGGTGGGTGTGGCAGCAGGCCGGCACCGCGTCGTGGAAGGCCATCTCGATAGGCGCCGGCAACCTCAGCGGGATCACCCCCACCGCGAGCACCCCGGTCCTCCAGCTGCACTCCACGGGTGACCTGGTCGTATGGCTGCAGGAGCACCTGGTGAGCGTTGGGTATGCGACCGCCGTGGACGGCGACTTCGGTCCGTCGACCCAGACCGCGGTGGAGCAATTTCAGACCGTGCGGGGTCTCACGGTCGACGGGGTCGTCGGCCCGGCTACCTGGGCTGAGCTGCTCCGCTACGCGCCGGCGCCGGTGAGGTGGACTCACCGAGGTGCCGTGGCCGCCTCGGCTGCTGACGCCCGTCGCGCCCGCGGGGGACGCACCCTGCGCCTGGCCGTTCCGAAGTCGGCGTCGCTGCCCGCCAAGCGCGACGAGATCGCGAGCGCCGGCGGCTCACACTAGATCGTTCTCGCGCGCGTACGCGACGAGCGCCGCACGGGATGTCCGTCCGGTCTTCTGCTGGATGTGCGCACGGTGTGACTCGACCGTGCGGACGCTCAGGTACAGCCGCGACGCGATCTCGCTGTTGGTGTAGCCAAGCGCGATCAACCTGAGCACCTCGAGCTCGCGAGCGGACAGATCGTCGGGCGGGCCGGAGCTGTCCTGCGGCTCGGCGGCCAGCCGCGCCCCGAGCTCCGGGCTCAGGTACGTGCGAGCCTGGGCAGCGAGTCGCACGGCCTGGACCAGCTCTGAGTCCGCGGCCTCCTTCAGCACGTAGCCGATCGCCCCGGCCCGAAGCGCCTCGCGCGCGAAGGCCGGATCGTTCTGCATGGTGAGCACGACGATCTGAGTCTCGGGCGCGGCGTCACGCAGGCGCGGGATTGCCGGGAGGCTCGACTCGCCCGGCATGTTCAGATCGAGGATCAGCACACGTGGGCGGTATGCAGCTACGCGGCGTTCGGTGGTGGCGACGTCACCGGCCTCGGCCACCACATCGAAGTCCTCCTCGGCTTGGAGCAGCATCCGCAGACCTGCGCGGACTACCTGATGGTCGTCGGCCAGGACGATCGTGATCTGGCCACGAGGCGAGACCTCAGCCACCGCGCTCACAATAGCTGGCAAGGGGGCGTACAGCGCAGACAATTTTGAGCGGTCCTCGCGCGCCCCGGCGCGCACGATCTCGTGCCGAGAACGTTGCGAGTTGGCATGCGCGCGCGCATTACGCAAAGCTTTGTCGCTCTCGGCCAGTCCAACAGGGAGAATCGATGCCCGCAGCCCGTAGGTCAGCCAGTAAATCCACCACGCGTTCCGGTGGGAGCACGCGCGCGCGTTCCGGCAGCAGCACGCGCGCACGTTCCGGCGGCGGCGGCGTGCGTGCGCGCGCGAGCGCGACATCGTCGGCCACCCGCCGCGAGGTCGAGCAATCGATCGCGCGATTCGAGAAGCGGCTGGATGACGCCAACGAAGCGCTTCAGACGCTCGGCAAGCACCTCGGTCGTGGCGCGCAGTCGAGCTACAAGGAAGTCACCGCGGCGCTGCGCACGCTGCGACGTGACGCGTCCAAGACAAACAAGGCGGCGCTCAAGGAGTTCGACAAGCTGCGCGGCGCGGTGACGCACGCCCGCTCGTCTGCCTCCCGCTCGACTGCGAGCAAGGCACGCTCGAGCGCGGGGACCGCGCGCAGCACGACCCGTTCCACCGCGTCCCGCGCGTCGGGCTCGCGTGCCTCGGGCTCGCGCGCGACCACCTCACGTGCGTCCGGATCGCGGTCGACCGCGTCGCGTTCGACGGCGAGCAAGTCGCGCTCGACCAGCAGCCGCTCCGGCGGCACCCGCTCATCGAGCAGCCGCGCCAAGAAGAGCTAACCGAACAGCCTAACCCCGAGCGCGTCCACGTGCTCGTAGGTCTGTGCACGACCCATTCGCGCGGGCTCTGCCCTTCGGTCTGGGGCTGGCTGGGTCGCCGGCCCCAGCACGCGAACCTGGAAGGCCATGTCAGCCCTCCAGTGTCGTGTCAGGATCGATCCGCATCGGTTCCTCGGCGTTCAGTTCGACCGCGCCGCGCACGCGCACGCCGCGAGAGAACGTGACGTCGCCGTGCACGACAAGCCGCTCGTCCTCGCGCAGCGAGGGGGGCCCTTCGGGAAAGTGCTTCTCGAAGTCGTCGAGCAGCTTGTAGTGCTCGGAGTCGAGCTCGACGTACGGAAGGTTCTCAGCGCGCTCGGGCACCGGAGCCACGAGCATGTCGGGCTCGGAAAGCGTGTACACGTCGGAGCGGAGTACCAGCAGGTCGTCGGTGGTCTTGACCGGCGCGAACCGCGTCCGGGGTACAAGCAAGAGCCGCGCACCCTCGAAGCTGCCGATCGCCGCACCCATCGCGCTCTCGAGCTGGACCACGGCCGGAGAGCTCTTGTCCCGCGGGTCGACCGTCTTGCGGTTGACGATCAGCGGGAGCTCGAGCACGCCGTCGGTTTCGTCCAGCATCTCGGCGAGCACCCGCAGGTCCACCCACAGACTGTTGGTGTTGTAGTAGCGCCAGCGGCGGTAGTCGCGGAAGGACTCCTCGTCTTCCTTCGGAGTCTGGGCCGTCTCGCGCAGGACGAGTCGCCCATCCGACTTGCGGCGAGCGATGTGGCCGCCCTTGCGATCAGCTTCGGTGCCGAGCACCACCTCCATCAGGAACGGGATCTCTTCGCGCTCCATGTGCGCGGCGATCCGGGCCTCGGTGGTGGAACCGAGATTGTCGGCGTTGGAGATCATCGCGTACCGAAAGCCTCGCTCGAGGAGGGCGTCGAGCATCCCCGACCCGCGCAGCGCCGGATACACATCGCCGTGTCCGGGCGGGTTCCACTCGAGCGAGGCGTTCTCGCTCCAGCTGATCGGCGCAAGCGTCTCGGCGTCGAGCTTGGGGACCATGCTCTGAAGGAAGTCGAGCGGCAGGCCGACGTCGAGGTCTGGATATCCGTCGAGAGCCTGAAGCGTCTCCTCGCGCGTGGCCTGGCTGTCCATGAGGATGAGGGGGAGTCGTACCCCGTGGCGCTTTCGCAGCGCCAGCGTCTGCCCGACGATGATGTCCAGGAAAGATTTCCCGTCGCGCGCCTCGACCAGCGACTTCGGACTGCGGAGCCCCATCGTGGTGGCCAGACCGCCGTTCAGCTTGATCACCGCGACGTGATCAAGTATCTGCGGATCGGAAGCCGGGAGCTGATCAAACATCTCCACATCGCCCACTGGCTCGAGCTCGGCGCTCGGCAGCATCGCCGACTCGCCGCCCACCAGCCGCTCGTACGCGCTGCGAAAGCTGCGGATCGCCTCCTCGGGCTGACCCGCCTCCCGCATCTTCGTTTCTGCCGCTTTGAGGCCGTCGGCGTCGCTCACGGTTGCCCGTAGTATGCCTGCGGGCCGTGCTTGCGCTCGTGGTGCTTGTCGCGCACCGCGGCCTGGAGCGGCTCGGCCCCCGGCTCGAGCACAGTGCTCAGAAGCGTCATGCGCGCCACCTCCTCGAGTGTGACCGCCACCTCGACCGCCTTGGCCGGATTGGCCGCCCAGCAGAACGGCGCGTGTCCCCGCGCGAGCGCGCACGGGAGCTCGGACGGCCCGCCGTGCTCCGTGATCGCCTCGATGAGCACCGCGCCGGTGGCGCCCTCGTAGTCCTCGGCTATTTCCTCGTTGGTGAGCGCGCGGGTTACCGGGATTGGTTGCGCGCACAGATCGGCGTGCGTGGTCCCGAGCAGCGGGATCTCGCGCTGGGCCTGAGCCCAGGCGACACTCCAGGGCGAGTGGGTGTGGACGACTCCGCCGATCTCGTCGAACGCCCGGTAGAGCGCGAGGTGCGTCGGGGTGTCGGTGGACGGGCGCCGCTTCGGGCGGGCGGGGTCATTTACGACGTTCCCATCCATGTCCAGCACCACGATGTCGTGTTCGGTCAGCTCGTCATAGGCGACGCCGCTCGGCTTGATCGCCACCAGTCCACGTTCGCGGTCGATCCCGCTGGCGTTGCCCCAGGTGAGCGGGGCCAGCCTGTACGCGGGCAGCGCACAGTTCGCGCGCAGCACTTCTTGCACCAGGTCCGACACGGGTCAGATTTCGACGTACTCGAGGTCGAGCAACTCGGCCAGCCGGCGCCAGCGGTCGGCGTGCTCGCCGAGGTTCATCACGAAGTGGTGCGGTCCACCCAGGGTGAGCCAGTCGTCCATGAACGCCCTCATACCCCGTTCGGGGCGGAAATGAAAGTAGTGCATCTCGACCTTGGGCAACTCGGGCGTGTCGAGGACCTCGCCGCGGCCCACCACCAGGCGATAGAGCTCGCCCTCGAGCGGGACGAGCGCCGCCGTGGTGGCGGGACCCGGCTCGGCCGAGAACACCGGCGTCGGCGGGTTGTCCAGGCGGCCGATGCCCAGCGGGCGGTCGATCAGCTTGATCGGTCGATCCCGGCGGGCGATCTTCCAGTTGCCCTCCCCCATGTGGCTGATCAGCACCGAGTCGAGCTCCCAGTCCATCGCGTACATCTCGCTGAAGTGGGCGTCGCCGATCAGCGTCTGGCCGGCACACATCAGCGAGGCCGTGTTCGTGTCGCCTTCGGCCGCGAAGCCGTAGCCGTCGGCCATCAAGTCCGAGGCGGCCAGCAACGGCAGCTGCTGGAAGCGCCCGTCGCCGCCGATCGAGTCGAAGTGGAACGAGAAGCCCGCGTAGCCGTTGTCTTCCAGCAAGCGTCGGAGCGCGACCTCGAATCGCGCGGCATAGGCGTGGCGCTCTCCTGGCAGATCGGACGCGACCTGGAACTGCTCGCGGTGGCGCTCCATCACCGTGTCCACGTCGGCGTCGGAGACGGCCTGGATGCGCTCCACCACGGGACCGAGATCCTCAGCCACGATCATCGGGCCGAGCCGGCGGAGCATCGCCGGCGGGTCGTACAGGATGTCGCCCATGCCGTTCATCGGGTAGCCGAGCAACCCGATCCGTGTCCGTCGTAGCGCGGTCACGGTCTGCGCCGCTCGTGCCCAGTGCTCGAACGCGCGCGCGAACTCCGACGACTGCCAGTCACCGGTGATCACCGAGAACGGCACGCCGCACCGCACCAGTGCGTTGGCCTGATCCTGGGCGCCGTGAATCCCCTGGTTGTAGGTGAGGTCGGCCATGTCCCATTCGGCGGTGATGCTGCGCTCGGGCTGGATGTTGGCCAGCATCACCGGCACCGGGGTGTCGAGCAGCGCGCGGACGCTGCGCATCGCCGGGCCGTACGTGAGCATCACGATCATGATCCCGTCGACGTCGCCCGTGAGCAGCTCCCGAGCGATCGCCTCGATGTCCTCGCGGTTGCGCGCCGGACGCAGGAACTGCACGTCGGCGACGTCCGCGAGCTTCTGCGCCACCGAACGCGCGTACTCGGCCTGGCGGTCGGTGATCCCCGGGATCATGTCGTCGTAGAGCTCCTGCATGATGCCCAGCAGTCCGATTTGGGGTTTCCGGCTCACGCTCAGCTCCTCTCCGTACCGATCCGCTTCAACTCGTGCAGCAGCCGCACGTCCGAGCGGCCCAGGAACTCGTAGAGAGTCCGGTAGATCTCGTAGACGCGGTCATAGGTCTTCTTGGCCTCGAGGTCGGGCTCATACGTGCGCACCGTCTTGGGACGAGTGGCCTCGATCGCTGAGCCGATGTCGTCGAACACGCCGGCGGCCACCGCACCGAACAGCGCGGCCCCCCGGGCCGGAATCTCGCTCACCTCGGGGACGTGGACGCGGCGCCCGCTGGTGTCGGCCAGCAGTTGCATCATCAGCGGGCTGCGCTCGGCGATCCCCCCGCACGCGACGACCTCTGATAGCACGAGCCCGTGCTCCTCGAAGTTGTCCATGATCCGACGGCTCCCGAACGCGATCGACTCGAGCAGCGCGCGGTAGATCTCCTCGCGCGTGGTCTGCAGGGTGAGCCCGAAGATCGCGCCGGTCAGGTCAGCGTCGGCCAGGATCGTGCGGTTGCCGTTCCACCAGTCAAGCGCGACCAGGCCCGTCTCGCCCGGTCCGATCTCGGCCGCCTTTGCCTCGAACTCGGCGTAGGTGTCGGGGTCCATGACCAGGTCGTCGACGAACCAGGCCAGCATGTCGCCGACCGCCGCCTGGCCGGCCTCGTAGCCGTAGAGCCCGGGCAGGATCCCGTCCTTGACCACCCCTGTGATGCCGGGCAGCCGGGTCTCCTCGGGGTGGACGATCATGTCGCAGATCGAGGTCCCGATCACGACCACGAATGTCCCGGGATCCTCGACGCCCACCCCCGGAACCGACACCCACGCGTCAACGTTCCCGACCGCCACCGCGGTGGACTCGGACAGTCCGAGCCTCTTGGCGGCTTCCGGGGTCAGCGTGCCCGCCTTGGTGCCCAGCGGGACGAAGTGCTCGCCGAGCTTCTCCCCCGGCCTGTCGAAACCCGGGTAGGCAGCGGTGAAGTAGTCGACGGGCGGCAGTCCATCCTCAGGTGACCACATCGCCTTGAAGCCGGCGGTGGCCGTTTGCCGGCACTGCGAGCCCGTCATCCACCAGACGATCCAGTCGGTCGCCTCGATGAACGTGGCGCAGGCGTCGTAGACCTCGCGATCCTCGAGCCACACCGAGATCAGCTTGGGGAAATACCACTCCGAGGAGATTCGCCCGCCGTAGCGGGCCAGGAAATCCTCGCCGCGCTCGAGCGCCACCTCGTTCAGGCGGTCGGCCACAGGCTGAGCGGCGTGGTGCTTCCACAGCTTCGGCCACGCGTGCTTATGCTCCCGCCACTCCTTCAGCGTGCACAGCGGGACTCCTTCGGACGTGGTCGGCAACACCGTGCACGAGGTGAAGTCGATGCCCAGTCCGACCACCTGCTCGGCGTCCACCCCGCTCTCTTTGATCACCGCGGGGATTCCGCGCTCGAGCACGGTCACCCAGTCGTCGGGATCCTGCAGCGCGTAATCGTGGGGCAGCCGCTCTCCGGTCGAGGGCAGCGTCTGGTCGATCACTGCGCTCGGGTAGCGCACCGCTTTCGTGGCCACCACCTCGCCGCTGCCGAGTTCGACCAGCACGGCACGACCCGATTCGGTGCCGAAGTCGACGCCGATCGCGTAGCGCGAGTCGCTCACCGCAGGGCTGGCTCAGACGCCGGCGTTCTGCACCGCCTCAAGCTGGCGACGATAGCTCGAGACCATCAGCTCGGTGAGCTGCTCGATCGACGTCTCGTGTACCTGCTGGTCGAGGGTGATACGGCCGCCGTCTATGACATTGAGACGGTCGCACAGCTCGAACAGATGAGCGTAGTTGTGGTCGATCACGATGATCGAGACCCGGCCGCTCGATGCGAGGTCCTTGACCAGGTCGATGATCAGGCGGGACTCGCGCGCGCCCATGGCCGCGAGCGGCTCGTCGAGCAGCAGGATCTTGTTGGCCGCGCGCACGGCCCGGGCGACCGCGATCGCCTGTCGTTGCCCGCCGGACAGATCGACCGCCTCGGCGTCCATGCTCGGCACGTTGACGTTGATGTCGTCGAGGTACTGACGCGCGACCTTGCGCATCTCACCCTTGTCGAGGAAGCGAAGGGGTCCGAACCTCGTGATCTCATGCCCCAGGAACAGGTTCTGGTACACGGACAGCTGCGGAATCAGCGCGAGATCCTGGTAGACGGTCTCGATTCCATGGGATCGGGCGGCCTCGACCGAACTGAAGCTCACAGGCTGTCCATCAATCAGGATCTCGCCGGCGTCCTGGGGGTGGAAGCCGCACAGGATCTTGACCAGCGTGCTCTTGCCGGCTCCGTTGTCGCCGACTAGGCCGAGCACCTCGCCCTGGGCCAGAGCGAGGTCGATCCCGCGCAGGACCGAGAGCGCGCCGAAGCTCTTGGTGACACCGCGCACCTCGAGCACGGGCGCGCCGGCCGGCACCGGCGCTTCGGGCTGAACGGGCAGTGCGCCTGCGCTCATTTGGACCTCGAGCGGGCGATCAGCCGGTCGAACTGTACGTTCAGCGCCATCGCGATGATGATCACGACGCCGACGTAGATGAAGAAGTCGTTGGTGCTGACTCCGATCACGGTCAAACCGTCCTGGAGAACACCGAGCAGGATCGCGCCGATGAAGGCCCCGATCACCGTCCCGCGCCCGCCGGTGAGTGCAGTGCCGCCGATCACGCAAGCGCCGATCGCGTACAGGATGTAGTCGACGCCGAAGTTGCCCGGGTCGAGCGTCCCGTATTTGATCGAGTCGACGATTCCCACCAGACCGGACACGAACGCAACGATCACGAAGCACCACACCTTGACGCGCCCGGTGGGCACGCCCGCCTCGGCGGCGCCGATGAGGTTGCCGCCGGTGGCGACGATCCGAACGCCGAAGCGCGTGCGGGTGAGCAACACGGCGAGCACAATCGTGAGCGCGATCACCCAGAGGATCTCAGACCACTTCCAGACCCCCATGAACTGGGCGATGAAGCTCGTCTCCCCGCTCAGCGGGATGGGGCTGCCCTGCAGGTTGTTCGAGGCGACGAGCACCACCCCGTAGAGGATGAAGTTCATCGCCAGCGTGGTGACGAACGACGGCACGTTCAGCCGCACGGTGATCAGTCCGTTGATCGCCCCGACGAGACAGACGGTGAGGAGCGCGATGACGATCGCGAGCACGAGCGGCAGCCCGTCTTGGTGCATCCAGTACATGATCCACGGGCAGAAGAGAAAGACCTGGCCGGCGGACAGGTCGATCTCGGCCAGCACGAGCAGCAGCACCTCTCCGATCGCGATCCCGGCGACCGGTCCCGCAAATCCGACGGCCGAGCTGAGGCTGAGCTCGCCGGTGAAGTTCGACCCGGCCCTGAGCGCGAAGTACACGAACAGCGCGATCGTGATGACGACCGGGGTCAGTTCGCGCTGGTAGAGGAAGGCGCGTAGGACCCGGCGCCCTAGCGGGATGGCCTCATGCTGCTGCCCCGGCGGTTTGGCCTCCGGGGCAGCAGTAGAAGTAGGAGCGCCGGTTGACACGCTCGCTGGAGACTAAGCGATCGAGGACGGCGTCGCCAGGGCCTTCTTCGACTTGGACGTTCCCTCGAACCGGTTTGCCGTCAGGTACGGCGTGACGTTGTCCTTGGTGACGATGCCGAGTCCCGTGTCGGTGTTCGTCGGCTTCATCAGGCCGCCCGACACGTTCCACAGGAACAGCTGCATGATCGTGTCGAAGCCCTGCAGGTAGGCCTGCTGATCGATCGTGGCGGTCACGTAGCCGGCGTGGATGGCGTTCACTACCGGAGTTCCGACGTCCCACACCGACGCGCCGACCTTGCCTTTCAGGCCCTGCTTCTGGATGAACTGGGCGACCGCGTTTGAGTCCCCGCTGTCGACGGCCATCATGAACTTCACGTCCTGGTGGCCGGCGTAATACGCGGAGATCTTGTTGTACTCCGGCGCGCCCTCGGTGGCCGAAGTCCCGACCTCCTCGAACTTGACCCCGGCCTTCTCCAGGACGGGCTTCGCGCCGTCGATCCGCGGCTGGATGTTCCCCGTCCCCGGGGTCGCGATGATCCCGGCGACGAGATCGCCGGACTTGACGCCCGATTTGAGAATCACTTCCCCGACCGCGGCGCCGGCGGTGAGGTTGTTCTGGCCGACATAGGCCATGCGGTTGTTCTTGGAGCCCTCCGAGACGTCGGCGTTGTACGCGATGACCGGAATGCCCGAGCTCAGCGCCTGGTCCGTAGGTGAGTTGAAGGAGGTGTTGTCGATCAGGCAGACCCCGATCCCATTCGCCTTCGCGGCGATGGCGCTGTTCATTGCCGAGACCATCTGGTTGACGATCGAGTCGGTGGAGCCCGTCCACTGGAACGAGGAGCCAGTCAGCGCGCAGGCGTCCTGGCATCCATAGATCGTCGCGGTGAAGAACGAGTTCGTTGTCACGTGGTTGACCATCACGAACTTGTTGCTCTTGCTGGTCCCGAACGTTCCGCTGCCGCCGGTGCTGACGGGCGTCGACGCCGCCTGCGAGCTCGTGCTGCTGCTTCCGCCGCAAGCCTCGAGTGCGATCGCCGCGATCGCCGCCGCGCTGCCGGTCAGCGCGGTGCGGCGGGTCATCTGCTTGAAGCGCTTATACGGGTCGTCCGGCAACTTGCGCTCATCCCACTCGAGCCGCTCGATTGCGTCGCCCGTCACATCTTCTGGTGACACCTGTACTCCTCCTCTGGTCCGTTCAGTCTCTCTCCGACCTACGCCTCCACGAGCGGCTCGGACTCGTCCACTGGGCCCACTCTAACCGCGCGGTTGCATCACCGGGTACGGGGTTTTTACGGATCCGCCCCCGGCCAGGTTCTTTGCCCACGAGATGCGCTCGATGCCGCCGTCCACGCTGGCTCGACCCACGCTGATAGCTCTCCTCTCGCCTTCGATGCGGCGGGCATGTTAGCGATCACAACCGACGGGGTCAATGCGTGGCGGCCACTCCCAAGACGCTCCTAACATGGTCCTCGCGGTCACCGCGCGGGGGCCACGCCGGTGCTGCCGCGAACCACCAGCTCCGGTGGCACCAGGGGCTCGGCCGAGGCGCGCCGGCCGGTTTCGATTGTGCGCAGCAGCATGCGCAGGCTCCGCCGGCCCATCTCGATGAAGTCCTGGCGCACCGTGGTCAGCGGCGGCTGGAAGTACGCCGCCTCAGGAATGTCGTCGAACCCCACCACGCTGACGTCTCCGGGCACCTCTCGCCCTGCCTCGTGCATCGCGCGCAGCAACCCCAGCGCCATCTGGTCGTTGGCCACGAACACCGCGCTGACTTGTTGATCGCGGCTCAGCCGGCGGCCCAGCTCGTAGCCCGCCTGCGGGCTCCAGTCGCCCTCGAGCGGCTCGGGGATGTCGATGCCGGCCTCGTTCAGCGTCGTTCGCCAGCCTTCGCGGCGCTGCCTGGCCTCGATGAAGTCCCTGGGTCCGCTGATGTGCCACACGGTCTGGTGCCCGAGGTCCAGCAGGTGCCGGGTGGCGCTCACCGCGCCCGCCACCTGATCCACCGCCACCACCGGCGCGCCGTGCTCGGGCCCCGCCTCGGCTGCGACCAGGGGCATGTCCGTGGGCGCATGCAGCAATGCCTCGCCGGCCTGCGCATGCGGAGCGATGACCAGGATGCCCTCCACCCCCTGCCGCCGCAGACGATCGACCGCGTCGATCACCGAAGAGCGGTCCAGGGCCTCCAGGCTGGCCACGATGATGAAGTAGCCCGCCTCGTGGGCCGCCCGCTCGATCCCGAACAAGGTCGAGGCCGGGCCGTACAGAGTGGTGTCGAAGCTGACCACTCCGAGCATCTTCGAGCGCCCGGTGACCAGCGCCCGCGCCACCGGGTTCGGCCGGTAGCCAAGCTCCTGCATCGCCGCCATCACCCGTTCGCGCGTCTCCGGCCGCACGTGCGGGCTGCCGTTGATGACGCGCGAGACCGTCTGGTGCGAGACGCCGGCCAGCCGCCCGACATCGGACATCACCGGCGCGCGCAAGCGCGGACGGGTTTCGCCATTGTCGCCGTGGCCCGCGGGCATGGATTCGCGACCGCTCCCCGGCTTGGCTCCGCCTATGTCATCCCCGGACTGCATCTGAGCTCCTCTCGCGGTTCGCCCACCGCGACGATCACCCCCGCCGACGGCGGCATGTTAGCGCTAACCGGGGGCCCGGGAATAAGATCGCCCCACACGCGTCGAACCCGGCGCGGCACACGCGTCGAACCCCGGCGCGCCACACGCATCGAACCCCGAAGGAGCGCTGATGAAGACCAGTCTGGGCATCTGGGCGTTCGGACCGATGGTCACCCGGTTCGTCCCCGCCGGCTACCAGCCGGAGCACAGCTACGAGCCGGAGCCGGTGGCCGAGAAGGTGCACCGGGCGGTCGAGGGACTCGGTGACCTGATCGACGGCTACGAGTTCCACTATCCGAACGAGCTGTCGGCCGACAACCTCGACGAGGTTCGCGCCGCGCTGGGCCCCGACCACGACGTGTACTGCATCGCGGGCGGGCTGCACCTCGATCCGCGGTTCGGCCGCGGCGGGCTGGTGAATCCGGATCCTTCGTTGCGCGCCGAGGCGCAGCGGATCATCCGTGACGCCGCTTCGTTCGCCGGGTCGCTGGGCGCGAACCTGATCATCTGGCCCGGCGGCGAGGGCTACAACTACCCGTTCCAGACGCCGTACGTCGACTCGTGGCGATGGCTCGTCGAGGGCATGGGCGAGGCTGCCTCGATCTGCCGCGATCACGGCGTGAAGCTGTTTCTCGAGCACAAGAACTCCGAGCCCGCGATGAAGATCCTGATGCGCAACATCGGCATGTGCCTGTTCGTCGCGAACAAGCTTCGTGCCCAGGGCCTCGACAACGTGCAGATCAACATGGACTGGCAGCACCTGATCATGAACGGCGAACACCTGCCTGAGTACGCGGCCCTGTTGGCCTCCGAGGGGCTGCTCGGACACCAGCACGCCAACTCGGGCTGGGGCATCACCGACGACGACAACATGGTCGGCGCCACCGCGTTCATGGAGACGCTCGAGCTCGCGCTCGAGTTCCGGCGCTGTGGCTACGGCTCGGGTGGCGAGCGGTTGGGGTTCGACCTCTATCCGTACACCGAGGATCAGGTGGGCGCAGTCCGGCGCTCGGTGTTGCAGTGGCGGTTCATCGACTCGGTGGCGGCGCGGATCGACGACGCCGCACTGCGCGAAGCCCAGCAGGCCAAGGACGCGGTGCGCGCGTACGAGATCGTCTACGCGGCCCTCGGGGCGTGAGCGGCGAGGATCGCGTGCAGTCGTTCTGCCTCTTGTCTCGGACGCTCTTCGAGGCGCTCTTCGGTGACCCGCAGCGTTACGTACCCGTGCGACAACGTGACCGCGTCACGCTCGCGGTCGGTCTCGAACGCCGGCTTGCCCTGATGGAAGCGCCAGCTGTCGAGCTCGACGATCACCCGCTCGCGGACGAACAACGCGTCGACGATGTAGCCGTGGAGTGGCGCACCCATGACGGGGATCGGCAGTCCGTAGCGCTTGCAGAACGCCGGGAAGTCGTCCTCCCATCCGGAGCGGGTCGGCGTGCCGGGCAGCCCGATCAGCTTTGCGGCTCGCCTGGCCCCCGGCAGGTTCGGGTGGCGCGCGACCGCGTCCTCCAGGTGCCCCTCCGTGAGCCAGAGCGAGTGCAGCGCGCTGTTGACGGTGCGCTTGAACGCCTTGTCGGTCTGGCGGGGAGAGATGTCGAAGATCGTCCGCGCCGGCGTGGTCACTCGGACCCCGAGTTGCCGCGTGACGTCATGGCGGCGCAGCGTGGTGCTCCGGTGGACGGTGACGCCTTTGGTGCGCCGGTCGCCGACCACGGTCACTTCATACGGCCTCTCCCAGTGGCGCCAGTAACCCCAGAGCGCCATTGCCGAGCCGTGGCTCAGAGCCGCGCCCAGTCCGCAGGCGAGCACGGCGGCGCTCGCCCAGTCCTGCGGGCTGCCCGGAGGCCGTCCCACCGAGTAGACGCCACGGAATACGCGGTGCAGGCGCCCGATCTTCACCCGGTACGCGATCGCCTTGTCGTCGAGTCCGATGTCGAGCAACTGCCAGCGGGCGATGTTGCCGCGCTGCTTCGCAGCCACCACAGCGATCGCGGCATCGAGCGCGTGGGAAGTAACTCCAACATAGTCGTAGTTTCTTCCCAAGTCCCTGGTCATCAATACCTAGAGCCCGCGGGAACGTGGTCTTCTCCCCCCCGATGACCACTTTGTTCGGGATCGATGTCGGAACGAGCGCGGCCAAGGGCCTCGCCATCGATCCGGACGGTGGCGTGCTCGCTCGGCACGAAGCCGAGTACCCGTTGTCGACCCCGCGGCCCGGCTGGTCCGAGCAGGACCCGGACGACTGGTGGCGGGCGACCGAGACGGTTCTAAGCGAGCTCGCGCGTGCGGCGGGTGACCCAGCCGGCATCGGGCTCAGCGGGCAGATGCACGGCCTGGTCGCGATGGACTCTCAGAACGAAGTGCTCCGCCCGGCGATCCTGTGGAACGACCAGCGCACCCAGGCCGAGTGCGAGGAGATCGAGCGGACGATCGGGCTCGAGCGCCTCGTGACACTCACCGGCAACCGGGCGCTGACCGGGTTCACCGCTCCGAAGCTCCTGTGGCTCCAGCACCACGAGCCGGACACCTACGCCCGCATCGCCCGGATCGCGCTGCCCAAGGACTACGTTCGCCTCAAGCTCACCGGCGAGCACGCCACCGACGTCTCCGACGCGTCCGGCACGCTGCTGCTCGACGTGGCCAACCGCGCCTGGAGCCAGGATGTCGTCGAAGCGCTCAACATCGACCCGGCGTGGCTGCCGACGGTGCTCGAGAGTCCAGACGTCTCCGGCGAAACCAGCCACGGAACACCGGTCGCGGCCGGCGCCGGCGACCAGGCCGCCGGCGCGCTCGGTGTCGGCGTCGACAGACCCGGTCCGGTCTCGGTGGCGCTCGGCACCTCCGGTGTCGTGTTCGCCGCGCTGGACGCCTTCGCCGCCGACCCGCAGGCCCGCGTCCACGCGTTCTGCCACGCGGTGCCGCAAGCCTGGCACGCGATGGGCGTGATGCTGTCGGCCGCTGGTTCGCTCACGTGGCTGCGGAACGCGACCGACCCAACCAGCACGTTCGACGCACTGCTCAAAGAGGCCGAGGACTGGCCGGCCGGGACCGAGGGCCTGACCTTTCTCCCGTACCTCGCGGGCGAACGCACCCCCCATGCCGACCCCGACGCCCGCGGCGCGTTCGCCGGCCTGAGCATCCGCCACAACCGCGGAGCGCTGGTCCGCGCGGTCCTCGAAGGTGTCGCCTACGGTCTCAGAGACTCGCTCGACCTGATCGCCGAGCTCGGCGAAAAGCCCGAGCTCGGGCGCATCTCGGGCGGCGGCGCCCGCAGTGACCTGTGGACCTCGATCATCGCGTCGACGCTGGACCTCCCGCTCGAGCGCGTCGCGGTCGACGAGGGCGCGGCGTTCGGAGCGGCGATCCTGGCCGGCGTCGCCGCCGACGTCTGGCCGGACGTCCACACCGCCGTCGCGGCTACCGTGCGACCGCGGGGACAAACGGAGCCGGTCGCCGAGTGGGTCGAGATCTACGCAGAGCAGCGCGAGCGCTACCGCGCGCTCTACCCGGCGCTCAAGGACGCGTTCAGCTGAGCGGCCCGACCGCCGCCTCGACGGCGTCGAGCACCGACCGCGAGCTGACCAGCGATTCCACGGCGGTCAGCTCGGGCGCCAAGAACCGATCGGGACCGGGACCTGGCACGCGCGAGCGCAACACAGAAAGCGCCGCCCCCGTCCCGGCCGCCGGCTGGAGCGGCGCCCGCAGGTCGAGGCCGCGCGCCGCGCAGCACAGCTCGACCGCGACGATCCGGGTCAGATTGACGACCACAGCCCGCAGCTTGCGCGCCGCCCCCCAGCCCATCGACACGTGGTCCTCCTGCATCGCGCTGGTCGGCAGCGAGTCGACACTGGCTGGCGCCGCCAGCCGGCGGTTCTCGGCGACCATCGCTGCCTGGGTGTAGCCGGCGAGCATCATCCCCGAGTCGACCCCGGGATCGGCGGCCAGGAACGGCGGCAGCCCGTGCGAGCGAGCGCCGTCCAACAAACGGTCGGTCCGGCGCTCGGCGATCGCGCCCACCTCGGCGGCGGCGATGGCCAGGAAATCGCATGCGAGCCCCACCGGCGCGCCGTGGAAGTTCCCGCACGACTCGACGCGACCGTCGGGCAGCACCATCGGATTGTCGATCGCCGATCGCAACTCCACATCGGCAACCCCAGACGCAAACGTCAGCGCATCCCGGGCCGCGCCGATCACCTGCGGCGCGCACCGCAGCGAGTAGGCGTCCTGCACGCGGGGATCCCCGAAGCGGTGGCTGGCGACGATCTCCGACCCGGCCAGCAGCGCGCGCAGATTCGTGGCACTCGCCACCTGCCCCGGCTGGGGACGCAAAGCAATCAGATCCTCGGCGAACGCCCGGTCGGTCCCGAGCAACGCCTCAACCGACATCGCCGCCGCGATGTCCGCCACGCGCAACAGCGCCGCAAGATCGACGCACGCCAGCACCAGCATCCCGAGCATCCCGTCGGTGCCGTTGATCAGCGCCAGGCCCTCCTTGGCGCCCAATTCAAGCGGCTCGATCCCGGCCGAGGCCAGCGCCTCCTCCGCTGGCCGGACGACTCCGGCACCGTCCACGACCGATCCTTCGCCGGTCAGGACAAGCGCGCAGTGAGCCAGCGGCGCGAGATCCCCGCTCGCTCCGAGCGACCCGTGCTCGGGCACGAACGGCGTGATCCCCGCGCCGAGCAGCGCCAGCATCCGCTCGACGACTACCGGCCGCGCGCCCGAACGCCCCATGGCCAGCGAGCGGGCACGCAACAGCATCATCGCCCGCACCACCTCGCGCTCGATCGGCGGCCCCATCCCCGACGCGTGCGAGCGGATCAGCGAGCGCTGCAGCTCGACCCGAGCCGAAGCCGGAATCCGGACCAGCGCCAGCGATCCGAACCCGGTCGAGATCCCATAGGCCGGTTCGTCGGCATCGGCTCGCGCCGCCACCACCGCGGCGCTGCGCTCCATCTCAGCCCGGGCGGCAGCGCCGAGAAAAACCGCAGCGTCCTCGCGCGCCACGGCCACGACGTCGCCAGCGACCACCCCCTCGGGCGTCAGCTCCACGACACCGGTCACGAGCGGACCACCCGTGCCCCCGGCCCCGGACGCACCTCGACCGCCCCCTCGGGGGCCGCGCAGTCCCCCGGCAGCAGCGCGAGCACGCTTCCCCCGAACCCGCCGCCCATGATCCGCGCTCCCAGCGCGCCCGCCCGCTTGCACCGCGCCACCGCGTCCTCGACCGCGTGGGTCGATACCTCATAGCAGTCGCGCAGGCTCGCGTGCGAGGCGTCGAGCAACCGGCCCAGCTGAGCGAGATCGCCTCGTTCGAGCGCGGTGACCGCCTCGGACACGCGCAAGTTCTCGCTCACCACGTGCCGGACGCGCAACGACAGCGGCGAAGGCAGCTCTGAAGCCATCTCCAGAGAAGCATCCCGCAGGCTCTCCAACCCCAGCCGCGAGGCCGCCTCCGCACACTCGGCCCGGCGCTCGTTGTAGCCCGAGCCGGCGTGGGTGTGCTCCTCGCCCGAGTCGAGCACGATGAGCTTGAAGTCTCCGAGCCCGAGCCGCACCGGCTGGACCGAGAGCGAGTCGAAGTCCACCAGCAGCGCCCGGTCGGGCTCGCCGAACAGCGAGGCGATCTGGTCGAGCAGACCGGTCTGGGCGCCCACCCAGTCGTTCTCGATCCGCGAGCACAGACGGGCCAACTCCATCCGGTCCGGCTCGGGCGCGTCTGCCACGGCCAGCAACGCCAGCACCAACGCGACCTCCAAAGCCGCCGAGGATGAGAGCCCCGCGCCACGCGGGACCGTCCCGCTGATCGAAAGCGACTCGCCGCGCAGCGACACCCCGAGATCGATCAGCTCGCCCGCCGCGCCCCGCACGAACGCGCGCCAGCCGTCCGCGCGCTCAACCGAACCGAGCGAGAAGCTGTCGCGCTCGTCGAGATCCTCGGCCAGCGCCTCTATCCGCCGGTCGGCCAGTGCCGCCGCACGGACGGTCACGCCCTCGGCGATCGCGAACGGCAGCGCCAATCCGTGGTTGTAGTCGGTGTGTTCGCCGATCAGGTTGACCCGACCGGGAGCGAACGCGGTGACGCGACTGGACAAGATTTCACTAGTGTGCCGGGCCGATGTCAGCCGTGACGTGGGGAATCATCTCGACCGCGCGTATCAATCGCCTGTTCCTGGAGGGCGCCCGCAAGGCAAGCGGGGTCGAGATCGTCGCCGTGGCCAGTCGCGACCGGGCCAAAGGCCAGGAATACGCGCGCGAGAACGAGATCCCCAAGGTCCACGACAGCTACGAGGCGCTGCTGGGCGATCCGGACGTCGAGGCGATCTATATCCCGCTCCCGAACTCGATGCACGTCGATTGGAGCATCCGCGCTCTGCAAAACGGCAAGCACGTTCTGTGCGAGAAGCCGCTCAGCCGCCGGGCCAAAGAGGTTGAGCGCGCGTTCGACGCGGCCGAGCAGAATGGTCGCCTGCTCATGGAGGCGTTCATGTGGCGCCACAATCCGCAAACGGCAAGGCTCACCGAGCTCCTGAACGAGGGCGCCGTCGGCCGGATCCGCATGATCCGGGCGGCGTTTGGCTTCGTCACGAACGACCCGGCCAACGTCCGGCTGCAGGCCGGCCTCGACGGCGGCGGGCTGATGGACGTGGGCTGCTACTGCGTGAGCGCGACCCGACTGATCGCCGGCGAACCCGAGCGGGTCAGCGCCGAGCAGTCGCTCGGCGGCGACGGCGTCGACGTTGCCTTCGCCGCCACCATGCGCCACGCGAACGACGTCATCAGTCACTTCGACTGCGGCCTGGCGCTCGACAGCCGCGACCTGCTCGAGGTCGTCGGTGACGCGGGGTCCGTGCGGCTCGACGATCCCTGGCACTGTCGCAACCCGGGCATCAATCTGACTCGCGGCGGCGCCACCGAGCGCATCGAGATCGAAAAGGAGAACTCGTACGGTCTGGAGGCCGAGAACTTCTCGGCGGCCATCCGTGGCGAGACCGAACCGCTCCTGAACCGAGCCGATGCCATCGCCCAGGCCCGATGTATTGAGGGCCTCTACGAGGCAGCCGACCGCGGGCGCACCGTCACCATTGGCTGACGGACTGCTCTGCCTCCGCTCCCCGAGTCCTCGCTGGAAGTCGCCGATACGGCATACCGACGTGCCGCGAGCGAGCAGGAGACAATCTTTGTGGTTTTTTACGGATTGCATGTGAACGCTCACACAGCCAGGATCTCGGTTCGAGCCATTCAGTGGTGAGAAGAGAGAGATGACGCGCGGCGCCTTGGCGAGAGAAAACCCAGGGTGCGCTTCAACGCGGAGCATGTGCTCGACCGCAGCTGTCGGTGACCTCGGCTACGCACGGCACGAATCGGTGCCGCGGTCGGGGATGCCCATCTAAGCGGCGGCCGGTCTCGCCTTCGAACCCTCGGCTGCGTGGGCTCACCCCCGCAGACCAACGGCTCGGATCGGGATACCTCAACCGGAGGGGAGTACGTATGCAGTTCTCCATTCGCCGGCCGGGACGGGCGCTCACAGCTCTCGTGGCGGCCGCCCTGGCGATCGGGCTGACAGCGACGCTCGCAGTCAGCGCATCCGCCAAGTCGCACCACAGGACCGGAAAGCACGGTGACCACCACGGCCACGGATGCGCGACTATCAGCAACCCGGCCACGTGGGGAACGCTGAGCGACACCGCAAACCCACAGGCTGGTAAGACCGTAAGCCTCTACACGTTGGACAGTGGCAACGGGCTGAAGGTCGTGATCAGCAACTACGGCGGCATCGTCCAGTCCATTTGGGCTCCTGACAGGTGGGGACGCCAAGCCAACGTCGCGCTCGGATTCCCGGCTACGCCAGCCGGACTGCTGCAGTACGAGACGATGTACAACAACCCCCCGGCCGGTGGATCGGGGAACGCCTACTTCGGCGCGATCATCGGCCGCTACGCGAACCGGATCGCGGGCGCCGAGTTCACGCTGAACAACACTCTGTACACGTTGGGCTTCCCGCAGCCACCGAGCCCGAATCCCAACAACGGCCCGAACCTGCTGCACGGTGGCCCAGATTCGTACAACAACCAGGTCTGGACCGCCAGCACGCCACATACCGGGTGTAACTCCGCGTCGCTGGTGCTCAAGTACACCGACCCGAACGGCAAGAACGGCTTCCCGGGGACGGTGGACAACACCGTGACGTACACGATCACCCGTGACAACGCCCTGAGGATCGACTACCTGGCGACGACGGACGCCCCGACCGTGATCAACCTCACCAACCATTCGTATTTCAACCTGGCCGGTGAGGGATCAGGCGATGTCTACGGCCAGTTGATGCAGATCAACGCCAACAGCTTCACGCCGACGGACGCCAACCTGATTCCGACCGGGATTGCGCCGGTTGCGGGCACGCCGTTTGACTTCACGTCGCTGAAGCCCATCGGGCGGGACATCCGGGACGCCACGGCGCCCCAGGGCAACCAGCTGGTCCTCGCCCACGGCTACGATCACAACTGGGTGCTCAACGGGGGCGGCCTGAACAAGCCGGCCGTGGTCTCGATCGATCCCGTCAGTGGACGCGTTCTGACCACCTACACGACCGAGCCGGGGGTGCAGTTCTACACGGGCAACTTCCTCGTGGGCGACTGGGTCGGGACGAGTGGCCATACGTATCGCCAGAGTGACGGCTTCACGCTTGAAACCCAGCACTTCCCGAACTCCCCGAACGATCCGCGGTTCCCATCAACCACGCTCAATCCTGGTACGCCGTTCACCTCGGCCACCATCTACAAGTTCACGACCACTCATCGCGGGGACTCACACCACCGCGGGGACTCACACCACAGGAGCAGGTAACAGCAATCGAGGTGGGCCGGCCCCGCGGTGGGGCCGGCCACCTCCGCCTCAGCGGCGGGCGTGCCGCCTTGGCACGGATCGAACGCGAACGCGCGATCGATCGCTCGTAGGCGCCACCGCCCGACCGAAACCTTGTGACCCGGAGCGCCGGTCTATGCTGAGCGCATGGCGTCGCGTGCTTCAGCCGCCCTGGGCGAGATCATCCGCCAGCAGCGTGAGCTGGCCGAACTCTCGATGCGCCAGTTCGCCGAGCTGGCCGGGATCTCGAACCCGTATCTCTCGCAGATCGAGCGGGGCCTGAGAGCGCCCTCCCAGCAGGTGCTCGACGGGATCGCCAAGGCACTGAAGCTGTCCTCAGATGCGCTGTATGAACAGGCGGGCATGGCACCACCGGGCTCTGTGCCGGAGGCCAACCCCACCCTCGAGGCAATCGCCACCGATCCCCACCTGACCACGCGCCAGCGCAAGGCGCTGGCCGAGATCTACGAGTCTTTCGTCGCCTCGTCGCCGTCCGCAAGGAGGAACTCGCATTAGCGCCAAGGCGGCCATCGTCACCGGCGCCGCGAGCGGGATCGGCCGCGCGGTGGCGCAGCGGCTGCAAGACGACGGCATGAGCGTCCTGTCGGTCGATCTCCGGCCGGATCCCGACGGCCCGGGCACGCCATACGAGGCCGATCTGACCGACGCCAACGCCAACCAGGCCGCCGTGGAAACGGCCATCGAGAAGTTTGGCCGGCTCGACGTCGTGGTCGCCAATGCCGGCATCCAGCACGTCGCTCCGATCGAGGAGTTTCCGGTCGACAAGTGGAACACGATCGTCGCGCTGCTTCTGACCAGCCCGTTCCTGCTCGCCAAATACTCCTGGCCTGCGCTGAAATCCTCCGGCGCCGGCCGCTTCGTGGCGATCGCCTCCGTCCACGGCCTGGTCGCCTCTCCCTATAAGGCGGCCTACGTCTCGTCCAAGCACGGCGTCATCGGCCTGTGCCGCACGCTCGCGCTCGAGGGCGCCGAGCACGGGATCACCGCGAACGCGGTATGTCCCGCCTACGTGCGCACACCCCTGGTCGAGAAGCAGATCGCCGATCAGGCCCGTGCCCACGGGCTGCCCGAGGACGAGGTGATCGAGAAGGTCATCCTCCAGCCCCACGCGGTCAAGGAGCTGATCGAGCCCTCCGAGGTGGCCGGCGTGGTCTCCTTCCTGGTCAGCCCGGCCGGGAAGATGTTCACCGGGGCCCCGATCACCCTCGACCAGGGCTGGACCGCTCGTTAGCCGGTCGCCACGCCTTCGCGCAGCGGGCGCAGCGTCGCCTCAATGCGCACCAGCTGGTCGAGCATCGCGTCGGCCGCCTGCTCCATCACCTCGTTGGCCTGGACGATGCCATGCTCGTCGATGAACTGCTGGTAGAAGGGGATGTTCACC